>NZ_CM129662.1:2232086-2550956 GCF_052978205.1 Rhodanobacter sp. UC4452_H20 | reverse complement strand
ATCCACACGCGCTCGTCGGAGAGCGTGATGGCGTTGCCGGCGAACGCCTGCTTCTGTGCCGGCGTCAGCCAGATCGCGCGATCGCCATACGCCGTGGCGATCGCCTGTGCCGCGGCCGGATCGCGGAAGCCATCGGCCGCGATGATCGCCGCGCGGCTGGCGAGCAGAGTCAGCAACACGTTGGTGTGGTATTCGGCGTCGGCCAGCTCGAAACAGTAGGTCAGGCGCAAGTCGAAAGCCTTGTGCATGGCTTGCGCGCCAGCCATGTCGCAGCGTTCGCTGAGGCCGCAGTAGCCGACGCCGCGGGCGCGGTCGATGACCAGCGAGCCGGTCAGTTCGGCGACCAGGCCCTCGCAGCCGGACAGGTCGATCTCGTCATAGCCCAGCACCTCGCCGAAGAAGGCGCGGATGTCGTGGCGTTCGGCCTCGCGCTGGCGCACCGGATGGCGCATGCGGCCGACGATCAGCCGCCCCGGCGCGGTGGCGAACACATTGTTGGGGAACACCGCGTCAGGGGTTGCCGGATCGCCGGGGAAGGTGATCACCGGCAGATCCGCGCGCAGTGCCTGCGCCAGCGCTCCGTGCTGGGCCAGCGCCTTGAGCGGGTCGACCGCCAGGTTCATGTCCATGTAGCGGTTGTCGCGTGCCGATTCCGCCGCCAGGGCGAACTCTGCCGGGGCCACCAGATAGGCGGCGCGCGCCGTGGCGGCGGCGCCGTCCCGTGGCGCGAGTGTGGCGAAGGCGTGCAGGAATTCGCTGGGCGACGTGGTGATCAACGGGACGGCTCCATGGGTTCTCGCGGGCTGGCAGCATATCCGTTCCCGTCCCCGGGCGCGCTTCGTTGACGCGCCCTTGCCGCGGACGCGGATAGGGTCGGGCTTCCACTGGTCAGTGAGGGCTGTCGCATGGGCCAAAACGCACCCAGCGTCCTCGTCCGCGAGGACGACATCGATCGACTGGAGGCACTGGTGCACCAGCTGCCTGCCAATGGCCACGTGGTGCTGTTGCTGAGCGATGGCAGCAGTTGCGACGGCGTGGTCAGCATGCGGCCCAGCGTGCAGGTGTTTCGCGACCCGCAGGGCCGCGAAGGCATCAACGCCGAGGTGCAGCTGGAGCGCCCGGATGTTCCGACGTGGCACCAGCGGGTATGGCTGGATCGGATCAGGCGGGTGGAGCACGTCGATTCGATCATGGCCAGCGAGAGCTGAAAGCATCCCGCGCGGTTGCACCGCGACCGCGGATCGTTCCAAGCTAGCCGCTGCCCTTCGCCTGGTATGCCGTCGATGAATCGCGTCCTGCTCCGTTGTGCCCCGCTGGCTTTCTGCGCCGTGCTGCTCGCCGGCTGTTCGCAAGGCCCGGGCACGCCCGAGCTCACCGCGCAGCAGCAGAAAGCCGCAGCCGACGCCGCCACCGCGGCGCGCAACCTCGACACCTATCGCCAATTGCTGAAACTGCACAACGACGAGATGGTGGTGACGATGGGCAAGGACATCGTGCAACGCTTCCCGCACAGCGATGCGGCGAAGGAAGTGATGCAGACGTTGCCCGCGATCGAGAAGCGCTACAAGGAAAACAGCGAAAAGAACCGGCTGGCCGCGCTGTGGACCTACCAGGTCGCGCCGATGGCCGGCGGCACGCAATCGACCGCCAGCATCTACAGCCAGGGCGACGACGGCGAGCCGGTGCGGCTGGTGCTGCGCCGGCATACCAGCTGGGGCCAGAGTGCCTTCCTCTATGGCAGCAAGCCCGGCTTCGTGTGCCGCGGCAACTGCACCATCACCGGCCAGGCCGACGGCAAGCCGGTGCGGATCAAGGCATTCGCCCCCGACGGCGGCGAACCGGCGCTGATGATCCGCGACGACAAGGCCTTCATCGCGCTGCTGGAGAAGACCCGCAAGCTGCAGCTGGACGTCACCCAGGTGGAGGGCACCAGGGATCGTCACCTGGTCTACGAAGTCGGCGGTTTCGACCCTGCCAGGTGGCAGCCGGTGCGCAAGGCGGGCAAGCGCTGAGCGTCGCGCGGTACACGTCACCGCGGGTTGGCGCGTTGTCCGTGATGTCTTTCCGTGGAGGATTCGCCATGTCCACTGTTCGTTCCTGCCTCGTTTTCGCGCTGGTTGCCGTGCTGGCCGCCTGCTCCAGCGTGCCCCTGGCGCAGCGCGAACGGCAGCGCGAGGCGGCATACGCCAGCGCGGCCGGTGCGCCGGTGCGCAGTTTCCATTTCTTCACCCTGTGGTCGTGGGAGCCGCTCGGCGACCACCAGGTGGTGGTCTACACCCGGCCGAGTCAGGCCTGGCTGCTCGACCTCGACGGCCCCTGCCAGAACCTGCCGTTCACGCAGGCGATCGGCCTTACCTCCAGTTCCGGCACCGTGTTCAGCCGCTTCGACAAGGTGCTGACCGGCGGGCCGTACGCGCCCTGCGTGATCTCGCAGATCCGGCCGATCGACGTCAGGCAACTGCACATCGCGCAGGAGGCGCAGCGCCAGATCGACGCCAAACCGCGCGAGACGCCGGCGGCCGACCACTGAGAAAACCGCTGCCGTCAGCGCACGATCGTCACCGGCACGTGCGCGCGCGCCAGCACGTTGCCCGAAACCGAGCCCAGCAGCCAGCGCGCCAGTGCACCGCGTTCGGTGTGGCCGATCACGATGTGATCCACGCCGTGCTCGTCGACCTGGCTGAGCAGCACGTCGCCGGGGCTGCCGTGGGTCAGCTCGATGTCCACCAGCTGGGCCGAGTCCGGCACGATCGTGGCCAGTTCGGCCAGCAGTTCCTGCGCACGCTGGGTGCCGGAGTCGGCCATCATCAGCGCGCAGGCGTCGGCGCCGCCTTCGCTGACCTGCAGCACCCACACCACGCGCACGCGGCCGCCGGTGCAGCGGGCCAGCTCGACCGCGAACCGGAATGCCCGTTGCGACGCATCCGAGCCGTCGTAACCCACCAGGGAATACTTGATCATCTCGATCTCCTTGCGCTGCGAGGCCCACCCTACGGCGAGCGCACGCCGCGAGGCAACCGTCACGCCGCAGTGCGCCTGCAGATGAACGGTGGTTCATGACCCTGCACGCGATTGTCACGCCGCGATGCACACGATTCGCACGTCGTTGCCGCAGCGCAACGAGCGGGCGGCCGCCGTGGCCAGAGTTCGGTGCCGCCTTCCATCCCTGCATTACAAGGAGCAAAGTCCATGATCAAGTCCACCTTTGGAATGGCCGCCCTGGTGCTGGCCTGCGCCGGCGCGATGACCGTGCTGCCGGCCGGCAACGCCCATGCCGCCGACGCCAGCGTGAAATGCGACATGGTCTACAACCTGTCCGGCTGGTCGTTGCTGTACAAGCACGCCGAAGGCACCGGCAGCGTCACCTGTGACAACGGCCAGCACGCCAACGTCAAGATCACCGTGGTCGGCGGCGGTCTCACCGCGGGCAAGTACCGCATCAACAACGGCAAGGGCGAGATCAGCAACGTGCACGGCATCGCCGATGTCTTTGGCGACTACGCCCAGGCCGGCGCCGAGGCCGGCGTGGTGAAGAGCTCGCAGGCGCAGGTGCTGACCAAGGGCACCGTTTCGCTGGCGCTGGCCGGTACCGGCGAGGGCGTCAACCTGGGCGTCTCGGTGGGCAAGTTCACCATCAGTCGTCCCTGATCGTTTCCGCCAGGAAAGCCGCGAGGGCGCCCGTCGGGCGCCTTCGCCTTTTCAGCGGCGCTACACTGCGCAGGTCGCCCCGTTTTTCGTCGTGGAGAAACCGCCATGCGCCGCCTCGCCCGCCTCGTCATCCTGTCGCTGTTGTGCGCATTCGCGGCTCCGGTGTTTGCCGCCGGCCCGCAGGTCGGCCAGGCCGCCCCGGCGTTTCGCCTGCAGGACCAGGCCGGCCATTGGCGCAGCCCGGCCGACTACCACGGCCACTGGCTGGTGCTGTACTTCTATCCCAAGGATTTCACCCCCGGCTGCACCACCGAGGTATGCACTTTCCGCGACGACATCGCCAAGCTGCGCCAGGCCGGTGCCGACGTGGTCGGCGTGAGCCTGGATGACGTCAAGTCCCACGCCGAGTTCGCCGAGAAATACCACGTGCCATTCCCGCTGCTGTCCGACGCCGAGCGCACGGTCGCCACCGCCTATGGCGTGCTTACCTCGCGCATGGGCATGCACTACGCCAGGCGCACCACCTTCCTGATCGATCCGCAGGGCCACATCGCCAAGGTCTACACCGACGTCGACCCGGAGAAGAACTCCGCCCAGGTGCTGGCCGATCTGGCCACGCTGAAGGCGGCTTCCTGATGCCGGTGGCGATGCGCGCGGAGCCGCTGTCGCGCGGTCGCCGGTTCATGCTGTGGCGTGTGCTGGTGTGGCTGTTGCTGCTGCTGGCGGCGTTCGGTTGCGTGCAGTATCTCAGCCACGCGCAACTGCTGTGGAGCCAGCGCCACGCCTACGCCGCCGACAGCGCCGCCCTGCGCACGCTGCACCGGCTGCTGGCCTGGGATATCGCCTACCTGCTGGCCGCTTTCACGCTTATCGTGCTGTGCGCCGGCTGCATCCTGCGCCAGGCCTGGGCGCGCCCGGCGATGCGCGTGGCCGCCGCGGTGCTGGCGCTGTGGATGCTGGCCAGCGGCGGCGCCATGCTGGCGCAATGGCCGCAGCTGCTGCAGGCCAGCCGCGACGCCCTGGGCCAACTGCACGACCAGGCCGCCCTGCAACAAGCCGTGCTGCACGCGCGCCGCAGCTACCTGCTGGCGCTGGTGCTGAAAGGCCTCGCCGTGCCGGTGCTGCTGTGGCTGAGCTGGCGGCTAGGCACGCCGGCGGTGCGCATGCAGTTTCACGCGCGGCGCTGAGAAGTCCGGCTGCGCAAAAGCCACGGAAGCATCTTCGGGCGGAACAGGCTGCCCGACAGCCAGGGGGAGAAACAATGAAGCGCTGCATGCTTGTCTTGTGCTGCATGATGTTGGCTGGCGTGGCCATTGCGAACGGGCGCGACGACCTGCGCGACCGCGTTCAGGCGAGCATGCTGGTCACCGGCACGATCGAAGTCGCGCCGGACGGCAGTGTCGTGACATACACGGTCGATCACCCGGACAAGCTGCCACCGGTGGTGAAGGACTTGCTTGCCAGGGCCGTCCCGGCGTGGAGGTTCGAACCGGTGACGCGTGACGGCAAGGCGGTCGGAGCCAAGGCGCCGATGGGGCTGCGCGTCGTGGCGAAGCCGGTGGGTCATGGCGGCTACGCCCTTGCCGTGGCCAGCAGCTGGTTCGGGCATTTGAACGACGAAGGCAGGCACGAGGCCGCGGCGGACGACTTCACGTACAAGCATCGGTTGTCGGTCGCGTACCCTTCCGATGCGGCGAGCGCCGGCGTATCCGGCACGGTGTATGCGCTGCTGAAAGTGGGCCGCGACGGCAAGGTCATCGACGCGGCGGCGGAGCAGGTGAATCTCCGCATTCGTGCCAGCGAGAGGGACATGGCGACATGGCGGAAAAAGCTGGCGGATGCTGCCTTGCGTGCCCTGCGACGCTACACATTCCATGTCCCCACGACGGGCCCGGATGCCGCCGAACCTTATTGGCTGGCCCGCGTCCCCGTGGATTTCGCCCTCCATGGATTCCATGCGCCGAAAGTTGCGCGGAAAGCGGATTACGGCCAATGGCAGCCCTACGTCCCGGGCCCGCTGCAGGAGCCGGACTGGGCCGACAAGCGCCGTCTCGCGGGGAGCCCGGATGCCACGCCCGAGGATGGGTCGCTGCTCGCCGACATGTCATTGCACCTGCTTGCACCGCTCGGTGGCAGCTGACCCGTTCCGCGGCGTGCGAGGCGTGCTGGCGAAGGCGCCTGAGCGGCGCGGTATTCCGTTCAGCACGGGTTGGCGGGTAGCTCGGTATCCATGCAGGTTGTCGTTTAAGGAAGATTGCCGATGCGCGTCCTGTTTTCAGCAGTGATCGCTGCCGCCGTGCTGGCGGCGATGCCCGTGCAGGCGCAGGACCTGGCGGCGACCTGCCACGCCAGCAGCAGCTATGACGTGACCCTGCAGCCGCAAGGCGTGCTGTTCGACCGCTCCACGCCGGCGCCGACGCGGGTGGAGCTGCACGACGGCAGCCTGCGCACGGATGGCGTGGCGGTGGTGTTGACGCCGCCGCAGCAGGATCGGCTCAGCGTGTTCCAGCGCGACCTGCAGGCGCTGGCGCCGCGGGTCCGCCAGGTGGCGCAGAACGGCGTGGACATGGCGGCGCAGGCGTTGCGCGAGGAAGTGGCCGGGCTGGGCTTGGCGGCGGCGACCCGGGTCGAGTTCGACCGCCGGCTGGCCGCGCACGCGAGCGAACTGAAGCAGCGCATCGCGCGCAGCCAGAGCACGCACGACTGGCAAGGCGACCTGATTCAGCAGTATGCCAATCAGGTCAGCGCCGACCTGATGCCGCTGGTCGCCGGCGATCTCGGCCAGCAGGCGATCGACGCGGCGCTGGCCGGCGACCTGCAGAGCGCGGCAGACCTGCGCGATCGCGCCGGTTCATTGGTCACCACCTTGCAGCCGCGCCTGCAGCAACGCATGCAGGCGCTGCGTCCGCAGATCGAGGCGCTGTGTCCGTCGATCCAGCGCCTGGCGCGGTTGCAGCAAGGCTTGCAAGACGCGCACGGCCAACCGTTGAACCTGCTGCATGTGGACGCGACCTCCGGCGCATCGGCGGCGGCGCCGGCGGATTGAATCGCCGCGCCGGCTTGCCCGTCGCGTGTCGCCACGTGAAGATGGACGCCCTTCATCGCAGGCTTCGGGCGAGGTGCGCATGGCCGTGCAACCGCGGGACGTTCTTGATTTCTGGTTCGACCCGGCGCATGCCGCGCACTGGTTTGCGAAGGATGCCGCGTTCGACGAGCAGATCCGTCGACGCTTTGCCGTAGCGGCCGACGACGCCGCGCAGGGGCGCCTCGATGCGTGGGCCAGCAACCCCGCTGACTGGCTGGCGCTGCTGATCCTGCTCGACCAGCTTCCGCGCAATCTCCATCGCGGCGATGCGCAGGCCTGGGCGGCCGACGTCAAGGCGCAGCGCATTGCCTTGTCGGGTCTGGCCGGCGGTTTCGATCAGGCACTGCCGCCGCTGCAGCGGGTGTTCGCCTACCTGCCGCTGGAGCACGCCGAGGACATGGGCTTGCAGCAGCGCGCGGTGACCTTGTTCGAGGCGCTGCACGCGCAGGCGCCCGTTGCGGGGCGTGCCCGCTTTGCCGAATTCCTGGACTATGCTCGGCGCCATCGCGAGGTGATCGCGCGCTTCGGCCGCTTTCCGCATCGCAATGCCGTGCTGGGCCGCGACAGCACGGCCGCGGAACGGGAGTATCTGGCGCAACCGGGCGCAGGCTTCTGACCGATCTGCGCGAGCACACCCCCCATCACCGACCAGGGAGCAGGTCATGCGCAAGATTCTCATCGTTGTCCTCGGGTTCGCCCTCGGCACGGCCGCGCAGGCGTCCAGCACCTTGCGCGTCGGCAGCCAGGTGCTGGTGGCTGGCGACAGCCAGGAGCGGGTGGTCGAGCTGCTGGGCAAGCCCTCCTCGAAAGTGCATCCGCATCGCGCGCGACACTCGCGCCGGCGCGTGCAAGTGCTGGAGCGCACCGACGGCGGCGAGCGCTGGCGCTATCGGCGCGAGGGTCACATCACCGTGGTCACGATCGTGGATGGCCGCGTGGTCGACATCGACGACCGCAAACTCTGACGCGACGAGTCGCAAGCGTTTCCCTGATGGCCGATTTGCTAGGCTGTCGCGGCCTTGTCGCAACGAGTCGATGTCATGCACGATTTTCTGGAGCAACTGCTGGGCAGCACGCTTTCCGAGGGCGTCATTCAGGCCGGGCTGAACCTGCTGGTGGCACTGGTGATCCTGCTGGTCGGGATCTGGCTGGCGGCGCGGCTGGCCAATTTCAGCCAGCGCGCGCTGCAGCGCGCCGCGGTCGACGTCACGCTGGCCGGTTTCCTGCGCAACCTGATCTACGGCGTGCTGGTGGCGGTGCTGATCGTGATGGCGCTGACCAAGGCCGGCGTGCCCTCGGCACCGCTGGTGGCGGCGCTCGGCGCCGGCGGGCTGGCGATCGGCCTGGCCCTGCAGGGCTCGCTGAGCAACCTCGCGTGGGGCGTGCTGCTGGTGGTGTTCCGGCCGTTCCGCGTCGGTGACTACGTCAGTGCCGGTGGCACCGAAGGCACGGTGCAGAGCATCAACCTGATGCATACCCTTGTTCTGTTGCCGGACAACCGCGAGGCCACCTTGCCGAACGCGAAGATCGGCAGCGACGTCATCGTCAATTTCAACCGGCGCGGCACGCGGCGTTTCGAACTCAAGCTCGGCATCGGCCATCGCGACGATACGGACCAGGTGATGGCAGGGATCGTGCGCCTGCTCGAAGCGGACGCGCGCGTCCTGAAGGACCCCGCGCCGGGCGTGTGGATCGACAGCCTGGCCGGCCAGACGGTGAACCTGGTGGTGCGCGGCTGGACCTCGAGCGCCGACGGCTGGAACACGCAAACCGACCTGCTGCGTGCGATCAAGCGGCAGATCGACGCCGGCCAGATCAGCATCCCGACCGCGCCGCTGGATGTCCGGCTGATGGGCGATGCGGCGGCGTCCGCGCGGGACTGAGCGCGGACGCTACTGCAGCGTCACCGCACGCCGGTTGTCACTGGAGACCTTGTCGATCAGCTTGTTGTACGGGTCGATGCCGGCCACCGCGGGCTTGCTGTCGACGGTGACGGTGACGGTGCTGTCGCCGTCACCGATCATCCGTTTCTCCAGGTACAGCGGCTTGCCTTCGATGCCGGCGCCTGCGGGCGCGGCGAACACGCCGACCTCGATCGGGAAGTCGATCTTCCCGCGGGTTTCCTTGCCCTTGCCGTCGACGTGGATCTTGCCGGCGTGCAGCTTCATGGTCACCTCGTACTTGCCGTCGGGCAGTTTCTTCGCGGTGGCGTCGGTCATGCGGTTGTCGAACAGGGTGATCTTCCAGAAGAAGTCGTCCAGCATCGGCTGCCACGTCGGGCCGAGGTACTTGCCCAGCGCGTCGACGAAGATCTTCGAGGTCACGTAGGGCGGCTGCTGGAAGCCGTAGTCGACGAGGAACTGCTTGAGGAAGGCGTCGAGCCTGTCCTCACCCACGTAGTCCTGCAGCGCGTAGAAGATCAGCGAGCCCTTGCGGTAGTGGATGTAGGGCTGGTTCTCCACCTTGGCCAGCGGCTCCTCGGCCACCTTCTCCGTGGCGCGTCCGGTGAGGTACATGTCCAGCTCGTACTTGAGGAACTTGCGCATGTGGTCGGCGCCGTACTTGTGCTTGAGCACCATCAGCGAGCTGTACTGCGACAGCGATTCGCTGAGCATGGTCGAGCCCTGCATGTCGGCGCCGATCACCCGGTGCGCCCACCACTGGTGCGCGATCTCGTGCGCGGTGACGTCATAGACGTAGTCGATGCGGCTCTTGTCGCGCAGGTCGGCGATGAATCCGATGGATTCGGAGAACGGAATGGTGTTGGCGAAACTCTGCGCGAACGCCATGTAGCCCGGGAACTCCAGGATGCGCAGCTGCTTGAACTGGTACGGCGTGTAGTGGCTGTCGTAGTAGGCAAGCGAATCGCGCGCGCTCTCCAGCATGCGGTCCACGTTGAAGGCATGCGCGGGGTCGTGATAAACCGACACCTTCACCCCGCCGACCTCTTCGCTCTTCACGGCATAGCGCGCGGAAAGATAGGCGAAAAAGTTCAGCATCGGCTGCTGCATCACGTAATGGAAGTAGCGGCGATCGCCCTGCACCCACTCCTTCTGCAGCGTGCCCGGCGCCAGCGCGATCTGGTCGGCGGCCGTCGACACCGTGGTGTCGAAGCTGATCCAGTCGGCGTCGTGGCTGATGTAGGTGTTGGCGCGCGCGGCCTGGTCGCCCAGCGGCGGCATGCGCGGCACGTCGAGCCTGAGGCCGTACTTCCTGCGGTCATTGCGGTCGGTGAGCTGGAACCGACTCTGGTAGCCGAACTGGGGCAGCATCTGGTTGTTGAAGAAGGTGCCGTTGTGCACCAGGAAGGTTTCGCCCGAGTCGTTGGTGAAGCCCCTGGGTGCGTAGTCGAGGGTGAAGTCGAAGGACATCGACGCGCCAGGCGCCAGCGGCGTCCTGAGCCGGTAGATGGTCACGTTGAGGCGCTTGTCCTGCTTCACCGTGTCGTGCGGCGCGAAGTCCAGCCTCGTGGGCGCGAAGCCGTCGGCATGGTTCACGAACAGCTCGGTCACCGGCACCGCGAGCTTGTTGGTGAGGGTGTAGTGCCCGCGGATGAGCAGCTTGCGCCGGTAGGGGTAGATGTCCACGTCGGCCTTGACTGCCGTGATGCGCGGCTGCGGCATCGTGGCGTATTCCGCATAGCGCTTTTCGTAGTCGGCCTGTTCGCGTTTCTGCTCCGTGCTGCTGGTGTAGGTGTTGAGCACGTGGGTGTTGTAGTAGATGAAGCCGCCCAGCCCGGCGAAGCCGAGCAGCGACAACGTCAGCACCGCGGCCAGCGCCGGGTTCGCCCGCGCGCGCGCCTCGCGCAGGCGGCCGCGCCAGCCGGCACCGGTGCCGCGTACCCACAGCAGCGCGGCGAGCACCAGCAGCGCCAGCGCCAGGCAGCCCCAGTACGCGTTGAACCACAGCGCGCCGACGATGAAATGGCCGAAGCCGTTCATGTCCGAGTACGGCACGCTGGGCGCGCTGCCGTAGTTGTAGAGGTTGTCTTCCCAATGCAGCAGGCTGAAAGCCAGTGAGCTGACCAGCCACAGGATGCTGAGCAGATACGCGGCGAACTTGTGGTTGCAGACCACCTGCAGGAACAGCGCCAGCGCCGCCACCAGCACGAACGGGATCGCGTACAACCCCAGCATGCGCAGATACAGCCACGGTTCGATATGCGTGTAGCCGTGGGCGAGTTGCCAGCCCATGCCGACCAAGGCGCCGGCAAGAAGCATCAAGACGATCACCGCGAGCAGCGCGCCGAGCTTCGCCAGCATCGCCACCCAGTCGGGCGCGGGGAAGGCGTCGCTCACTCCGGCCATGCCGTGCGTGCGTTCGCGCCACACCAGTTCGCCGGCGTAGAAGATCACCACGATCATCAGCGACAGGCTGAAACTGCCGTTGATGGTGGCGAGCACCTGGTGGGTGACCGGCCATACCGGCGTGCCGTAGACCAGGCCGGCCGTCGACAGCGAGACGAACATCACCGCCAGCGCCAGCAGCAGCAACACCAGGAACGCGGCGCCGCGCAGCACGCCCAGCGTGTCGAACACGAACTGTGCACGCAGCTGCGCCAGTCGTGCGCGACGGTCGTTGCCGATGGAAACTTTCGGCAACGCGAGCGCGCTGCTGCCGGCCTGCGGGCGCAGCATCGGCGGCTCCGCGCGTTTCTTGCGCCGCGGCAGCTTCAGGCCTTCGCGGTCGGTGCGGAACAGCGCGAACGCGGCCACCAGCAGCAGCGCCGACACCGCCAGCCATAGCAGGCGGTTGAACAGCAGCACGCCATCCAGCGCGGGCAGCAGGTGGTTGGTCTGCTCGGCCGTCCAGTAGCGGGTGACCAGGCCAACGGTGCGCCCGCCGAAGGGATCGAGCATCGCCGCGAGCCAGCGGTTGTCGAGGTCGCGGCTGAGTGCGCCGACGATGCCTTGCAGCACGAAGTAGGCGATCACGCCGATGTAGCTGGCCAGCAGCGAGCGCGTGACCGTGGCCAGCAGGAACAGCAACGCGGCGATGAACAGCAGATTGGGCAGCACCAGCACGCCGAAGCCCCAGGCGTAGCCGCGCCAGTCGGGCGCGCCCATGCGCGCGGCGTCCACCCACGGCATCGCGCCGCCCAGCGCAATGGCCAGCGCGCAGGCGGCGAGGATCGCCACCAGCACCAGGTAGCCGGCCAGGAAGCGCCCGCCGAGGAAGGCCTTGCGGCTCATCGGCGTGGCGAACAGCAGCTCCGCCGTGTTCTGCTCGAAATCGCGCGTGGCGGCGGCGGCGATGAACACCACCACCAGCAGGATGCTGAACACCGTCATCACGTCGAGCAGGCGCGCGATCACCAGTGGCGCGTTGCGCGTCACGTTGCCGGTGGCGCCGGCCACCACGATGGCATCGGTGCTGGCCAGTGCGAAGGCGATGCCCACGGCGGCGGCGAGGATGACCCAGAACAGCGGCGCCCTGAGCTGCTGGCGCCATTCGAAGCGGAGGATTTCGAGCAACATGGCTTCCTTCCCGATGGGCGACGTCAGGCGGCGCGCGCGGTGGCCTGCGCGCGCAGGCGGCCGAAGTAGACGTCTTCCAGGTCCGGCGCCACCGGTTCGAAGCCCGCTTCGGGCCGCTCGTCGGCGAGCACGTGCAGCAGGGTGCGCCCCGCGGCGAGGCGCGTGGAGAGGATGTTCATGCGCGCGCGGTAGCCGTCCAGCTCGGCCTTGTCGATGCTGCGCCGCCAGACCCTGCCCTCCAGCGCACGGATCGCCTCGTACGGTTCGCCGGTCAGCAGCACCTGGCCCTGGCCGATGATCGCCATGCGCGAACACAGGTCGGTGACGTCCTCCACGATGTGGGTGGACAGGATCACCACCATCCGCTCGCCCAGCTCGGCGAGCAGGTTGAGGAAGCGGTTGCGTTCTTCCGGATCGAGGCCCGCGGTGGGCTCGTCGACGATGATCAGGCGCGGTTCGCCGATCAGCGCCTGGGCAATGCCGAAGCGCTGGCGCATGCCGCCGGAGTAGGTGCCGAGCTTGCGCTTGCGCACGTCCCACAGGTTGACCTGGCGCAGCAGGGCCTCGACCAGCTCGCGCCGCTCGCCCTTCACGGTGACGCCCTTGAGCACGGCGAAGTGCTCCAGCATGGCCTCGGCCGAGACTTTCGGATACACGCCGAACTCCTGCGGCAGATAGCCGAGCAGGCGGCGGGTGGCCTGCTTGTCGGCGAGCAGGTCCATGCCGTCCAGCGTGATGGTGCCTTCGTCCGGGTCCTGCAGCGTGGCGATGGTGCGCATCAGCGAGGACTTGCCCGCGCCGTTGGGACCGAGCAGGCCGAACATGCCGGCCGGGATGTCCAGCGATACGCCGCGCAGCGCCCGGACGCCATTGGCGTAGGTCTTGGAAAGGTCACGCAGGATCAGCATCGAGAAGGTTCCTGTGCCGCGTGCTGCGGCTTGTCATGGCATCAGGGTAGGGCACGAACGCGAACGCCGCGCCCGCTCAAGGTAATGCATACGCCTGCGAATGGAAGGTGCCGTTGGTATGGCCCGGCATGGCGCCGCCCGGGCGCACCGCGCGCGCCTTGGTTATGATTGACGTCTTGACTGGCGCCGCGCCATCCCCGAGCGCCGCACCAAAAGCCTTGCAGGAGTCATCATGGCCGACCTCAAAGAAGCCCTCGTCCCCGACATCGGCCACGACGGCGTGCCCGTCATCGAAGTACTGGTCAAGGCCGGCGACAGGGTCGAGAAGGACCAGAGCCTGGTCACGCTTGAATCGGACAAGGCCACGATGGAAGTGCCCGCGCCGTTCGCCGGCACCATCAAGGAGATGAAGCTCAAGGTGGGCGACGAGGTTTCCGAGGGCGCGGTGATCGCCCTCATCGAAGCCGACGGCGCAGCCGCCGAAGCGCCTGCCGCCAAGCCCGCCGCCGCAGCGCCGGTGCCGGCGCCGCCCGCGCCTGCCCCGGCCCCCGCCGAACCGAAGCCCGCCCCCGTCGCCGCCCCGGCCGCCCAGCCGGGCCACGCGCCCGAAGGCGACGTGTCGCCGCAGGCGCGCCCGCCGATGGATGCCAGCATCGTGATGCCCGGCGACGCGCCGTATGCCAGTCCCGCCGTGCGCGCCTTCGCGCGCGAGCTGGGCGTGGACATCCGCCAGGTCAAGGGCAGCGGCCGTGGTGGGCGCATCCAGCGCGACGATGTCAGCGGCTATGTCAAGCATGCGCTGGCCTCCGGTGCGCGGCCGTCGGGCGGGGCCAGCGCTGCGGTCGGCGGCCTCAGCCTGCTGCCGTGGCCGAAGGTCGACTTCGCCAAGTTCGGCGCGATCGAGGAGAAGCCGCTGTCGCGCATCCAGAAGATCTCCGGCGCGAACCTGGCGCGCAACTGGGCGATGATCCCGCACGTCACCCAGCACGAGGACGCCGACATCACCGAGATGGAGGCGTTCCGCAAGCAGCTCGGCGCCGAGAACAAGGACCTCAAGATCAGCCCGCTGGTGTTCCAGATCAAGGCGGTGGTGGCCGCGCTGAAGCAGTTCCCGCAGTTCAACGCCTCGCTCGACGAGTCGGGCGAGAAGCTGATCCTGAAGAAGTACTTCCACATCGGCATCGCGGTGGACACGCCCGACGGCCTGGTGGTGCCGGTGATCCGCGACTGCGACAAGAAGGGCCTGCTCGACCTGGCGCGCGACCTGGCCGAAATCTCGAAGAAGGCGCGCGACAAGAAGCTCGGCCCGGCCGAGATGTCCGGCGGCTGCTTCTCGATCAGCTCGCTCGGCGGCATCGGCGGCACCTACTTCACGCCGATCGTCAACGCGCCGGAAGTCGCCATCCTCGGCGTCTCCAAGTCGGTGACCAAGCCGGTGTGGAACGGCAAGGAATTCGCGCCGCGGCTGATCCTGCCGCTGTCGCTGTCGTACGACCATCGGGTGATCGACGGCGCGCTCGCCGCGCGCTTCGCCAGCTTCCTCGCCAATCAGCTCGGCGACATCCGCCGGCTGCTGCTCTGACGGGGGGCGATGACCATGGCGAACACGATCGAGATCAAGGTTCCCGACATCGGCGGCCACGACAGCGTGCCGGTGATCGAAGTGCTGGTGAAAGTCGGCGACACGGTGGCGACGGAACAGAGCCTGATCACGCTGGAGTCGGACAAGGCGACCATGGAGATTCCTTCCAGCGCCGCCGGCGTGATCAGGGAGCTGAAGCTCAAGGTGGGCGACGAGGTTTCCGAGGGTGCGGTGATCGCCGTATTGGAAACCGACGGTGCAGCCGTCTCGCCGTCCCCCTCTCCCGCTTCGGGAGACGACCGCAAGGATGCGGGAGGTAGAGCAATGCAAGGAGCAATTGCCGAGGGCAGGGGTGAGGGTGCGGGGTCGCCGGGCAGCTCCAACGAAGAAGCGACCAAGAGCAGCCAGCCTCCTGCGAGCTCCCCCCCCTCACTTCAATCTTCTCTCCAGGGGAGAGAGGAAGCGAAGGCGCCGCAGGCGGCAGCGGCATCGTCCAAGCCCGCCGACATCCAGTGTCAGCTGGTCGTGCTCGGCTCCGGCCCCGGCGGCTATTCGGCCGCGTTCCGCGCCGCCGACCTTGGCGTCGACACCGTGCTGGTGGAGCGCTATGGCACGCTCGGCGGCGTCTGCCTCAACGTGGGCTGCATCCCGTCCAAGGCGCTGCTGCATGCCGCCGCGGTGATCGACGAGGCCGCGGCGATGGCCGCGCACGGCGTCGCATTCGGCGCACCGAAGATCGACCTGGACAAGCTGCGCAGCTTCAAGGGCAAGGTGGTCGGCCAGCTCACCGGCGGCCTCGCCGCGATGGCGAAGCAGCGCAAGGTGCGCACGCTCGTGGGCACCGGCATGTTCGTGTCGCCGCACGAGATGGAAGTCCAGACGGCCGAAGGCACGAAGCTGATCCGCTTCGAGCATGCGATCATCGCCGCCGGCTCGCAGTCGGTGAAGCTCCCGGCGTTCCCGTGGGACGACGAGCGCGTGGTGGATTCCACCGGCGCGCTGGAACTCAAGGACGTGCCGAAGAACCTGCTGGTCGTCGGCGGCGGCATCATCGGGCTGGAAATGGCCACGGTGTACTCGGCACTGGGCAGCGCGGTGACCGTGGTCGAGTTCATGGACCAGCTGATCCCCGGCGCCGACGCCGACCTGATCCGGCCGCTGGCCAAGCGCCTGGCCGGCCGGCTCAAGGGCGTGCACCTGAAGACCAAGGTGGTCAGCGCGAAAGCCACGAAGAAAGGCATCGAGGTCGGCTACGAAGGCGACAGCATTCCCGAAACCACGCTGTTCGACCGCGTGCTGGTCGCGGTGGGCCGCTCG
This sequence comes from Rhodanobacter sp. UC4452_H20, assembly GCF_052978205.1. The sequence goes on along the minus strand of NZ_CM129662.1, from coordinate 2,534,939 downwards.
CCGAACGGCAACAAGATCGGTGCGGACAAGGCCGGCGTGGCGGTGAGCGAGCGCGGCTTCATCAACGTCGACACGCAGATGCGCACCAATGTGCCGCACATCTACGCCATCGGCGACCTGGTCGGCCAGCCGATGCTGGCGCACAAGGCCACCCACGAGGCGCACGTCGCGGCGCAGGCCGTGGCCGGGCAGAAGAGCCACTTCGACGCGCGGGTGATCCCGTCGGTCGCCTACACCGACCCGGAAATCGCCTGGGTCGGCGTGACCGAGCGCGAGGCGAAGGAGAAGGGCCTGAAGGTCGGCGTCGGCAAGTTCCCGTGGGGCGCCTCGGGCCGTGCCATCGGCATCGACCGCACCGAGGGTTTCACCAAGCTGATCTTCGACGAAGACACCCACCGCATCGTCGGCGCCGGCATCGTCGGCGTGCACGCCGGCGACCTGATTTCCGAGCTGGCGCTGGCGATCGAGATGGGTGCCGAGGCGGCCGACATCGCGCTCACCATCCATCCGCATCCCACCCTGGGCGAGTCGGTCGGCATGGCGGCGGAAGTCTACGAAGGCACCATCACCGACCTGTACCTGCCGAAGAAGAAGTAGGCAGGGCGGTGGCGGAAAGCGGAAGCCCGGGGTGATCCGGGTTTTTCCGCGGGCAGATCCGAAGGTAGCGCGAGCGCTGGGCGCTCAAGGCAGCGAGGCCGCCATGTCATTGAAGGTATGCGTCGCCGGCGCCACGGGATGGGCCGGCTCCGAACTCGCCCGTGGCATCGCCGCGGCCGGGGACCTGGCACTGCTGAGCGCGGTGTCGCGTCGCCATGCCGGGCAGCTGCTCGGTGACGTGCTGGGCGAACCGCGGCTGGCGGCGCCGGTGTTCGCCACGACCACCGAGGCACTGGCGCAACCCTGCGACGTGTTCGTCGAGTACACCCATCCGGACAGCGCCAAGGCGAACATCCTCGCTGCGCTGGAGCAGGGCGCGCACGTGGTGGTGGGCACCTCGGGCCTCACCGACGCGGATTACGCGCAGATTGACGCGCTGGCGCGCGAGCGGCGGCGCGGCGTGCTGGCCTGCGGCAACTTCGCGCTGACCGCGGTGCTGCTGATCAAGTTCGCCGAGATGGCGGCCAAGCTGATCCCGCAGTGGGAACTCATCGACTACGCCGGCGCCGGCAAGCCGGACGCGCCCAGCGGCACCGTGCGCGAGCTGGCCACGCGCATGGGCAAGGTGCGCCAGCCGCAGCTGGAGGTGCCGCTGGAGCGGACGGTCGGCCTGCGCGAGACGCGTGGCGGCACGCTGGCCGGCAGCCAGGTGCACGCGTTGCGCCTGCCCGGTTTCGTGCTCGGCGCCGAGGCGATCTTCGGCCTGCCGGACCAGACCCTGACGATCCGCCACAACGCCGGCGGCAGCGCCAAGCCCTACGTGGACGGCGCGCTGCTGGCGATTCGCAAGGCGCCCGGCCTGCTCGGCCTGCACCGCGGGCTGGACGCCGTGCTGGATCTGTAGGAGCCCGCTGGCGGGCGATGCTTTTACGTCACGCGACGAAGAGCATCGCCCGCCAGCAGGCTCCTGCAAGCCGGGTGGAAGGGCATCGTGGCCGGCTCAGTTTGGCCGCTTCCCTATCTGCCGCTGCCATAGTCCCAGCAGCCACGACGCGCCGAGGCAGCCGCCCAGCGCCAGCAGCCAGTGCGTGGCCGGGGCGTGCGGGGCCGGCAGCAGCGCCGCGAACGAGGGCAGCCAGGTGCCGCCGTAGATCGCCACCACCGCGCCCGCGGCCACGGCCAGGGCAATCGCCAGCGCCAGCGCCAGCAGGGATTCGACCGAGCGACCGGCGGGACCGGCCGCGACCCGCGCAGCCAGCTGTCGCGCGAAATCCGCCGGCAGCGCGTCCGGCAACGGTTCGCGCAGGGTGCGCGCGAGCAGGCGGTAGCGTCGGCTGCGCGCATCGTCGCCGGTGGAGTCGAGCTGCAGGCGCTCGCGCCGCATGGCGTTTTCCTGCGCCAGCCATTCGCGCTCCTGCGCGGCGTCGTCGAAGGGCGGGATGTGGTCGTCGATGTGCTGGATCATGCTGCAACTCCGGTCCGTGTTTCGAGCGCACCGCGCAGGCGCAGGCGCGAGCGGAACAGGTGGCTCTTGATGGTGCCGTTGGCCAGTCCTGTCATCCGGGCGATCTCCGGAATGGTGGCCTCTTCGAGGTAGTACAGGGTCAGCAGCGTGCGCTGCAGGGGCGGCAACTGCTCGATCGCGGCGTGCAGGTGCCGCGCCGTTTCCTCATCCGCGCAGGCCGCCTCCAGGTCGAAGCCGTCGCCGATGTTTTCCACCAGCGCGTAGTCGTCGCTGTCGTCGCTGGGCTCGACCAGCGCAATGCGCTTGTGCTGCAGGTGGCGCAGCGCGATGGTGTACGCGACGCGGCCGATCCAGGATTTCAGCGCGCTCTCGCCGCGGTACTGGTGCAGGCACTGGTGCACGCGCAGGAAGGTGTCCTGGCACAGCTCGCGCGCGTCCTCCGGGTTGCGCACCATGCGCTGGATGATGTGCCAGCACAGTCCCTGGTGTTCGCGCACGAGACGTTCGAACGCGCCCGGCCGGTTGGCCAGCACGGCGTCGACCAGCTCGCGGTCGGGGCTGCTGCGGATGTCATCCATGGGCAATGGATACGTGCCGGCGGGAAACGGTTGCGGCGATCTTGCTGCAACCGTTCGGTGAAAGCCCGTATCCAAGGTCACGAAGGTCCACCATCCGCCGCCGAGGAGTCACCCCATGAATTTCGAAGCCCTGATCCCGATCAGCCTGTTTGTCTGCATTGCCTATGCCATCAAGGTCGTGGTCGACGCGCGGGTGCGCCAGCGCATGGTCGCCGCCGGTGGTTCGGCGGACCTGGTCGACTCGGTGCTGCGCGACGAGGAGCTGCGCCGGCGCCATTCCTCGCTGCGCTGGGGCATCGTGCTGGTCGCGCTGGCGCTCGGCTTCGGCCTGATCCAGTGGTTCGGCTGGCAGGACGTCACCCCCGGCATGGTCGCCGTGCTGGCCGGCGCCACCGGCCTGGGCAACCTGGCGTTCTTCGCGATCTCGCGCAAGCTCGCCTGAAGCTGGTTCAATGGCGGGCATCGCCGCGCTGTCGGCATGCCCGCATGAGCCGGTCGCGTGAACGAACAACTGCTGTTCAACCTGGTGGACCTGGCCGGCACGTTCGCGTTCGCGATCAGCGGCGCGACCGCGGCCAGGCGCGGCAACCTCGATCTGTTCGGCATCCTGGCAATCGCCTTCATTACCGCGTGCGGCGGCGGCATCGCGCGCGACCTGTGCATCGGCGCGATCCCGCCGGCCGGCCTGTCGGACTGGCGCTACCTGTTCACCGCCGTGGTCGCCGCGCTGCTGACCATCGTGGCCTATCCGTGGGTGGAGCGGCTGACCTATCCGGTGCGGCTGTTCGATGCGATGGGGCTGGGCCTGTTCGCGGTGTATGGCGCGCACAAGGCGCTGGCGTACGGCAACAACGCCGAGGTCGCGATCCTGCTCGGCATCGTCACCGCGGTCGGCGGCGGCATGGCGCGCGACGTGCTGCTGACCCGCGTCTCGATCGTGCTGCAGCGGGAGATCTACGCTTCGGCGGCACTGATCGGCGCCGCACTGACGGTGCTTGGCGAACATCTCCACTGGCCGGCGGTGTGGGCGACCTGGCTGCCGATCCTGGTGTGCTTCGGCCTGCGCTTCCTGTCGCTGCACCTGCACTGGAACCTGCCGCGCTTCGGACGCAGCAAGCCGCACTGACGTGCCGCTCTTCCTCCCGTGCGCGGCACGCACTGCCATTGGTCACCTTTGCCCGGTTGGCATCGCATGCTAGTTTTCCGGATTCGGGCGGGGAGCCCGTCATTCCAGGGAACTGCTACATGACTGCAGCGAGCGTGCGCATCGAGTCCGTCACCAAGCGTTTTTCCGGGCACACGGCGGTGAATCGCCTGTCCATGGAAATCCCCGGCGGCGGCATCTTCGGGCTGCTTGGCCCCAACGGCGCCGGCAAGTCCACCACGATCCGCCTGATCATGGGCATCCTGGAGCCGGACGAAGGCAGGATCGTGCTGTTCGACTCGCCGCACAACAGCCGCGCGCTGTCCCAGCGCATCGGCTACCTGCCGGAAGAGCGCGGGCTGTACAAGAAGATGAAGGTGCTCGACCACCTGATCTTCCTGGGCGAGACCAAGGGCATCGGCCGCGCCGACGCGCGCAAGCGCGCGCAGGCCTGGCTGGAGCGGCTCGGCGTCAGCGACTGGGCGCAGAAGAAGGTCGAGGACCTGTCCAAGGGCATGCAGCAGAAGGTGCAGTTCGCCGGCGCGCTGCTGCACGAGCCCGAACTGGTGATCCTCGACGAACCGTTCTCCGGCCTCGACCCGGTCAATGCGCAGGTGATGAAGGACATCGTGGTGGCGATCGCCGCCGAAGGCCGCACCGTGCTGTTCTCCACCCACGTGATGGAGCAGGCCGAGCGCATGTGCGACCGCATCGCGATCATCGCGCGCGGCGAGATGGTGGTGAACGGCACGGTGGCGCAGGTCAAGGAGGATTTCGGCGGGCGCCACGTGGCGCTGGGCTTCACCCACGACAAGGCGCGCGCCGCGAACATCCTGGCCGATCGCGCGCTGATCGCCCGCGTCGACGATTATGGTGCCTCCGCCGAGCTGCAGATGGCCGATGGCGCCGACCCCGAACAACTGCTCGCGGCGCTGGTGCGCGAAGGCGTCGGCCTGCGCCGGTTCGAGGTGGTCGAACCGTCGCTGCATGCCATTTTCATCGCCAAGGTCGGCGCCGAAGCCGCCACCGCCCACGCCGGAGTCGCCGCATGAAGAAGATCATTGCCGTTGTCCGCCGCGAGTTCGTCGAACGCGTGCGCACCAAGGCGTTCGTGATTTCCACCGTGCTGCTGCCGGTGTTCATGGTGGCGATGGTGCTGTTGCCCGCGCTGATGATGAGCGGCGGCGACCGCACCAGCCGGGTGGCCGTGGTGGATGCCTCCACCACGAATCTCGGCCAGCGCGTCAGCCAGGCACTCGAGGCGGAAAAGATCGGCAAGGGAGCCGACGCCAAGTCGCGCTACACCGTGCAGGTGTTTCCGGCTACCGGCGATGATCTTGCCAAGGTGCGCGACGGGCTGATCGCCGAGACCGGTTTTTCCAGCAGCAAGAAGAAGGATGGCTGGAACGGCGTGCTGGTGCTCACCGATGAGACGCTGGCCACCGGCAAGCTTGCCTACTACGGCGGCAATGTCGGTTCGCTGGAAGCCATGAGCAAGTTGCAGCGCGTGGTGTCGAGTGCGCTGACCGGCGTGCGCCTGGCCAAGTCCGGCGTGGATACGGCCCTGCTCAAGGAGGCGATGAAGCCGGCCGACATGGACACCACCAAGGTCACCGACGGCAAGCAGACCGGCCAGAGCGGCACCGAGTCGTACCTGATCGCGTACTTCATGGGCTTCATCCTGTACATCGCGATCCTGATCTACGGCCAGCAGACGATGACCTCGGTGATCGAGGAAAAGACCTCGCGCATCATGGAGGTGCTGACCTCGTCGCTGACCCCGTTCCAGATGCTGCTGGGCAAGGTGCTCGGCGTGGGCCTGGCGGGGCTGGCGCAGATGGGGATCTGGGGCGGCACCGCGCTGGTGCTCAGCAGCCAGCGGTTGCCGCTGGCCGGCATGTTCGGCATGAGCGCCGATGCGGCGCAGAGCTTCCCGATCCCGAGCATGCCGCCGGGGTTGCTGGTGGTGTTCCTGCTGTATTTCGCGCTGGGTTTCATGCTCTACGGCGCGCTGTACGCGGCGATCGGCGCGATGTGCAACACGATCCAGGAGACCCAGCAGTACGCGATCTTCGTCACCGTGTTCATCATCGTGGGCTTCTTCGCGGTGTTCGCCCTGATCAAGGACCCGACCGGTCCGCTTGGCGTGACGATGTCCTACGTCCCGTTCTTCGCGCCGTTCACGATGCCCGTGCGCTGGTCGCTGACCTCGGTGCCGCCCATGGAACTGGTGTTGTCGCTGACGCTGATGGTGCTCGCCCTGCTGGCCTGCGTGTGGCTGGCCGCGCGGATCTACCGCACCGGTATCCTGATGTACGGCAAGAAGCCGTCGTGGGGCGAACTGTGGCGCTGGATCAGGGCGTGAGCGTCGCCTACACGCGGTAGGCGACGGTCTTCATCAGCATCGAGCTCACGTGCATCAACTGCGGCAGCGGAAATGGCAGCTCGATGCCGCCGCGCTGCTGCGCGGCTTCGGCGTGGCGGATCTCGTCGGCCTGCATGGTGGTCAGCACCGCGCGCGAGCGCGCATCCTGCGGTGGCAGCTTTTCCAGGTGTTCGGCCAGGTGGGTTTCCACCTGGCGTTCGGTTTCCACCACGAAACCGAGGCTGAGCGGGTCGCCGGCCAGTGCGGCGGCGGCACCGATGGCATAGCTGCCGGCGTACCACAGGGGATTGAGCAGGCTGGGGCGGCTGTGCAGTTGCTGCAGGCGTTCGGCGCACCAGGCCAGGTGGTCGGTCTCCTCGCTCGCGGCGTGCAGCAGGTGTTCGCGGTTGTCGGCGTCGCGGGCCAGCGCGGCCTGGCCCACGTAGAGCGCCTGGGCGCAGACCTCGCCGGTGTGGTTGACCCGCATCAGGCCGGCGGCGTGGCGGCGCTCGGTCTCGTCCAGGTCCGACTCGGCGATGCCGGCGGCGGGCGAGGGGCGTGTGGCGGGCGGCGTGCCCGCGATCGCTTCCAGGGCGCGTTCGCCGGCCATCAGCAGGCGATCGAGGCGGCTCAGGTGACGGATGCTCATGGTCTTCCAGGCGGCGGGCAGGGGCGGGACTTCTCAAGCCCGCCGACGTTCATGCTATCATTGCCGACTCACAGCTCGCCGGCCGGTGGGCTTGCGCCCTGGATGACAGCTCCGCTATCATCTTGCGCCTTTGTTCCACCGAAGCATGCTTCCCATCATGGGTACCGCCTCCCGGCGGTCGACAGGTATTTGAAATGAAAACGTTCAGCGCCAATGCCGACAACGTCAAGCGCGACTGGTTCGTGGTCGATGCCACGGACAAGACGCTCGGTCGCCTGTCGACCGAGATCGCCCGTCGTCTGCGCGGCAAGCACAAGCCGGAATACACCCCGCATTGCGACACCGGCGATTATATCGTCGTGGTCAATGCCCAGAAGGTGCATGTCACCGGCGCCAAGCTGGACGACAAGATGTACCACCGCTTCACCGGCTACGTCGGCAACCTGAAGACCATGAGCCTGAAGGACCTGCTGGCGACCCACCCGGAGCGCGTGATCGAGATCGCCGTCAAGGGCATGCTGCCGAAGAACCCGCTGGGCCGCGAGATGTACCGCAAGCTCAAGGTGTACGGCGGCGCCGAACATCCGCATACCGCACAGCAGCCGCAGGCGCTGGAGATCTAAGGAAATGAGCATGACGACCCAGCAGAATTACGGCACTGGCCGCCGCAAGACCTCCGCCGCCCGCGTGTTCCTGCGCAAGGGCAGCGGCGCCATCGAAGTCAACGGCAAGTCGCTCGAGCAGTTCTTCGGTCGCGAGACCTCCTGCATGATCGTGCGCCAGCCGTTGGAACTGACCGAGAGCACCGGCAAGTTCGACATCAAGGTGACGGTCGCCGGTGGCGGCATCACCGGCCAGGCCGGCGCGATCCGCCTGGGCATCGCCCGCGCGCTGGTCGAGTACGACGAAAGCCTGAAGTCGCCGCTGCGCAAGGCCGGTTTCGTGACCCGCGACGCCCGCGAGGTCGAGCGCAAGAAGATCGGCCTGCACAAGGCCCGTCGTGCGACCCAGTTCTCCAAGCGCTAAACTGAAGCTCTACAGCCCCGTCGCCAAGCGGTAAGGCACCTGACTCTGACTCAGGCATTCGGTGGTTCGAATCCATCCGGGGCTGCCAAATCCGATCGAAAGCCCGCCTTCCGGCGGGCTTTTTCGTTGGCGCGGCCGGTTGTGGCAGCGATACGCAAATTCGCAGAAAATTACGTGATCTGGCGCGGCCTTACCCTTTTTTTCTGCATTGCAGCAGCGTAAAATTCCCGCTTTCCACGCTGTGAAACCTCGATGACGCCAGCCACTGACGATCCTGTCGGGCACGCCGACGTGCGCACGGTCGGCAGCACCGACGCGCTACCGATCGCCCCCGCCCTGGGGCTGTCGCTGGATGCGGCGCGGATGCCGCGCAAGTCCACCCTGGTCAACCACCGCATCCTGCTGATCAGCGTGCTGGCGGTGATCCTGGGCGTGGCCTCGGCCTACGTGGCGCAGCTGCTGATGCTGCTGATCAACCTCATCACCGACCTGTGCTACTACGGCCGCATCTCCGACGTGATCGGGCCGAACGCGAGGCCAGGTTCGTTCGTGTTGTCGCCGGCCGGCACTGCCATCGGCGCCTGGGTGATCCTGATGCCGGCCATCGGCGGCCTGACTGCCGGCATCATGGCGCGCTGGGGCTCGCGCGCGATCCAGGGTCACGGCATCCCCGAGGCAATGGAGCAGATCCTCACCAACGAATCGAACATCCCCGCGCGGATGACCTGGCTCAAGCCGGTGTCCTCCGCCTTCGCCATCGGCACCGGCGGTCCGTTCGGTGCCGAGGGCCCGATCATCTCCACCGGCGGCGCGCTGGGTTCGCTGATCGGGCAGTTGCTGCGCGTCACCGCCAACGAGCGCAAGGTGCTGCTGGCAGCCGGCGCGGCGGCGGGCATGGCGGCGGTGTTCGGTGCGCCGGTGGCCTCGCTGGTGCTGGCCGTGGAGCTGCTGCTGTTCGAATTGCGCCCGCGTTCGCTGATCCCGGTGGCGCTGGCCACGGTGACCGCGGTGGGCGTGCGCTACGCCAGCTACGGCGCGGCGCCGGTGTTCCCGATGCCCGACGTGCCCGAGCCCGGCAGCCTGGCGCTGGCCGGTTTCGTGCTGATCGGCGGGCTGGTCGGCTACGCCTCGATCTGGGTGACCCGCGCGGTGTACGGCGTCGAGGACCTGTTCGAGAAACTGCCGATCCATTGGATGTGGTGGCCCGTCATCGGAGCACTGGTCGCCGGTTTCGTGGGCTGGATCGACCCGCGCACCCTGGGCGTGGGCTACGACAACATCGACGCCCTGGTGCAGGGGCATTTCGGCCTTGCCGTGCTGCTCAGCTTCGGCGCGCTGAAATTCATCTCCTGGGTGATCTCGCTGGGCAGCGGCACCTCCGGCGGCACGCTGGCGCCGCTGTTCATGATCGGCGGTTCGCTCGGCGCGGCGCTGGCCATCGGCTTCAACTACGCGCTGCCGGCATTCCACATCGACCTGCGCATCGCGGCGCTGGTGGGCATGGCGGCGATCTTCGCCGGCTCCTCGCGCGCACTGCTCACCGCCGTGGTGTTCGCCTTCGAGACCACGCGCCAGCCGGCGGCGCTGTTGCCGCTGCTGGGCGGCTGCACGGCGGCCTACCTGATCTCGGCGCTGATCATGCGCAACACCATCATGACCGAGAAGATCGCCCGCCGCGGCGTGCGCGTGCCCTCGGAATACGCCGCCGACTACCTGGAGCAGGTCAGCGTGGGCACGGCCTGTTCGCGCGACGTGGCCACGCTCAAGACCACCCAGGCGCTGGCCGAGGTACGTCGCTGGCTGAACGACGAGGCGCCGCACTCGCATCACCAGGGTTTCCCCGTGGTGGACGAGCGCGGCCGCGTGCAGGGCGTGCTGACCCGGCGCAGCCTGCTCGATCCGCAGTGGCATTACACGCTGACCCTGGGTGAGCTGATCACGCGCCCGCCGGTCGCGGTGAACGAGAACCACTCGCTGCGCGAAGCGGCCGACCACATGGTGGCCGAAAGCGTAGGCCGCGTGGTGGTGGTGAGCAAGGACGACCCGCACAAGCTGGTCGGCATCCTCACCCGCGGCGACATCCTGGCCGCGCACGGCAAGCGGCTGCGCGAGGCGCGCTACGCCGGACGCCACATCAAGCTCGGCAAGTCGAACAAGCCAAGCCCCGCCGCGTAGGGCAGGCACGGCCCGCCGCCCTCCCGCGAGCACCGACGACAGCGGCGCGCCGCGAGCGCCGCTCCGACTTACATCTCGCGATCGCCGACCAGCACCACGTCGGCCGGCCGGCGTGCGAACAGGCCGACGGTGACGATGCCCGGGAGCTGGTTCAGCTTCTCCTCCAGTCCTACCGGGTCGGTGATCTGCCAGCCGTGTACGTCGATGATCCAGTTGCCGTTGTCGGTGACCACGCCATCGCGCCATACCGGATTGCCGCCCAGCTTGACGATCTCGCGGCCGATCAGGCTGCGCGCCATCGGGATCACCTCGATCGGCACCGGGAACTTGCCGAGCAGCTCGACCTGCTTGCTGGAATCGATGATGCAGACGAACTTGTCGCTGGCCGCGGCGACGATCTTCTCGCGCGTGAGCGCCGCGCCGCCGCCCTTGATCAGCCGCTTGTGCCCGTCGCACTCGTCGGCGCCGTCGATGTAGATCGACAGCGGGCCGGTCGCGTTGAGGTCGAGCACCGGGATGCCGAGCTTCTTCAACTGCGCGGTGGATTGCTCCGAGCTGGACACCGCACCCTGGATGCGATCCTTCAGGTCGGCCAGCGCGTCGATGAAGAACGCCACGGTGGAACCGGTGCCCACGCCGACGATGGCGCCATCCTCGACATAGCGGATCGCGGCTTCGCCGGCCTGGCGTTTTTCGTTGGCGTTGCTCATGGGGGTGCGGTCCCGAAGAAAACCGCATTATGGCGGTCAGCAGTCCGCGCGGCGAGCACGGCTCTTGCGGCTCCCGATTCAGAGGGCGGGCAATGCCACCCTGCGAGCGGAGCCCGGTGGATGCGGGTCATCACTCGAGAGCGAGGATGTACTCCCAGTGCGCCGCCTCCACCGGCATCACCGACAGCCGGTTGCCCTTGCGCAGCAGGGCCATGCCCTCCAGCGCGGGATCGCCCTTGAGCTCGTCCAGGCTGATCGTGCGCTTGAGCTTCTTCACGAACTTCACGTCGACCAGCATCCAGCGCGGGTTGTCGCGCGAGCTGCCGGCGTCGAAGTACTTGCTCTTGGGATCGAACTGGCTGGGATCGGGGTAGGCGTCAGTGGCCACTTCGGCGATGCCGACAATGCCCGGTACGGCGCAGTTGGAGTGGTAGAAGAACACCTTGTCGCCGGGACGCATGCCGTCGCGCATGAAGTTGCGCGCCTGGTAGTTGCGCACGCCGTCCCAGGGTTCGCGCTTCTTGCGTTTCAGGTCATCGATCGAGAAGGCGTCCGGTTCGGACTTCATCAGCCAGTGGTTCATGCGGCGTGCTCCGGCGAGTCAGGATGGTCGGGACCGGTGCGGTTGCAGTCGATCAGTTCGCGTTCGGTGGCGACGAAATCCAGCGGCACGTCCCAGTCCTGCTCGTCGATCTCGGGCAGTTCCTGGAACGCATAGGCGATGCCGACCAGCAGTGGTTCGGTGGGGCGCACCTGTTCATTGAGGAAGGCGAAGCCGCGGTCGTAGTAGCCGCCGCCGTGGCCGAGCCGGTTGCCGCGGCGGTCGAAGCCGAGCAACGGGACCAGCACCAGGTCGAGCTGGAACGGTTCGAACAGTTCGCCCGGCTGCGCCGGTTCGGGAATGCCGTAGCGGTTGGCCTCCACCGCGTCGCCGGGCTTCCAGGCGGCAAAGCGCAGCTGCCGGCCCGGGCCGGTCACCGGCAACAGAAACTGCTGCCCGCGCGAGGCCAGCGGCGGGATCACCAGGTTCAGCGGCAGCTCGCCGTGGCTGGCCCAGTAGCCGGCGACCCGCTGGTCGGTGAAGTATTCCGGAAGTTGTTCCAGGCTGCGGCGCAGACCCTGCGCGGCCGTGATGCGTTCGGTGGGGGGCAGCGCGCGGCGCTGCTGGGCCAGGCGCTGGCGAAGCTCGCGGCGTTGGGCGGGGGCGTCCACGTGTCGCTCGGCTCCGTCATGGGTGCGCCCTGTTCGTCATCCGGCAATCCGGATGACGAACAGGGCGGGAATCAAGTGGCGTAAACCGCAATGCCGCTGCCCACCAAACGACCTTGATCCACGATGGATCAGGTGGGAGGGCAACATGGCCTCGAGGCTTTCCGCACGCGGCGGACATGCACAACAGCCGATGTAGAGCCGACCCGGGGCCGTATTTAGGAACAAGGCAAATGTAAGAGTGTGCTGGCGAACACCGCAGAAAACGCCGAGGTCAATTCTAGGCGCTTGCCCGGAAATGTCCACCGTTCGCCACGGCGCGGCGCGCGCCGTTCAGGACTTGGCCGGGTCGCCTTCGAGCGCCGCGCTGAGCTTGCTGCGCAGGCTGGCCAGCCCGTCGCTGAGGCGCTGGTTCTGCCCCTCGTGCTGCTTGCGCAGGATGATGAACTCGTGCGCGACGCTGATCGCCGCGAGTACGGCAAGGCGCTCGAAGCCTGGTGCCTTGGCGTGGGCGCGCAATTCGCGCATCTTGCGGTCGAGGTATCCGGCCGCCTCCAGCAGGCCTTCGCGTTCTTCCGGCGCGCAGGCGATCAGGAATTCGCGATCGATGAGTCGCAGCGCGACCGGTTCAGTGCTGGACATGGGTTCGGTCAACCGTTGCTCTCAAGCGATTTCAGCCGCTGGATCATCGCCTCGACCCGGCTGCGTGCCTGCTCGTTGCGTGCCAGCAGGCCGGCGCGTTCGCCGGAAAGCTGCTCCTGGCTCTGGCGCAGGCTGCGGTTCTCCTCGCTGAGCCGGCGCACGGTATCGAGCAGGCGATCCATCTGCTGGCCCAGGGCGGCCAACTCTTGCTGGACAGGGTCAACATGGTCTGGCGTGCTCATGCGCGAAACTATAGCAGGACGCCGGCGGATTTCCGCCTCGTGGCGCACGCTGCCGGCAGCGTGCGGCGGCTGCATTAAACTTGGCTCACTGACCGCAGGACAAGCGCCGTGACCGATACCGACGAGATGGACCACGAGGAGCTGCAGGCATTGGTCGTGCGGCTGCGCCTGGGCACCAGCGCCAGCGAATTGCATGGCTCGCTGACCGGCTACCTGGCCGGTGGCGGGGCGGTGGGCGGCGATGCGCTGCTCGGCGTGCTGGAACTGGATGGCGAGGCAACCGAACCCACCGCCACGGACCGCGCCGAACTCGATGCACTGGCACGGCAGAGCCAGGCGGCGCTGGTCGATGCCGAGCTGGGCTTCGAGCCGCTGCTGCCGGCGGACGACCGCCCGCTGCACGAACGCGCCGACGCCGTGGTGGAATGGTGCCGCGGCTTTCTCGGCGGCTTCGGCCTGGCCGGCGCCGCCGCCCAGGCGTCGCTGTCGGGCGAGGCGCAGGAGGTACTGCGCGACCTGGGCACGATCGCCGGCTCCTCGTTCGATTTCGGCAACGAGAGCGAGGACGAGGACGCGCTGATCGAGGTGCACGAATTCGTGCGCATGGCGGCGATGCTGCTGTTCGCCGAGTGCGGCGCGCGCGATGGCGTTGGCGGGAACACCGTGCATTGAATGCTCCCACGGCCAGCCTGGCGGGGCTTGCGATCGCCGCCGAGGAGTTCGCGCGCCGCCGCCGCCAGCTGATGCAGATGGCCGGCCCCGACGCGGTGCTGCTGGTGGCCGCCGCGCCCGAGCGCATGCGCAACGCCGATGCGGCGTGGCCGTATCGGCAGAACTCCGACTTCCACTATCTGGCCGGCTTCCCCGAGCCCGATGCCGTGCTGGCGCTGCTGCCCGGACGCGCGCATGGCGAGGCGGTGCTGTTCTGTCGCGAGCGCGACATCGAGCACGAGCGCTGGCACGGCCCCAGCATCGGCACCGAGCAGGCGGTGGCGGCCTGGGGCATGGACGATGCGTTCCCGATCGACGATATCGACGACATCCTGCCCGGCATGATCGAGGGCCGCGCGCGGGTGTACTGCCACTTCGGCCACGAGCCCGCGTTCGACGCGCAATTGCTGGGCTGGATGCGCCGCCTGCGCCAGTTGCGCGGCGGCGGCGTGGTGCCCAAGGAGTTCGTCGCGCTGGGCCACTTGCTGCACGATCTGCGCCTGTTCAAGTCGCGCGCCGAACTCAAGCTGATGCGCGCTTCTGCAGCGATCGCGGTGGAGGCGCAACTGGCCGCGCTGCGGCTGGCGCGGCCGGGTCGTCACGAGTACGAGGTCGAAGCCGAACTGCTGGGCACGATCCGCCGCCACGGCGCGGTGCCCGCGTTTGCGCCCACCGTGGCCGGCGGCGCGAATGCCTGCGTGATGCACTACCAGGGCAATCGCGCACCGCTGCGCGAGGGCGAGCTGCTGCTGATCGACGCGGGCGCGGAACTCGATTGCTACGCCTCGGACATCAGCCGCACGTTTCCGCCCAACGGTCGCTACAGCCGCGAGCAGCGCGCGCTGTACGAGGTGGTGCTGGCCGCGCAGCTGGCGGCGATCGAGCAGGTGCGGCCCGGCCTGCCGTTCAACGCCGCGCACGGTGCGGCGGTGCGCGTGCTGAGCGAAGGCCTGTGCGCGCTCGGCCTGCTCGACGGCGATGCGGACGCGGCGGTCGCCAGCGGCAGCTACCGGCGGTTCTTCGCCGCCAAGACCGGCCACTGGCTGGGCCTTGACGTGCACGACGTGGGCGACTACCGCATCGACGGCGAATCGCGCCTGCTCGAACCGGGCATGGTGCTGACGGTGGAACCGGGGCTGTACGTGGCGCCGGACGATCGCTCGGTGGCCGAGCGCTGGCGCGGCATCGGCATCCGCATAGAGGACGACGTGGCGGTGACCCGCGACGGCCACGAGGTGCTGACGGCGGCGATGCCGAAGGACCCGGTCGAGATCGAGGCGCTGCTCGCGGGGCGCTGATCCCCGCGCGGCGAAACGCCACGCGGCGTACCGCCGCGCACCACGAGGCGTGCACGTTTGCCGGCTTATAGTCGGGCGATCCAAGCCGCAGGCGATGACGATGACGGCCGAGTTCCTGTCGCGGATCCAGTTCGGTTTCGTGATGTCGTTCCACATCCTGTTTCCCGCGTTCACCATCGGCCTGGCCAGCTGGCTGGTGTTCCTGGAGGCGCTGTGGCTGCGCCGGCGCAGCGAGATGTTGCGCGACCTGTACTTCTTCTGGCTCAAGGTGTTCGCCGGCTCGTTCGGGCTGGGCGTGGTTTCCGGCATCGTGATGAGCTTCCAGTTCGGCACCAACTGGGCCGGCCTCTCCACCGTGGCGGGCAACGTGCTCGGGCCGCTGCTGAATTACGAGGTGATGACGGCGTTTTTCCTGGAGGCCACCTTCCTCGGCGTGATGCTGTTCGGCTGGAATCGCGTGGGCCACCGCACGCATTTCTTCGCCACCTGCATGGTCGCGCTGGGCACGCTGATCTCCAGCTTCTGGATACTGGCGGCGAACAGCTGGATGCAAACGCCGCAGGGCTACGCGGTCGTCGACGGGGTGATCCATGCCACCGACTGGTGGGCGGCGATCTTCAACCCGTCGTTCCCGACCCGGCTGGTGCACATGGTGCTGGCGTGCTTCCTGAGCACGGCGCTGGTGATCGGCGGCGTGGCGGCGTGGTATCTGCTGCGCGGCATCTGGCAGGACAAGGCGCGGCTGATGCTGCGCTGCGCGCTGGCGCTGGTGGCGTTGGTGATCCCGTTGCAGATCTTCGTGGGCGATCTCTCCGGCCTGGTGGTGCGCGAGTACCAGCCGGCCAAGCTGGCGGCGATCGAGGCACGCTGGACCACCGGGAAAAGCGTGCCGCTGACCCTGTTCGCGTGGCCGGACGAGAAGGCCGAGCGCAACGATTACGCGCTCGACGTGCCGCACCTGGGCAGCCTGATCCTCACCCACAGCTGGAGCGGCGAAGTGCGGGGGCTGAAGGATTTTCCCGTGCACGACCGCCCGCCGGTCGCCGCGCCGTTCTTCAGTTTCCGCATCATGGTCGGCCTCGGCGTGCTGATGTTGCTGCTGGCACTGACGGGCGTGCTGCTGTGGTGGCGCCGACGCCTGTTCGAGCACCGCTGGTACCTGCGCTGCTGGATCGCGATGATGCCGGCCGGTTTCATTGCCCTGCTCACCGGCTGGTACACCGCCGAGATCGGCCGCCAGCCGTGGGTGGTCTACGGCGTGATGCGCACCGTCGACGCCGCCAGTCCGGTGGCAGCCTCCAGCGTGCTCACCTCGCTGATCGTGTATTTCGTCACCTACATGATCCTGTTCGGCTTCGGCAGCTGGTACCTGTTCAAGGTGCTGCGCCACGGTCCGGAGGCGGCACCGCCGCGATTCGGCGCCGAGGCCACCGCGGCGCGGCCGCTGGCCGTGGTCGACGATGGCGGGGAGGACTGAGCATGGAACTTTCCACGACGCTGCCGGTGGTGTGGTTCCTGATCATCGGCTTCGCGATCATGATGTACGTGCTGCTGGACGGTTTCGTGCTCGGTATCGGCATCCTCACCCCGTTCGCCGATGACGAGGCGCAGCAGGAGCTGATGATGAACACCGCCGCGCCGATCTGGGACGGCAACGAGACCTGGCTGGTGATGGGCGGCGCCGGGCTGATGGCGGCGTTCCCGCGCGCCTATGCGGTGATCCTGTCCAGCCTGTACCTGCCGGTGCTGGCGATGCTGATCGCGCTGATCTTCCGCGGCGTGGCGTTCGAGTTCCGCTTTCGGGCGCATACCTCGCGACGCATCTGGGGCGTGGGGTTCCACCTGGGCTCGGTGGTTGCGGCGTTTGCGCAAGGCCTGATGCTGGGCGCCATCGTCGAAGGCATGCCGGCCGAAGGCGGCAAGTACCTGCACGGCGCGTTCGCCTGGTTCAGCCCGTTCGCGGTGATGACCGGCATGGCGCTGGTGTTCGGCTACGGCCTGCTCGGCGCGACCTGGCTGGTGCTCAAGACCGAAGGCCGGCTGCAGCGCATCGCGCGCGACCTGACCCGCCCGCTGATGCTTGCGGTGATCGCGTTCATGGTGATGGTGAGCGCGTGGCTGCCGTTCCTCGATTCGCGGTTGATGGATCGCTGGTTCGCCTGGCCGAACTTGCTGTATCTGTCGCCGCTGCCGATCCTCACTGTGGCAGTCGCCGCCTGGTTGTGGCGCGCGGTGCTGGCCAATCGCGAGGTGGCGCCGTTCGTGCTTGCGCTGAGCTTCTTCGCGCTGGGCTTCCTCGGCCTGGTGGCCGGCATGTGGCCGAACATCGTGCCGCCCGACATGAGCATCTGGGACGCTGCCTCGCCACCCTCCAGCCAGGGTTTCGTGCTGGTCGGCGCGGCCGTCATGATCCCGGTGGTGTTGTTCTATACCGCGTACTCGTACCGCGTGTTCCGCGGCAAGGTGCGCGCGGGCGAGGGGTATCACTGATTGGAGCAGGGAATCGGGAATGGGGAATAGGGAATAGAAAAATCAAAGCACCCCCTGCACGGCTGGGCGACGCTTTTACCATTCCCTATTCCCTATTCCCTATTCCCTATTCCCGCCCCCAGGCATCGCGGGTGAGATTCTCCGGCTCGCCCTCGGTGCACGCCACGTCGTCCTCGATGCGGATGCCGCCGTACTGCTTGAACGCCTCGACCTTGTGCCAGTCGATGTCCTTCGCCAGCGGCTTGTCGCGCAACTCGGCCAGCAGCATCTCGATGAAGTACAGGCCGGGCTCGATCGTCACCACCATGCCGGGCTCCAGCGTGCGGGTCATGCGCAGGTACGGGTGGCCGTCCGGCCGCGGTACGGTGTCGCCGCGGTCGTTCCTGGCGAAGCCGCCCACGTCGTGCACCTGCAGGCCGATCGAATGGCCCAGGCCGTGCGGGAAGAAGGCGCGGGTGACGCCGCTTTCGAGTGCCGATTCGGCCTCCATGCGGATGAAGCCGTGGTCCTTCAGCAGCGCGGCCAGTTGCCGGTGCGCATGCAGATGCAACTCGGCGTAGGGGCGACCGCTGCGCACCATCGCGGCCTGGCTTTGCTGGTTCGCGTCCATCGCGTCGATCAGCGCCTGGAATTCGCCTGCGTCGGCGGCGGCGTGGGTGCGCGTGATGTCGCTGGCGTAGCCCGAGGCGCTGGCACCGGCGTCGATCAGCAGCGAACGCGGGCGTGCCGGCGGTTGCCGGGTGAAATCCATGTAGTGCAGCACGGCGCCATGCTCGTTCAGCGCCACGATGCTGGAGTAGGGCAGTTCGGCGTCGATCTGGCCAGCCGCCGCCAGGTAGGCCTGATGGATGCCCAGCTCGCTGGCGCCGGCACGGAATGCCTGTTCGGCCGCGCGATGCGCGCGCGTGCCGATGCGGCTGGCCGCGCGCATCAGTTCCAGCTCGTACGGCGTCTTGTACGCGCGGTGGTAGTGCAGGTAATCCAGCACCGCGGGAGGGTTGTTGAACGCGATGCCGGCGACGGCGGCGTTCGCTTCGCCGATGCTGGCGCAGCGACCTTGCGGCAGCTCGGCCACCGCTTCCTCGGCGGTGCGCACCACGACGATCTCGAAGCCGTCCACCCAGTAGCCGGCGGGCGCATCCGGCACCACGTGCCAGTAGTCGCGCGGCTGCAGGAAGATCAGCTTCGGCTTGCGGCCCGGGGTGTACGCGACCCAGCTGCCCGGCGCGTCGGTCAACGGCAACCAGTGCTTGAATGGCGGGCTGACGGCGTACGGGTAGTGATTGTCGTCGAGGAACTTGACGCCGGGCATGCCGGCGGCAATCAGCAGGTGGTCGAAGCCGCCGCGGGCGAGCGCCTGCTCGGCATGGTGCTGCACCGTGGCCAGGTGCGCGGGATAAAGCGTGGCGAGTCGATCATGCATGGAGAACTCCCGGCAGGCGCACGGGAAAGGCCCGGCGAATCAGCAAAGACGAATCGCCATGATGACGCCCGCAGGTCGGCAGTTCCAGTGGAGGTGATGCGGCCAGTGCGCCTACGCCTGCGCCAGCCAGCTTTCCAGGCGCGCTGCGTCGATGTCGGTGATGGCGATGATCCGGTAGCCGGCCCAGATCTGGCCGGAGCTGGCGGCGTGCTCGTGCCATTGCTCCTGGATACCCACCTCGATCGGCTGCGACTGCACCAGCGCGCGGCCGGTGGCGGGCAGGTCGATGCGTACCTGGTACAGCGCCTCGCTGCGCGGTGCCTGCGAGGTGATCAGCAGCAGGCCGGTGCTGGACAGGTTGCCCAGGTGGCCGATCGGCTCGCCGCGGATCACGTCGGTGACGATGGCGTTGCCGGGCGCCCGCTTGCGCGGCGCACGACGCTGGTTGGCGGGGCTGTTGGGCGGATTCATCGGTGCCGGAACTCCGCGGGTTTGCCGCTGCGCCCGCTTGCGGCGGCCTGGCGCAGGCTGCCGGTGAGGCCGCGCCACGCGCGGTCGAGCAGGCTTTCCGGCTCGGCCGGCACTTCGCAGACGCGGCCGCGGGCAACTTCGTGGGCGAGCTGGGCCATGGTCATCTCCTCGCCGCGCTGGCCGCGCCGGCTGACCAGCAGGCAGCGTCCCGACATCGGCGAATACCAG
This sequence comes from Rhodanobacter sp. UC4452_H20, assembly GCF_052978205.1. Next base: position 2,515,516 of record NZ_CM129662.1, on the reverse strand, counting down.
GCCAGCTTGCGTCGCGCGATCTGCCCGCTGGCGGGGTCGATGAACTCGAACCAGCTGCCGAACGGCAACTTGCGCAGATGTTGCTCGATGCGCGCCTCGCGCGGATCGACCGCCGGTGGTCGGGTCGATGTCGCCGTTGTCGTTGCGGGCCGGGGCGGCGTCGGCTTGACGATCGGGCTGGCGATCGCGGCTTCGTGGCTGGCCTGCTGTTCACCCAGGCGCTGGTGCTGCTTCAGTCGCAGCGCGAGATCGGTGGCGCTGGGCAGCTCGCTGGCCGGATCGGGCGTACCGACGCCGAGCAGGCGTTGCGCCACCTGCACCGATTCCTCCGCGTGCATGCCGATCTGCTGCAGGCCGCTTTCCACTTCCTGCTGCAGCTGCCGCGGGTCGGGCACCGGCAGGCGGCCGAGCAACTGGTCGGTGATCGCCAGTTGCGCCTTGAACGCGGGGCTGTCCTCGCCATGACGCAGCAGGGTCAGCGCGAGCACGTCGGACCAGGCGCGGTCCAGCAGGGCGCGCAGCAGTCCGCGCGGCGGCGATTGCGCGAAGCGGTCCGCCATCAGCTCGCCGGCGCGATGGCGCGCCTGGTCCAGCCGTTCGCGGCCCTGCGCCGCTTCGACGTGGCGCCGCTCGGCGGCCTGCGCCTTGCGCGTCAGCAGCGCCAGATGGTGTTCGATATCCGCCAGCAGCGTGGTGTAGAGACCGGCGCTGGGCGGCTCCTGGTTGGCGCGGCTGACCAGTTGCTCCAGCTTGCTGGCCAGCGGACGGTTGCTCTCGTCGTCGCTGCCGTCGAGCCAGTCGTTGGCGGCGGCGGCGACGGTGTCGAGCAGCTTGCGCGCGGGATGGTCGCGCTGCTCGAAGAAGTCGTGGTCGGCCACCGCCACGCGCAGCACCGGCAGCTGCAGGTTGCCGAGCAGGCCGCGGGCGTTGCTGCCCTGCTGCAGTTGCTGGCCCAGTTGCTCGAACAGTTCGGCGACCAGCTCCACCGTGTCGCCCTGTTCGCTGGTGAGCTGGGTGCGCGGCGCGCCGGCAGGCTTGCCGAGGTTGAGCTGGGTCAGCAGCTCCTCGCGCAGGCGCGCGGCACTGCGCAGTTCGCGGCTGGCGTGGTCGGTGACCTTGGCCAGATGTTGTTGCAGCGCGCCCAGCGCCGATTGCAGTTCTTCCTCGCTGGCGGCCGGCCCGGCGGCTTCGCCGCTGCCCGTGCCCTGGCCGGCGCGCCGCTGCGACAGCAGGTCGCGCAGCGATTCCAGCACGTGGATGGAATCTTCCGGGGCGCCGCCGGTCGCCGGCTTGGCGGCAGCTTCTGCCGGCGCGGCGGGGGTTTCGCTGGCGGCGCCGATCTCGCCCGTGCCCTGGCGCGGGCGCTTGTTGACGTGGCGCGGTGCCGGCACGCTGCGCAGCTGCGGCAGGATGCCGTCGGACTGCCAGCGCAGGTTGATGGTGCCGTAGAGCTCGCTCAGCGCAGGGAGCACGCACTGGTCGAAGTGCTGCAGCAACAACAACTGGTGCTTGAGTGGCAGCTCCAGCGCGGCGCTGGCCTGGTGGAATGCCTTGGCCAGCGCATGCGGGCCAAGTGGCAGCGATGCGCCTTCCAGCGGCGGCGCGCCGATCAGCACCGCCAGGCGATGGCCCAGTTCGTACAGCGCGCGACCATGGCGTGCGTCGCCGCGGGCGCCGAGCTGGTCCAGCGCCATCGTCATCTCCTGCACGCCGGGGTCGAGCAGTTCCAGCGTCTGCCACGGACTGGCGGTGGCCGCGGTTTCCGCATCGGCGGGCCGGTGTGCATGGCGGTCAAGCTCATTGAGCGCCTTGCCCAGTTCTTCCATGAACGCCTGCACCAGCGCGTTCTGCCCCTGCAGCACGCGTTGGCGGCTGGCGAAGCACTCGTGCTGCTCGTCGGATCGGTGCGCGTGGTCGGCCAGCGCGAAGAGCTGCTTCTCGAATTCGCCGATGCAGCGGCGCACGGGTTCGTGGAGACCTTCCACGCACAGGGTGTAGGCGGTCTCGATCAATTGCTGGGCACGCGCCGGCCACCGCCCCTGATTGAACTGGGCCGTGCCGCGCGATGCCGACATGCGTCGCCGGTCTTGTCCGACGTCCATGCAAAACCTGTGATTTCCCCGGGTTGGCCAAGTCTATGCTGCTTGCCGGGGCTATGCCATCGCCGCGAGCGCGTCAGTCGAGGAAGCTTGCGATCACGTCGTTCAGGAAGCGCTGGCCCAGCGCGGTGGTCTGCAGGCGTTGCGCGTCGCCATGCAGCCAGCCGCGGTCGCGGGCGGCGGCCAGCGCCGCGGCGATCCTCTCCGGCGCCAGCCCCGTGCGCGCGGGGAAATCGGCCATCGGCACGCCGTCGATCAGGCGCAGCGCGTTGAGCATGTACTCGAACGGCAGCTCGGCGGGGGCGACCACGTGGTCGCCCCCGATCCGGCCCGCGCCGCCGGGTTCGCCCATGTACGCGCGCGGGCCGCGCGTTTTCCAGCGCCGGTGGATCTGGCTGCTGCCGGCGTCGCTGAGCTTGCCGTGGGCCCCGGCGCCGATGCCGAGGTAGTCGCCGAACCGCCAGTAGTTGAGGTTGTGTGCGCAGCGCCGGCCGGGCTGCGCGTAGGCGGAGATTTCGTACTGGCCGTAGCCGGCTTCGGCCAGGCGCGCCTCGCAGGCTTCCTGCATTGCCCAGGCGTGGTCGTCGTCGGGCAGCGGTGGCGGGTTGGCGGCGAACACCGTATTCGGCTCCAGCGTGAGCTGGTAGTGCGAGATGTGCGTGGGCCCGAGCGCGATGGCGCGCTCGACGTCGGCCAGTGCGCCGTCCAGTTCCTGCTTCGGCAGCGCGTACATCAGGTCGAGGTTGATGTTGGCGTAGCCGGCGTCCTGCGCGGATTTCACCGCGGCTTCGGCTTCGCCGGCCGAGTGGATGCGGCCGAGCCGCTTCAGCTTGTCGTCGTCGAAGCTCTGCACGCCGAACGAGATGCGGTTCACGCCGGCGGCGAGATAGCCGTCGAAACGGCCGTGCTCGACCGTGCCGGGATTGGTTTCCAGGGTGACCTCGGCGTCGTCGGCCAGCGGCAGGCGCTCGCGCACGCCGTCGAGCAGGCGCGCGATCAGCTCCGGCGCGAACAGGCTGGGCGTGCCGCCACCGAAGAACACGCTGATGACCGCGCGGCCCTCCAGCGCCGCGGCGAAGTCGGCGCGGTCGGCGTCGAGATCGGCCAGCAGGTGGTCGATGTAATCGGCGTACGGCGGCGGCTCGCTGCGCAGGCCGTGCGAGTTGAAGTCGCAGTACGGGCACTTCTTCACGCACCACGGCATGTGCACGTACAGCGACAGCGGCGGCGAGACGATGCTCATGGGCGAAGTTCGCGCAGGCGGTCGTGCAGTTTCGCCAGCGCCTGGCCACGATGACTGAGGCGGTTCTTCAGCGCCGGCTCGAGTTCGGCGGCGCCGAGGGTCTGCCCGTGTGGCAGGAACAGCGGGTCGTAGCCGAAACCTTGCGTGCCGCGCGGGGCGTCGAGCACGCGACCGTGCCAACGGCCTTCTGCGATCAGCGGCGCGGGGTCGTCGGCGTGCTGCAGCAGCGCCAGGACGCAGATGAAGAACGCGCCGCGTCGTTCCGTCGGCACGCCGTCCAGTTCGCGCAGCAGCTTCGCGTTGTTGGCGGCGTTGTCGCCGTGGTTGCCGGCATAGCGCGCCGAGTACAGGCCGGGCGCGCCGCGCAAGTGGTCCACGCACAGACCGGAGTCGTCGGCCAGCGCGGGCAAGCCGCTGGCGCGGGCGGCGTGGCGTGCCTTGAGCACGGCGTTCTCCACGAAGGTGAGGCCGGTTTCCTCGATGTCGTCCACGCCGAGGCTGGCCTGCGGCACCACCTCGAAGCCGGCGTTGGCGAGCAGGGCATGGAACTCGGCGAGCTTGCCGCGGTTGCTGCTGGCGAGGACGATGCGCCGCATGTCAGAGTGCGAGCGCCGCGCGCTGCGCGGCGACCAGTTCGCCGATGCCTTTTTCGGCCAGCGCCAGCATCTGGTCCATCTCGTCGCGGCGGAAGGCGTGGCCTTCGGCGGTGCCCTGCACTTCGATGAAGCCGCCGCCGTCGTTCATCACCACGTTCATGTCGGTGTCGCAGTCCGAATCCTCGGCGTAGTCGAGGTCGAGCACCGGCACGCCCTGGTAGATGCCGACCGAGACCGCGGCGACCGCGCCCACGATCGGGTTGCGCTTGAGGTTCTCGCGCTTCATCAGCAGGTTCACCGCATCGACCAGGGCCACATAGGCCCCGGTGATCGCCGCCGTGCGCGTGCCGCCGTCGGCCTGCAGCACGTCGCAGTCCAGCGTGATCACCCGCTCGCCCAGCGCCTGGCGGTTGACGCAGGCGCGCAGGCTGCGGCCGATCAGCCGCTGGATTTCCATGGTGCGGCCGCCCTGGCCGCCGCGGGCGGCCTCGCGCTGGGTGCGGGTGTTGGTGGCGCGCGGCAACATGCCGTATTCGGCGGTGATCCAGCCCTCGCCTTTGCCGCGCAGCCAGGCCGGCGCGCGATCCTCGATGCTGGCGGTGCACAGCACGCGGGTGTCGCCGAAGCTGACCAGCACCGAGCCTTCGGCGTGGCGGGTGTAATGACGTTCGAGGCTGACGGTGCGCAGCTGGTCGCTGGCGCGGCCACTGGGGCGGCTGGGATTCATGAAGGGTGGCCGGATTGGGCAAGGGGGACCGGAGAGTTTACCATTGCGTCCTTTCCCCGATGTCCGGAAGGCGCCGATGATCCGCAGCATGACGGCCTACGCCAGTGCCGAAACCACCGGCCCCGCGGGCACGCTCAGCTGCGAGCTGCGCACGGTCAACCATCGCTACCTGGAGCTGAGCCCGCGCTTGCCGGACGACCTGCGCGCGTTCGAATCGCAGTTGCGCGAGCGGGTGGCGGCGAAGCTGTCGCGCGGCAAGCTGGACCTCACCGTGCGTCGCGCGGGCGAGGGGCGCGGCGAGGCGTTGCAGGTGAACGGCGCACTGCTCGCGCGGCTGTCCGAGCTGAACCTGGACATGGCCGCGCTGTTCCCCGGCCTGCAGGTGCAGTTCACCGAGCTGCTGCGCTTTCCGGGCGTGATGCAGCAGGCCGAGGTCGATCCCGAAGCGCAGCAAACCGCGCTGTTCGACGTGCTCGACCGCGCGCTGGATGCGCTGGCGGCCACCCGCGAACGCGAGGGCGAGAAGCTGGGCGCGATCCTGCACGAGCGGCTCGACGCGATCGAGCGCGTGGTCGCCGAGGTGCGCGGCTGGATGCCGGAGATCCGCACCGCGCTGCGCACCCGGCTGGAAACCCGGCTGGCCGACCTCAAGCAGCCGGTCGAGCCGGGCCGGCTGGAACAGGAGCTGGTGCTGCAGATCACCCGCAGCGACGTGGACGAGGAGCTGGACCGGCTCGCCACCCACATCGCCGAGACGCGCCGCGTGCTGGGCCTGGCCGAACCGGTCGGCCGCCGGCTGGATTTCCTGATGCAGGAGTTCAACCGTGAGGCCAACACGCTCGGTTCCAAGTCGGTCGACGCGCGCAGCACCAACGCGGCGGTCGAGCTCAAGGTGCTGATCGAGCAGATGCGCGAACAAGTGCAGAACATCGAGTAGTGCCGGCCGGCCCGGATCGAGCCGCGGTTGTGGTTTCAAATGCATGCGTTCTGGAGATGGGCATGGCAAGAGACGGAAGGCCTGGTGCGCCCCGCGGGGGGTTGCGCCAACCACGGCGCACCACGGCGCAGCTCAGGGTGAATGCGGCTCGCTTAGTAGGCGGGCTCAACCCGAACGCTGCCGTCAATGATGTCATCCTCGAGGCCGCGAAAGCGGAGGTCCGTTACCGGAATGGAGTGACGCTGCCCGCAAATGCAGAGCGGCTTCTGGCAGACGCCAGACGCGAGGGTGCGAGACACTCGACTGACTTGGCGCGGAACTTGGCGTCGGCAAATATCGACCGGCCGAAGGGCGCCGCGGCCCACCACATCGTGGCCCATGGAGACTCGCGAGCTTTTCCGTCGCAGGAATTGCTGTTTGGCTGGGGTATCGCCATCAATGACGTTGACAATGGCGTCTATCTGCCCCGCTTCAAGAAAAGCATCGTCACCGGCATGCCTGACGCCATCAAGCACTCGGTTTTGCATACAGGGCTCTACCATCTTGAGGTCTATGCGCGACTGGTCGACATTGATCAGGGTGCGGAGCACAGTCAGGCAGGACGCGAAGCGCTTCGGGGAATCAAGACGCAGCTGCTTGACGGAACCTTCCCCTACCGGTCGGGAGACGGGGCATGACAGTCTGGGAGATCAAGGCTGGCCCAGCCGACCGGATGGCGATGCTGGTGGTGCCGCAGGCCGAACAGGTCATGGGCGCGATGAAGCGCTTCGGTGGCAATGGCAATGTTCTGCATTGGCACGAGCGACCAAAGCTGCAGGTGTACGCCGACAAGCGCCGGAAGCGCCTGCCACGAAGCGACGTCAGCCCCTTTGTCCCCGGGGCGTTGGTGTTGAATTCCAAGGCGTTCGCCACGCTGGGCGGGTTCCTGGCTGATTTCGGGCAGTTGCTGGAGCTCGATGTCGACGGCGAGGTCGAGTACTTCTTCAACGCCACGCACCTCGTGCCGTGCATAGACCGCGAGCGATCCGAAACGCGCCCCGGTGGCACGGTGGGCCGGGAAGCGTTTCTCGCCAACGCCGTTCCGTCCGAGGCTGCGGTGTTCAAGGATCCGGCGACCGCACGCTCGCGTCTTTACACCAATGATGCCGGCAAGCGAACCTTGGAGGATGTCGCCGCTGCACATTCCGTCAGCGGCTTGGTCTTTACTCGGGCCGGCCTGTGATGTGCGATGCCCTCCATGGTGGCTTGATTCGATGCAAGCGCGTTTGCCATGGAGCTTGCCGGGCATGACGAGGCACGCGAAAGGTTGCTTGTCACCATGATGGAAATCGGAACGCTGTTCGTGGTTGCCGCGCCTTCGGGCGCCGGCAAGTCGACCTTGGTCAATGCGCTGCTGGAGCGCGATAGCGCGATTTCGCTGTCGGTGTCGCACACCACGCGACCACCGCGGTCGGGCGAGCTGTACGGACGTCACTACTATTTCGTCGAGCGCGAAGTGTTCGAGCAGCAGGTCGCGGAAGGCATCTTCCTGGAGCATGCCGAGGTGCACGGCAACCTCTACGGCACCTCGCGCAACACCGTGCAGAAGCTGCTGGCGCAGGGGCGCGACGTGCTGCTGGAGATCGACTGGCAGGGTGCGCAGCAGATCCGCGCGAGCAAGCCCGACTGTGTCAGCGTGTTCATCCTGCCGCCGTCGCGGGCGGAACTGGAACGGCGCCTGCGCGGCCGCGGGTCGGACAGTGCCGAGGTGATCGAACGCCGGCTGCGCAACTCGCGCGGCGAGATCGCCCACGCCCACGAGTTCGACTACATCATCGTCAACGACCGCTTCGAAACGGCGCTGGACGATCTGCAGGCGATCGTGCGCGCGGTGCGCCTGCGCGGCGCGCTGCAACTGCGCCGGCACGAGGCGCTGATCGCCGAACTGCTGGACGGCGAGGCCGGTTGAACCGCGGCGCCTGCGCATGGTCTTAGTCCGACGCTTCCGCTACCTTGTCCGCTTACCCACCTCCTTTGCCGCCCATGAACGAAACCGCTCGCGCCACGCCTGACGACGCCACCCTGGTGCGCATCCGCGGGCTGACCACGGTGCTCAACGGCAAGACCATCTTCGACACGCTGGATCTCGACATTCCGCGCGGCAAGATCACCTCGATCATGGGCCCCAGCGGCACCGGCAAGACCACCCTGCTCAAGCACATCACCGGGCAGATGCGCGCCGATGCCGGCAGTGTCCACGTCGACGGCCACAATGTCGCCGAGCTGTCGCGCGAGGAGCTGTACAAGCTGCGCGAGGGCGTGGGCTACCTGTTCCAGAACTCCGCACTGCTGACCGATTTCGACGTGTTCGAGAACGTGGCGTTCCCGCTGCGCCAGCACACGAAACTGCCGGAGGTGCTGATCCGCAACCTGGTGCTGATGAAGCTGCAGGCGGTGGGTCTGCGCGGCGCGGCGCGGCTGATGCCGAACGAGCTGTCCGGCGGCATGGCGCGGCGAGTGGCGCTGGCGCGGGCGATCGTGTTCGACCCGCAGCTGATCCTGTACGACGAGCCGTTCGTGGGGCTGGACCCGGTGGCGCTGAACCAGGTGCTGAAGCTGATCCAGACGCTGAACCAGACCCTCGGCATCACCAGCGTGCTGGTCTCGCACGAACTGCCCGCGGTGCAGCGCATCGCCCACCACGTGGCCCTGCTGTCCAACGGCAAGGTGGTGGCACAGGGCAACCCGGCGACGATCGCCGACGACGGCTCGCCGTGGACGCGGCAGTTCTTCGGCGGCGAAGCGGACGGCCCGATCCCGTTCCGCTACCCGGCTGGCGACTACGCCGCCGCGCTGGGCTTTGCCGAGGCAACGAAATGAACGCGCACGCCCCGCAACCCCGCAACGTGTTGACCCAGTCGCTGGCGCAGATCGGCGGCTGCGGCCTGTTTCTGCTGACCCTGCTGGCGGCGATCCCGCGCAGCTTCCGCTACCTGCGCGAAACCGTCCGTCAGCTGTGGTTTGTCGGCGCCATGAGCCTGACCATCATCATGGTCTGCGGCCTGTTCGTCGGCATGGTGCTGATGCTGCAGCTGTACCACGTGCTGTCGATCTTCGGCGGCACCTCGGCCAGCGGCATGGTGGTGGCGCTGTCGGTGTACCGCGAGCTGGGGCCGGTGGTCACCGCGCTGCTCTTCGCCGGGCGCGCCGGCACCGCGATCACCGCCGAGATCGGCCTGATGCGCGCCACCGACCAGATTTCCGCGATGGAGATGATGGCGGTCGACCCGATCGCCTACGTCGCCACGCCGCGCTTCCTGGCCGGCCTGATCGCGATGCCGCTGCTGTGCTGCGTGTTCTGCGCCATGGCGATCTTCGGCGGCCACCTGGTCGGCGTGACCTGGCTCGGCATCGACAACGGCACGTTCTGGTCGAACATGACCGCCCAGGTCGACGTGCATACCGACATCGTCAACGGCGTGCTGCTGAAGAGCCTGGCCTTCGGCGCGGTGGTGGCGCTGATCGCGGTGTTCCAGGGCTTCACCACGCCGCCGACCAGCGAGGGCGTGGCGTACGCCACCACCCGTACCGTGGTCGCCTCGTCGATCGCCATCCTGGCGCTCGACTTCGTCCTCACCGCCTTCCTGATGTGACTGCCATGACCCATCGTTTTCCGAGGATTCTGCCGTGAGCCAACCGAGAAGTTCCTATGCCGTCGGCACCGGCCTGTTCATCGTGCTGGGCTTCGCCGCGCTGGCCTACCTGGCGACGCAGACCAGCTCGGTGGCCAACAACGTGCGCCAGGGCGACAGCTACGACGTCACCGCGCAGTTCACCAACATCGGCCAGCTGAAGGAGCGCGCGCCGGTGAAGATCGCCGGCGTGCGCGTGGGCCAGGTGCAGGCGATCACGCTGGCGCCGGGGCGCGACGCGGCCGAGGTGAAGCTGTCCATCGACAAGCGCTACGACCACATCCCGCAGGATTCGGTGGCGACGATCTTCACCAGCGGCCTGCTCGGCGACCAGTACGTGGGCATCGACTACGGCAGCGCGAAACAGATGGTGGCCGCCGGCGGCACGCTGGCGCGGACCAAGTCGTCGCAGCCGCTGGAGGAGATGCTGGGCAAGTTCTTCGGCGCCGGCGGCGTGGTCGACAACATCGGCGGCAGCTACACGGTCAAGGCCGATTTCACCAACGTGGGCACCTTGTCGGCGGGCGCGCCGGTGAAGATGGCCGGCGTGGTGATCGGCAGCGTGCAATCGGTGCGCGCCGACCCGACCAAGCTCAACGCCGAGGTCATCCTGGCGATCGACAAGCGCTACGACCAGATTCCCGACGATTCGGCCGCCGCGGTGTTCACCAGCGGTTTGATCGGCAGCCAGTATGTTGCGATCCAGCCGGGCGGCTCGCCCGACGTGCTCAAGAACGGCGACGAGATGATCCTGACCCAGTCCGCGATGCAGCTGGAGGATCTGATCGGCAAGTTCCTGGTCAACGGTTCGCCCGGCGACAAGAAGGACGCCGGCAGCGGCAAGCAGTAGAACCCCATCGAATCCCCGTCGGCGGCGCCTGCCGCCGGCCATGCCCCAAGGAGTAACCCCATGCTGCGCAGACTGGCCCTTGCCACCGCCCTTGCGTTCGCCACTGTTGTGGTCGGTGCCCCGGCGTTCGCCCAGGATGCGGCCACGGCCGCCGCGCCGGCGGCCGTCCAGCAGACCCCGGTGCAGATCGTGCAGGGCATCGCCGACCAGCTGGCCACCGCGATCGAGGGTCACCGCGACGAGCTCAAGCGCGACAAGGAAAAACTGATCGCCATCATCGACGACGTGTTCCTGCCGCACTTCGACATCGACTACGCCTCGATCCTCGTGCTCGGCCGGCATGCACGCGAGGCCACCCCGGCACAGCGCGACCGCTTCGCCAAGGCGTTCTACAACTCGATCACCCATCGCTACGCCGAGGGTCTGCTCAACTACACCCGCGGCAAGGTCAAGGTGCTGCCGTTCAACGGCGACCTCAACGACAAGCGCACCGTGGTGCGCACCCAGGTGGTGCTGGACGACGGCAAGCTGGTGTCGATCGACTACGCGTTCCGCAAGAGCCGCAGCGGCGACTGGAAGGCGTACGACGTGATCATCGAAGGCATCTCCTACGTCACCAATTACCGCAACCAGGTGGACGCGGAGATCCGCAAGGTCGGCATCGAGCAGCTGATCACCAACCTGGAAACCCAGGGCGAGAAGGCACTCGACACGCTCGACAAGGACAGCAAGGACAGCCAGTGAACGCGCCCACGGGTTTCCGCCTGGACATCGTGGCGCCGACTGTCCTGGCGGTGAACGGCGTGCTTGATTTCGGCACCGCCGCGGCTGCGCTCGCAGCCATGCGCGCGGCGCTGGATGGCGAGGTGACGCAACTGGACCTGGCGGGCGTCAGTCATTGCGACAGCGCCGGCCTGGCCTGCGTGCTGGCTGCCGCCGCGGAAGCGAACCGGCGAGGTCGTCCGTTGCGGGTGGTCGGGATGCCGGCCAGCATGCAGGCGCTGGCCCAGGTCTGCGAGGTCGATACGCTGCTGGCGTGAGTCGTGCCCGCAGGGCTCAGTGCTGGTCGTCCTGCTTGGGGTGACCCTTTTCCCAATCGTGCTGCTGTTCCAGCAGCTCGTCCGGGTCGAAGCCGGGCGTATCCAGTCCCTGCATCCGTTCGATCAGCGCCGCCGGCGGGTTGCCGTCGTAAAGCTTGTACAGGCGCTGTTGCCGGTAGGCGTCGCGGATGAACACGTACGGGTCGTAGGCCGATTGCAGGAAACTCTCCGCGTCGATCGCGCGCGAGCGCAGCGTGATCAGATACATCGCCTGCGGCGCGTACTGCAGGCCGTTGTAGTGGTGGTTGGCGGCGTACAGGCTCAGCGGATCGAAGAAATAGCTGTCCACCGGCATCCGCCACATGTCGCGTGCGGTACTGGGGCCGAACAGCGGCAGCATCAGGAAATCGCCTTCCGGCGCACCCCAGCGTGCCAGCGTGATGCCGAAGTCGTTGTCCTCGATCGGCAGTCCCAGTTGGCTGGCCGGGTCGAAGAAACCGCCGATGCCCAGGGTGAGGTTGACCAGGAAACGGGCAGTGCTCTGCAGGGCCTGCTTGGGCCGCGCCTGCAGCAGGTCGTTGGCGACCGTGACCGGGGTGCGGATATTGGTGAAAAAGTCGCTGAACGAACGCCGCACCGGCGGGTTGGTGACCTTGCGGTAGACCAGCGCCACCGGCCGTATGGCCACTTTGTCCACTGCAGTATTGAACTGGTACGCCTCGCGGTTGTACTTCTCCAGCGGGTCGTCGGTGCGCGGCTTGGCAATGGCGCAGCCCGCCAGCAAGGCGATCGCGAGCACCGCCAACCAGCGGCTCATGGAATGGGGGCGAGGCAATGAGGGCATCGTGCGGTGGGGATTCGCGTCGGGGACAGTATAAGTGTACTGTCTGGTTTTATATCTTGCACGGCTTTCGGGCCGCTTTCGTGAATGCAGCCGTATTCGCGGCCAGCCCACCATGATACGCGTCGCCCGCATTGCCAGCAAAGCACCTGCTGGCTACACTGGTCGACCGTATAAGTCACTATTCTCCGAAGGATTTCACATGGCACGCATTACCGTGGAGGACTGCCTCGAGGTGGTCGACAACCGATTCGAGCTGGTCCTGATGGCCACCAAGCGCGCACGACAGCTCGAGAAGGGTGCCGAACCGGCGGTCAACCCCGACCACGACAAGCCCACGGTGCTGGCGCTGCGCGAGATCGCGGCCCGTCGCATCGACCAGGCCACGATCGACCAGATCGACAAGGCCGAGCGCGAGCGCGCCGAGCGCGAAGCGCTGGAGTGGGCCGCCGCGGAAGTCGACGACGACCTTTCCAAGGGCGGCGACGACTGATGGGCGATGACTGCCGGCGCTGCCGCGATCATGCCTTGCAGGGCATGAGCAAGCGCGCGCGCCCGACAGTCTCCGGACACCTCGCTTCCGGGGTGGGCGCCTGAGCCGGCGCCAGGCACCGATGCCCGCGACCGCTCCACCGGCTCCGGTCGATCCGGCCGCCTGGCCACCCTACGTGCTGGCGCTGAAAGAGCGCATCGCTTATCTGCCCCCCGCACAAGTCACCCTGGTGTTGCGTGCGTACGCCGTCGGCGCACAGGCGCATGCGGGGCAGGAGCGCAAGAGCGGGGAGCCGTACATTACCCACCCGGTGGCAGTGGCCAGCATCCTGGCCGAGCTGGGGCTGGATGCCGAAACAATCATCGCGGCCATCCTGCATGACACGCTGGAAGACACCGAACTGAGCCGCGAAGCGCTGGCCGGCGAGTTTGGCGAGGTGGTGGCCGAGCTGGTGGACGGCGTCACCAAGCTGGACAAGATGCGCTTCGGCACGCGCCAGGAAGCCGATGCGGAAAGCTTCCGCAAGATGCTGCTGGCGATGGCGCGCGACATCCGCGTGATCCTCATCAAGCTGGCCGATCGCCTGCACAACATGCGCACGCTGGGCGCCAAGGACCAGGGTTCGCGCCGCCGCATCGCGCGCGAGACGCTGGAGATCTTCGCGCCGATCGCGCAGCGCCTGGGCATGAACAAGTTCAAGGCCGAGCTGCAGGATCTAGGTTTCCGCGCGCTGTATCCGGACCGCTACCGGGTCATCAGCGAGCGCATCCGCGCCGCGCTGGGCAATCGCCGCGAGGTGATGAGCAAGATCGAGACCGCGCTCACCACGCAGTTGGCGTCCGAGCATCTGAGCGCCCACGTGGTCGGCCGGATCAAGTCGCCGTGGAGCATCTACTCGAAGATGCGCAACGAGCACAAGACGTTCGCGCAGCTGATGGACGTGTACGGTTTCCGCGTGGTGGTCGACAGCGCCACCAGCTGCTACGTGGCGCTTGGTGCGGTGCACGCGCTGTACAAGCCGGTGGACCGGCGCTTCAAGGATTTCATCGCGATCCCCAAGGCGAACGGCTACCAGTCGCTGCACACGGTGCTGCTCGGGCCGTTCGGCGCGCCGATCGAGGTGCAGATCCGCACCGCCGAAATGGATTCCGTGGCCGAACGCGGCGTGGCGGCGCACTGGGCCTACAAGACCGATTCGGGCCCGGCCAACAGTGCCCAGGTGCGCGCGCGCGAATGGCTGGCGTCGATGGTGGACAGTTCGGCGAACACGGTGTCCTCCTCGGAGTTCATCGAGAACGTCAAGATCGACCTGTTCCCCGACGAGGTCTATTTGTTTACCCCCCGCGGCGACATCCTCTCGCTGCCGCGCCATGCCACTGCGCTGGATTTCGCCTACGCGGTGCACACCGACGTGGGCGACCACGCGGTGGCCGCGCGCGTGGACAAGAAACTCACCCCGCTGCGCAGCCGGCTCGAATCGGGCCAGCTGGTGGAAATCATCACCGCGCCCTCGGCCGTGCCCAACCCCGCGTGGCTGGAGGTGGTGGTCACCGGCAAGGCGCGCACCGCGATCCGCCAGTACCTGAAACATCTGCAGCACGAGGACGCGGTCGATTTCGGCCACCGGATGCTGGATCGCGCGCTGGATGCGCTCGGCAGCAGCCTCGACGCGATCGCGCCGACGACGCTCGACCGCTTCCTGAAGACCTCCAAGTTCAAGCGGTTGGAGGAGCTGCTCTCCGACATCGCGCTGGGCAACCGCATGCCTGACGTGGTCGCGCGCCAGTTGCTGGGCTCGCGCTGGAAGAAGGCCGCCGGCTCCAAGGCAGGCGTGGCGCTGGCGCAGGAGAAGATCCGCATCAGCGGCGGCGAGCGCGGCGTGCTCAGCTTCGCCAACTGCTGCCACCCGCTGCCCGGCGACGACATCGTCGGCTACCTGTCCTCCGGCAAGGGCATCGTGGTGCATCGCGTGGAGTGCCCGAACGTGGTCGAGTTGCGCCGCTCGCCGGAACGGCTGGTGGCGATCGAGTGGGATCGCGACGTCAAGGGCGACTACCGCGCGCAGTTGCACATCGAGGTGATCAACCGCCCGGGCGTGCTCGCCACCGTGGCGGCGGCGATTGCGGCGGCCGATTCCAACATCGAGAACGTCGAGTACGTCGAGCGCGATGCCTCGGCGGCCACGCTGCTGTTCTCGATGGAAGTGAAGAGCCGCAAGCACCTGGCCGACGTGATCCGCCGCGTGCGCCGCACCGGCGTGGTCAGCGCGGTGCGGCGGTATCCGTTGTAATGACCGGGAATAGGGAATGGGGAATAGGGAATAGGGAATAGGGAATAGGTCGCTCCGACCGATGCCGCGCGTAGGGCGGGCAACGCCCGCCGGCCTTGCATCGCAGTGGTGCGGGCGCCGTGCAGTGAAGCGGGGCCGAGTTATCATCGGCGGTCTCAATCGGCTGCAGCACGCTCCTTCGAATCTCCAATCCCGACTCCCGCCCCCAAGGAAACGCCATGCCTTTCGACATCATCGCCACCGACCAGGCACCGGCCGCCATCGGCCCGTATTCGCAGGCCGTGCGTGCCGGCAACACCGTCTATTTTTCCGGCCAGATCCCGCTGGACCCGACCACCGGCAGCCTGGTCGACGGCGACATCGGCGTGCAGACGCGACGGGTGTTCGACAATCTCGCCGCGGTGGCGCAGGCTGCCGGCGGCTCGCTGGCGCAGATCGTGCGCGTGGGCATCTATGTCACCGACCTGGCCAACTTCGCCGCCGTCAACGCGGTGATGGCCGAATACTTCCAGCAGCCGTATCCGGCGCGCTCGACCATCGAGGTTTCCGCGTTGCCGAAGGCGGCGCAGGTAGAGGTCGATGCGATCATGGTGCTGGACTGATCCACGTCGCGGCTGTCGCCGACAGCCCGCAGCGGCGGCATCCTTACGACTGACGGGGATGCTCGGTTAGGCTTGGGTTTCATGGCCACGCGCAACGCCCGTCCCGTTTCTCCCGCCATTGCCGACCCCGGCATCGCGCCGCTCGCCACGTTGCCCGGCGTGGGCCCGGCGCTGGTCGCGTCGCTGGGCAAGCTCGGCCTGACGCGGGTGCAGGATCTGTGGTTCCACCTGCCGTTGCGCTACGAGGACAAGACGCGCATCACCGCGATCGCGGACTTGCGCGCAGGGGAACGCGCGCAGGTCGAGGGCGTGGTCGAGGCCGTCGAGCGCGGCTTCCGCCATCGCCCGCAACTCAAGGTGGCGATCGGCGACGCCAGCGCGCAGACCCTGCTGCTGCGCTTCTTCCATTTCAATCGCGCGCAGGCCGAACAACTGGTGCCGGGCACGCGGCTGCTCTGCTACGGCGAGGTGCGCCACGCCGCGCAGGGGCTGGAGATGGTGCACCCGAGCTACCAGCGCCTGGGTGGCAGCGAAGCCTCGGTGGTCGACGAGCAGCTCAGTCCGGTGTATCCCACTACCGAGGGCCTGGGCCAGAAGCGCCTGGTCGCGGTGATCGGCAAGGCACTGGCCCTGCTGCCGCCGGCCGGGCAACTGGAGCTTATTCCGCCGGCGCTGTGCCGCACGCACGGCCTGACATCGCTGCGCGATGCGCTGCTCTACGTGCACCGGCCACCGCCGGACGCGCACCTGGGCCAGTTGCTGCTCGGTCGCCACCCGGCCCAGCAGCGGCTCGCCTTCGAGGAGTTGCTGACCCAGCACCTTAGCCTCAAGCGCCTGCGCGCCGTGGTGCGGCAACGCCGTGCGCCGGTGCTGGGCGCACCGCGGCAGCTGCATCGGCAATTGCTGCGCGCATTGCCGTTCCGCCTCACCGCGGCGCAGCAGCGCGTGAGCGAGGAGGTCGCGCGCGACCTGGCGCAGGCCCAGCCGATGCTGCGCCTGGTGCAGGGCGACGTCGGCAGCGGCAAGACCGTGGTGGCCGCGCTGGCCACGCTGGCCGCGGTGCACGCGGGCTACCAGACCGCCCTGATGGCACCGACCGAATTGCTGGCCGAGCAGCATCTGCGCAACTTCCGGCAGTGGTTGCAGCCGCTGGGCATCGAGGTGGAATGGCTGGCCGGCAAGGTCACCGGCAAGACACGCCGGCAGGCGCTGGCCCGCGTGGCCGACGGCGCGGCGGTGGTGATCGGCACGCACGCCTTGATGCAGGAGGGCGTGGCATTTGCGCGGCTGGGCCTGGTGATCGTCGACGAGCAGCACCGCTTCGGCGTGCAGCAGCGGCTGGCATTGCACGAGAAGGGCCGCCAGGACCGACTGGTGCCGCATCAACTGGTGCTCACCGCCACGCCGATTCCGCGCACGCTGGCGATGAGCGCGTATGCCGATCTCGACGTCTCGTCGATCGACGAATTGCCGCCCGGACGCACGCCGGTGCAGACCATCGCGGTATCCAATGCGCGCCGCGCCGAAGTGATCGAGCGCATCCATGCCGCCTGCGCCGAGGGGCGGCAGGTGTACTGGGTGTGCACCCTGATCGAGGAATCCGAGCAGCTGCGCGCGCAGGCGGCCGAAGTCGCCCACGCCGAGTTGTGCGCGGCGCTGGAGGGCTTTGCCGTGGGTCTGATCCACGGCCGCATGAAGGCAAAGGACAAGCAGGCGGTGATGGACGCGTTCAAGGCCGGCGAGCTGGCCGTGCTGGTGGCCACCACGGTGATCGAGGTCGGCGTCGACGTGCCCAATGCCAGCCTGATGGTGATCGAGAACAGCGAGCGGCTTGGCCTGGCACAGCTGCACCAGTTGCGTGGTCGCGTCGGCCGCGGCGCGGTGGCCTCCAACTGCGTGCTGCTGTATCAACCGCCGCTGGGCCAGCTCGCGCGCGAGCGCCTGCAGGTCATGCGCGAAACCAGCGACGGCTTCCGCATTGCCGAGAAGGATCTGGAACTGCGTGGCCCCGGTGAAGTGCTCGGCACCCGCCAGACCGGCCAACTCGCCTTCCGCATCGCCGACCTGTCGCGCGACGCGCACCTGCTGCCCGCGGTGCAGGCGGTGGGCGAACGCATGCTGGCCGAGTTCCCCGACCAGACCAGCCGGTTGATCGAGCGCTGGATCGGCGGCGCCGCGCGGTTCGCAGATGCGTGAGCGGTCATCGGCAGTAGTCGCCCCCCGCCGTTTCATCCCATAAACTGGACGGCTGGACAGGAACCCGATGCACATGACCAAGCCGCAACTCCTGATCGACACCGATCCCGGCGTCGACGACGCCCTCGCCATCCTGATGGCCGCCGCGCATGCCGACATCGCCGGCCTCGGCATTGCCGCCGGCAACGTCGGCCTGGAGCACACCCTGCGCAACGCACGCACGCTGGTCGACCTGCTTGGCCTGGCCACGCCGGTGTTCGCCGGTTGCGCCATGCCGCTGGTCCGTGCGCCGGAGGAAGATGCCGCGTTCGTGCATGGGCGTGACGGTTTCGGCGACGTCGGCTTCGCCGAGCCCGCCGCCGCGGTCGCCGCCGAGTCCGCTGCGCTGGCGCTGCTGCGCCTGACCCTCGAGCGTCCCGGCGAGCTGACCTTGGTGGCACTGGCGCCACTGACCAACCTGGCGCTGGCGCTGCGGCTCGACCCCGGCCTGCCGCAGCGGGTGAAGCGGCTGGTGGTGATGGGCGGCGCGGTGACCGGCCACGGCAATACCGGCAGGGTGCCGGCCGAGTTCAACATCGGTTTCGACCCCGAGGCTGCGCACGTCGTGTTCGAGGCGTTCCCGTCGTTCGACCTGGTGGACTGGGAGGCAACCCTGCGCCACGCCTTCGACGACGCGGAGTTCGACCGCTGGCTCGCTGCCGGTGACCGGCGCGCGGCGTTCTTCGGCAAGATCGCGGCGACCGCGCGGGGCTACAACGCCAAACACGACCGCCACGGGCTGGTGGCGGCCGATGCGCTGGCGATGGCGGTCGCGCTCGACCCGACCATCGTCACCCGCAGCGAACGCCGCGCGGTCGCGGTAGAGCTGGACGGCCGCCTGACCCGCGGCGCCACCGTGGTCGACTGGAAAGGGCGCCTGGGCCGGCCGGCGCAGGCCAACATCGTGCTGGAGGTCGACCACACCCGCTTTGCCGCGATGGTGCAGCGCGCGCTGGGGGTGCCCGGCTGAACCCCCGTGCTTGCGCGTTCCCGGCGTTGCCCGCTACAATGCCGCTCTTTTCACCGCCGCATTCAGAGTCTGTCATGAAAGCCGATACCCATCCGAACTACGCCCCGGTGGTGTTCCAGGATCTGTCGTCCGATTTCTCGTTCCTCACCCGGTCGACCATGTCCAGCAAGGAAACCGTCAAGTGGGAAGACGGCAATGAGTACCCGCTGATCAAGGTGGATATCTCCAGCCATTCGCACCCGTTCTACACGGGCAAGCAGAAGACCCTGGACGTGGGTGGCCGCGTGGACAAGTTCCGCCGCCGCTACGCCGGTTCGGTCAAGGAATAAACCCTTTTACCTCCGCTCCCTCCGGGTTGCGGGCGGTTCGAGACACGGGGCAGGCGCAGGCTTGCCCCGTGTCTTTTTCGTGCCCGGCGTACGACCATTCGCCATCGAATGCGCGACCGCCGTTGTGCGATAATGGGCAGTGGCCCGATGCCTGCAGCAGAGTGGCGCAAGTCTTCGCGGAGCTTGTTCCAGCCGGTTTCCGGCATCGGTTGCGTCGCGTGCTTTCCCCGGCTGCCGACATCCACCCTTTCCCTTGCCGCGCGATGACGTCCCCACCGTCGTCGCCGGCGACGAACCACATGCGAGGAGGTTTCCGTGTCCGACCCCAAGACCGTCAAGCTGGTCGATGAATCGAGCCACAAGAGCAGCGAACTGCCGCTGGTTTCCGGCACGCTCGGTGCCGCGTGCATCGACATCGGCACGCTGTACAAGGACACCGGCCATTTCACCTATGACCCGGGCTTCGGCAGCACTGCCAGCACCAAGAGTGCCATCACCTACATCGACGGCGACAAGGGCGTGCTGCTGTATCGCGGTTACCCGATCGAGCAGCTGGCCGAGAAGTCCAGCTTCCTCGAAGTGGCCTATCTGTTGCTCAACGGCGAGTTGCCCAATGCTGCCGAGTTCGACACGTTCGAACATGACATCACGCATCACACGATGATGCACGAGGCGCAGAAGAACTTCTTCCAGGGCTTCCACCACGACGCGCACCCGATGGCGATGCTCGCCGCGGCAGTGGCGTCGCTGTCGGCGTTCTACCACGACAAGCTGGACGTGGAAGACCCGGCCGACCGCAAGATGGCGGCGATCCGCCTGATCGCCAAGATGCCGACCATCGCGGCAGCCTGCTACCGCTACACGATCGGCTGGCCGGTGCGCTACCCGCGCAACAACCTCGAGTACGTCACCCGCTTCCTGCACATGATGTTCGAGGTGCCGAGCGAGCCGCTGCAGATGAACCCGGTGGCGGCCAAGGCGCTGGACCTGCTGTTCATCCTGCATGCCGACCACGAGCAGAACGCGTCCACCTCCACCGTGCGCCTGGTCGGTTCCACCGGCGCCAACCCGTATGCCTCGATCGCCGCCGGCATCACCGCGCTGTGGGGCCCCGCCCATGGCGGCGCCAACGAGGCGGTGCTCAAGCAGCTGGAGGAGATCGGCACGCCGGACAACGTCGAGTCGGCGATCCTGCGCGCCAAGGACAAGAACGACAGCTTCCGCCTGATGGGCTTCGGCCACCGCGTCTACAAGAACTTCGACCCGCGCGCCAAGATCATTCGCGAGATGTGCCACAAGGTGCTGGACGAGCTGGGCGTCAACGATCCGATGCTGGACGTGGCGATGAAGCTGGAAGAGGCGGCGCTGAAGGACGACTACTTCGTCGAGCGCAAGCTGTATCCGAACGTCGATTTCTACTCCGGCATCATCTACAAGGCGCTGGGCATCCCCACCGAGATGTTCACCGTGATGTTCGCCATCGCGCGCACCGCCGGCTGGATCGCGCACTGGATCGAGCAGCACGAAACGCCCGGATCGCGCATCGGCCGTCCGCGCCAGGTCTACACTGGCGCCGACGTGCGTGATTACGTGCCGGCCGGCAAGCGCTGATTCACCGCTTGGGCTGATCCTCGGTTTCGCGCAGAACGCCCCGGCCTGGCCGGGGCGTTCTGCATCTGGCGCTCGGCGCGGTCAGCGCAACGCGGCGCGCAGGCGCTGTTCGAAGCCCTCGTCGGCATCGTCCTCGGCCAGCAGCATCTCCACCTGGGCCAGCGCGGCGCGGCGCATCGGCCGGTCGTCGGTGCGATCCAGCGGCGCCTGGCGCAGCGCGTTGCGCGGCAGCACGGTGAGGTCGAACGGCACGGCGTCGGCGGCGAACAGCAGCACCGGGTACTCGGGCTGCTCGGTGCGGCTGTAGCGCAGGCGGCGCACCTGCATTTCCAGCGGCACGCCGTGCTCGCGCAGGAAGCGCACCACCGCTTCGGCATCGTCGCTGTACACGTGCAGGCACACCGCCGAATGCATGTCGGCGGTGCCGTCGAGCACGGCGCCGACCAGGCGCGGTTCGAACGGGGCGAGGAAGGTCATCGCCTCGACCGCCGCCTCGCGCCGCTGGCGCAGCAGCTGGGGTTGGCTGTCGCCGAGGAACAGGCGCTGGTGTTCGCGCAGCGCCTGTTCGATCTCGAGGTTGCGCGGCAGCGCCTGGCTGTCGAGTATGCCCAGCCGTTCGGCGGCCTTGAGCTTGGCATGGTGGAAATTGCGGATGCCGTGCTCGCTCATCAGCCGGGCCGCTTCCTGGGCCACGCGCAGGCGATTGCGTTGCAGCCGGTCATGGGCGTGGATGCGGTGGTGTTCGCCTCGGGACATGACGCACTCCTCGACATTGGATGGCGGCGTCCGGGAGCGGCGTCGCCTGCCCCCGGGTCAGAAGATCTCGTAGGCGTGCTGCTTGTCCTGCTCCTTCTGCTGGGCGGCCTGGCTGCGCAGGCGGTCGACGTCTTCCACCTTGAACATCTCGTTCATGCCGTTGGGGTCGTCCGCACCGGTCGGCAGGCCGCTTTCGCGGTTGATCCATACCGTACTGATTCCGGGCGGCATCGGCAACGTGCTGGGCGGCAGCCCCTTCAGCGCCGCGCCCATGTACTGCATCCACACCGGCAAGGCCGCCTTGGCGCCGAATTCGCCGCGGCCGAGCGAGCTGTAGTCGTCGAAACCCACCCAGACCGCGGTGGACAACTCGCCGTCGAAGCCGACGAACCAGGCATCGCGATGGTCATTGGTGGAGCCGGTCTTGCCGGCCAGGTCGGGGCGCTCCAGCGCGCGCGCGGCCGAACCGGTGCCGCGCAGGATCACGTCCTTCATCAGCGAGGTGATCAGGTAGTCGTTGCGCGGACCGATCACCCGCGGGGCGAGCACCGGCGCATGCCGGGCGCCGTCGTGGATGTCGGCCGGCAGCACCGCATCGCCGACACCGTCGACGCTCTCCGACTCGGCGGGCGCGTCCGTGCTGCCGGCGGTCGCCAGGCGATTGGCCGGCGGCCGGGTCATGTCCGGCGGCGGCGGGCCGGGCGGGCGCGTGTCGAGCAGGCGTTCCTGGCAGTTGCGGCAGGCGCGGGCGGGATTGGCCAGGTACACCGGCTTGCCGTCGCGGTCGTCGATCTCGTGAATGAAATACGGCGTGACCAGGTAGCCGCCGTTGGCGAACACGGCGTAGCCGCGCGCCATGCCCATCGGCGAGACCGAGGCGGTGCCCAGCGCCATCGACAGGTTGGCCGGGATCGCGTCCTGCGAGAACCCGAAGCGGGTGGCGTATTCGCGCATGTAGCTCACCCCGATGGCATCCAGCAGTCGCACCGAGACCAGGTTCTTCGATTGCACCAGCGCCTCGCGCAGGCGCATCGGGCCGGCGAACTTGCCGTCGTCGTTGGACGGCGTCCAGATGCCGTTGGGGCGCGAGGGGTCGGGCAGCGCCAGCGGTGCGTCGTTGACGATCGAGGCCGGGGTGAAGCCGCGATCGAAAGCGGCGGAATAGAGGTACGGCTTGAAACTCGAACCCGGCTGGCGCGCGGCCATCACGGCGCGGTTGAACTTGCTGCGGTTGAAGTTGAAGCCGCCCACCAGGGCCTCGATCGCGCCATCTTCCGGATTGAGCGAGACCAGCCCGCCCTGCACGGCAGGTATCTGCGCCAGCTGCCAGTTGCCCTTCTCGTCGCGGGCCAGGCGGATGACGTCGCCGCGCTTGAGCACGGCATCGACCCGCGTGGGCGCGGCGCCGACGCGGCTGTCGCTGATGTGCGGCCGAGCCCATTTCACCGCGTCGAGGTCGAGCCGGGCGCTCTCGTGACTGGACAGGTACACGCTGGCATGGTCGGCGTCGCTGCTGATGACCAGTCCCGGCTGCATACCCGAGACGCTGCCGTAACTGGCCAGCACCTGGTCGAAATCCGCCTCGCCGGCGCCCTCGGCCAGCTCCTTGTGCGCCTCCGGCCCACGCCAGCCATGGCGGTGGTCGTAGGCGACCAGGCCGTCGCGCAGGGCGTCCACCGCCTCCTGCTGGCGCATGCTCTGCACCGTGGTGCGGACCACGTAGCCTTCGGTCAGGGCGTCATTGCCGAGGCGGTCGAGCACCTGCCGGCGCACCATCTCGGCGAGGTAGGGCGCGTCGACCTCGATCGGCTGCTCGTGGGCAAAGGCGCGATTCGGCTCGGCCACCGCCTGTTCGTACACTGCCTGGGTGATGTAGTTGTGCCGCAGCATCTCGCCGAGCACCCAGTTGCGCCGTGCCATCTCGCGCTTGGGGCTGTTGATCGGATTGACCGCCGAGGGCAGCTGGAAAGTGGAGGCGATCGCCGCGCACTCCGCCACGGTGAGCTGGTCCAGCGTCTTGCCGTAGTAGTACTCGGCCGCCGCCGCCACGCCATAGGAACGATGGCCGAGGAACATCTTGTTGAGGTAGAGCTCCAGGATCTGGTCCTTGGTCAGCTCGTGCTCGATGCGCAGCGCGATGAAGATCTCGGTAAGTTTGCGCGAGTACAGCTTTTCCGGGCTCAGGAAGAAGTTGCGCGCCACCTGCTGGGTGATGGTGGAGCCGCCGGGTCCCTTGTCGCCGCCGGTGATGATCACGTGCCAGCCGGCCCGGGCGATGCCGCGCCAGTCCACGCCGGGGTGGTGGTAGAAGTCGGCGTCCTCCGCCGACAGCACCGCGTGCTTGAGCCGGTCGGGCACCTCGGCGATGTCCACCGGGATGCGCCGGGTTTCGCCGAAAGTCGCGATGAGCTTGCCATCGGCGCTCAGCACGCGCAGCGGCACCTGCATGTGATAGTCCTTGAGCACCGCCACCGAGGGCAGCCGGGGAGCTATCAACCAGTACGCCACGCCTGTCGCGAGCACTGCCAGAAGCAAACCGGAAAAGGCCAGGAGCAGTGCCCAGCGCAACAAACGCTTGAAAATTCGCATGGTGTGGATAGCGAGACCTGAGTCAAAGCATGACAGAGTATAGATGTAGCAACATGCTCGTCAGGCAACCGAGGACGGCTCCGCAAAGCAAGAGGCGCGCCAGCCGGGCAAGCTCTGCAAATGTGGTGGACATCACGCCAATTACTTGAGAAAGTTCCTGTAGACCGTTGCCATTGCGTTAATTTTTAGATTTAATGCCACTGCGCATCCCGCCAGAACTCTGGTCAGGGCGTCAGCGGCAAGGGGGACACACCGTGGGGCTCTTTACACCGAAGAAGCCGGCGCTGATCGGCGTCGACATCAGTTCGACCGCCGTCAAGCTGCTGCAGCTGAGTCAGGCGGGCGGGCGCTATCGCGTGGAGCACTACGCGGTGGAACCGCTCCCGCCCAATGCGGTGGTCGAGAAGAACATCGTCGAGGTCGAGGCGGTGGGCGACGCGATCCGCCGCGCCCTGGCCCGCTCGGGTTCCAAGCTCAAGCACGCCGCCGCCGCGGTGGCCGGGTCGGCGGTGATCACGCGGATCATCCCGATGACCAGCGAGCTATCCGACGATGACCTCGAGGGCCAGATCCAGGTCGAGGCCAATCAGTACATCCCGTATCCGATCGACGAGGTCAGCCTCGATTTCGAGGTGATCGGCCCGGTACGCGACAACCCGGACATGAACAACGTGCTGCTGGCGGCCTCGCGCACCGAGAACGTCGACATGCGCGTGGCGGCGTTGGATCTGGGCGGCCTCACTGCCGGCGTCATCGACGTGGAGGCCTTCGCGATGGAGAACGCCTTCGCGATGGTCGCCGACCAGCTCAACGTCGGCCGCGACGCCCTGGTGGCGGTGGTCGACATCGGCGCGACCATGACCACGCTTTCCGTGCTGCGCAACCAGCGCACCATCTATTCGCGCGAACAGGTGTTCGGCGGCAAGCAGCTCACCGACGAGATCATGCGCCGCTTCGGGCTCTCCTACGAGGAGGCTGGCCGCGCCAAGCGCAAGGGCGGCCTGCCGGAGTCCTACGAGACCGAGGCGCTGGAGCCGTTCAAGGAGTCGCTGATCCAGCAGATCAGCCGCCTGCTGCAGTTCTTCTTCGCCGGCAGCGAATACAGCAAGGTCGACCAGGTGGTGCTGGCCGGCGGCTGCGCCTCGATCGAGGGACTGGGCCCGATGCTGGAAGAGCAGCTCGGCGTGCCTTGCGTGGTCGCCAACCCGCTGGCCCGCATGTCGTTGTCGCCGCGGGTGCAGGCCCAGGCGCTGGCGCAGGATGCCCCGGCCCTGATGATCGCGGTCGGCCTCGCCCTGAGGAGCTTCGACTGATGGCACACGTCAACCTACTTCCGTGGCGCGCGGAGCGGCGCAAGCAGCGCGAACGCGAGTTCTACATGCAGCTGGCCGCCGCTTTCGTGGCCGCCGTGCTGCTGCTGCTGCTGTGGATCTTCTGGATGGACCAGCGCATCGACAACCAGAACGACCGCAACGCCTACCTGCAGACCGAAATCAAGCAGCTGGACGTGCGCATCGCCAAGATCAAGGACCTGGAAAAAGTGCGCGAGCACCTGCTGGCGCGCAAGCAGATCATCGAGCAGTTGCAGGCCGATCGCTCGCAGATGGTGCACCTGTTCGACGAACTGGTGAAAACCATCCCGACCAGTGCGCGGCTGACCGCGCTCAAGCAGAGCGGCCAGTCGATGTCGCTCGACGGCGTGGCGCAGTCCAACGCCAGCGTCGCCGAGTACATGCGCAACATCGAGTCCTCGCCGTGGATGGGCCATGCGGACCTGCGCAAGACCGAAAACACCCATGATGCGACCCGCATGCCCTACCAGTTCGGCCTCAACGTGACGCTGAGCCGGCCCAAGACCGACGAGGTCGACCCGACCAAGGCGCAGGTGGAACCGACTACCTCCACGGCCACGCCGGCCGTACCTGCAGCGCTCAACGCGCCGCCGGCCAGCGCGACCTCCGCCACGGCCAGGTCAACGCCGGAAGTCACGCCCACCCCTGCCGCCGCTGCCAAGGGAGGTGCCGGATCATGAGTTTCTTCAGCGATCTGCAAAACCTCGACAAGAACAACGTCGGCGGCTGGCCGCAGTCGGTCAAGATCTTCTTCACCGTGCTGGTCCTCGCGGTGGTGCTGCTGGTGGGCTGGTACTTCATCGTCAGCGACCAGCAGGACAGTCTCGACACGCTGGCCACCAAGGAGAACAGCCTCAAGCAGGAGTTCTCCACCAAGCAGGCCAAGTCGGTCAATCTCGAGGCGCTGGAGCAGCAGCTCAACGAGATGCAGGACATGCTGCGCCAGTTGCTGCGCCAACTGCCCAGCAAGACCGAGATGCCCGAGTTGCTGATCGACATCTCGCAGACCGCGCAGGCCGCGGGGCTGGAGAGTGACCTGTTCGTGCCTGGCGCGGAAACGCCCAAGGACTTCTACGCGGAGAGACCGATCGCCTTGAAGTTCACCGGCACCTACCATCAGTTCGGCACCTTCATCAGCGGCGTGGCTTCGCTGCCGCGAGTGGTCATCCTCACCATGCACGACGTCTCGCTGACGCCGAAGGCGCCGACCAAGGCGGGCACCGCTGGCACCGGACAACTGGTGCTGGAGGGCACGGTCAAGACCTACCGTTATCTCGATGACGACGAAAGCGCTGCCGCGGCAACCAAGGCGGGGGCGAAGAAATGATGAACAAGTCGATTGCCCGCAAGTCCGCCGGCGTGACGCGGCTGCTGCTGATCCTGCTGGCTGTGCTGGTTCTGGCCGGTTGCACCCGCGGCATGTCCGACCTGCGCACCTGGGTCGCGCAGGAGAAGGCCAAGAAGGGTGCGCCGATTCCGCCGCTGCCCGTGATCAAGACCTTCGAGACGTTCAAGTACGAAGACCAGGACAAGCGTGATCCGTTCAGCCCCAGCACGGCCGAACTGCAGAACGACAACGCGACCAGCGGACCGCGGCCGGACGCCAACCGGGCCAAGGAGCCGCTGGAGATGTTCGCCCTCGACAGCCTCAAGATGGTCGGTACGGTCGGTGTCGGTCCGAAGATGGAGGTCCTGATCAAGGACCCGGGTGGTGTCATCCATCGCGTCCATGTGGGGGAATACATGGGACAGAACTACGGACACATCACCGCCATCAGCGAAGACCATGTCGATCTGGTCGAGTTGGTATCCAACGGCAATGGTGGCTGGATGGAACGTCCCGCCAGCGTCGCACTCGGCGAGCAATAGGTACACAGGGGCAGATGCAATGACCAACCAATTCCAATCCGTGCGGGGCCGAGTCATGCGCCATGCGAGCCGTTACTTCCTGATGGGCCTGCTGATCGTCGGTGCCACCTGGGCCAGTGCCGCCATCGCGGCCACCACCACGCTGAAGAACATCAGCTACGACGCCTTGCCAGGCGGCAGCGTCCAGCTGCACCTGAACTTCGGCGACGGCCCGGTGCCGGAGCCGAAGATCTTCACCACGGACAATCCGCCGCGCATCGCGGTCGACCTGCCCGATACGACCAATGCCGCCGGGCGGCACATGGACATCGGCAAGGGTTCGACCTCCGGCGTCTCGGCAGTGTCTGCCGGTGGGCGCACCCGCGTGGTGGTCGAGCTGATGCGCGCGTCGAGCTACCGCGCCAGCGTCGATGGCAACAGCCTGGTGCTGACGATCAACAACGGCACCGCCGACCAGGCGGTCACCACCGCCTCCACGATCGACCCGACCAAGCGGCTGCCGTCGTCCTCCGATGGCCCGGCGATCTCCAACATCGACTTCCGTCGCGGCCCGAACGGCGAGGGCCGCGTGCTGGTCAGCTTCAGCGGCAGCGGCGCGCAGCCGGAAATGACCCGTCAGGGCGACAAGGTGGTGGTCACCATCGATCACGCCAACCTGCCGGCCAACCTCGCGCAGCGCCTGGATACGCTGGACTTCGCCACCCCGGTGCAGTCGATCACCAGCCGCGTCGGCAACGGCGGCGGCGCGCGCATCGAGATCGACACCAAGGGGACGGTCGAGACCTCGGCCTACCAGACCCCCGACCAGTACGTGGTCGAGGTGGCACCGAAGAAGGCCGCCGCCAAGGATGAGCGCCTGGCCAAGCTGGACGCGCAGCCCAATTACAACGGCAAGCGCGTCACCTTCAACTTCCAGGACATCCCGGTGCGCTCGGCGTTGCAGCTGATCGCCGATATCTCCGGGCTCAACCTGGTCGCCTCCGACAGCGTCGGCGGCAGCGTCACCCTGCGCCTGGTCAACGTGCCGTGGGATCAGGCGCTGGACGTGATCCTGCGCGCCAAGAGCCTGGACAAGCGCCGCAACGGCAACGTCATCTGGGTCGCGCCGCAGGCCGAGCTGGCCAAGTACGAGCAAGACCTGGCCGATGCCAAGCTGAAGGCACAGGACACCGCCGAACTGGTCACCGACTACGTGCCGATCAGCTACGGCAAGGCCTCCGACATCGCCAAGCTGCTGACCACCGGCAGCATGCAGGGCGGCGGTGGCGGCGGCTCCAACACCCAGCGCGGCTTCCTCTCGCCGCGCGGCAGCGTCTCGTTCGACCAGCGCACCAACACCCTGCTGCTCAACGACACGCCGGAGAAGATCAAGCAGTTGCGTGAGCTGATCGCCGTGCTGGACAAGCCGGTGCAGCAGGTGCTGATCGAATCGCGCATCGTGGTGGCCACCGACGACTTCACCCGCGAGCTGGGCGTGAAGTGGGGCGTGTCCGGCAACCAGACCAACAACAACAACATCATCACCACCGCACCGACCGGCGATGGCGCGCTGAAGTACGGCACCGGCGTGCACAACAACATCGTCAACTACAACAACGCAGTCACCGACTGGGTGGCCAACGGCAGCCAGGGTGCTCCGCCGCATCCGGGTGCGGTGACCTTGCCCGGCGGCTTCAACGTGAACATGCCGGTGAACGGCGGCAGCACGCTGGGCTTCGCCATCCTCGGCGCCAACTACGCGATCGACCTGGAGCTCTCCGCAGCGCAATCCGAAGGCCGTGGCGAGGTGATCTCCAGCCCGCGCGTGATCACCGCCAACCAGCAGGAGGCCGTGATCCGCCAGGGCCAGGAAGTCGGCTATGTCACCTACCAGAACCAGGGCTCCGGCACCGGTGGCGCACCGACCGCCTCGGTGCAGTTCAAGGACGCCGTGCTGGAGCTGAAGGTGACCCCGACGATCACCGCCGACAACCGCGTCTACCTGGCGATCAACGTGAAGAAGGATGCGCTGGCCGGCTTCCTCAACACGCCGAACGGCCAGGTGCCGCAGATCGACACGCGCGAGGTGAATACCTCGGCGCTGGTCGACAACGGCCAGACCGTGGTGCTCGGCGGCATCTACGAGGTCAACAAGAGCAACACCGTGTCCAAGGTGCCCGGGCTGGGCGACATCCCCGGTCTCGGCGCGCTGTTCCGCAACACCAAGCGCAGCACCACCAAGGCGGAGCTGCTGATCTTCGTGACGCCGCGCATCCTCAGCGACACCTTGCAGTAAGCCGCCACGCAGCGGCGAAGAAAAGGGGCGGCTTCGGCCGCCCTTTTTCGTGCGCGCCGGCCGCC
This sequence comes from Rhodanobacter sp. UC4452_H20, assembly GCF_052978205.1. Next base: position 2,486,076 of record NZ_CM129662.1, on the reverse strand, counting down.
GGCGCACGTCACATTAAACTTCCCGTGCCGATGATGGTCTGAAGCACGCCGACGCGTCCGCTCTCCAAGGATGCCGCAGGCCTTGCCCCGTAACTGGAACTGCCCATGGACATGCCCGAAAACCCGCCTCTCGGCGCGCTGCAGCAATCGTTCGCCCGCCTGCGCGAGGAGCTGGCGGATTGCATCATCGGCCAGCCGAAACTCATCGATTGCCTGCTGGTGGCGCTGCTGGCCGACGGCCACCTGCTGGTCGAAGGCGCGCCCGGCCTGGCCAAAACCACCGCGGTGAAGGCGCTGGCGGCGCGGATCGAGGCGGATTTCCACCGCGTGCAATTCACCCCCGACCTGCTGCCGGCCGACCTCACCGGCACCGACGTGTTCCGGCCGCAGTCGGGCAGTTTCGAGTTCGAGCGCGGGCCGCTGTTCCACAACATCATCCTGGCCGACGAGATCAACCGCGCGCCGGCCAAGGTGCAGTCGGCCCTGCTCGAGGCGATGGCCGAGCAGCAGATCACCGTGGGCCGCAGCACCTGGAAACTGCCCGAGCTGTTCATGGTGATGGCCACGCAGAACCCCATCGAGCAGGAGGGCACCTTCAGCCTGCCGGAGGCCCAGCTCGACCGGTTCCTGATGCACGTGACGATCGGCTATCCCGATGCCGCGGCAGAGCTGGCGATCCTCAAGCTGGCGCGCGAGCAGGCCAGCCGGCGCGCCCACCCGGCCGCGCCCCCACGCGCGCTGCTCAGCCAGCACGAGGTGTTTGCCGCGCGCGATGCGGCGATGGCCGTGCACATGGCGCCGGCGCTGGAGGAGTACCTCGCGCAGCTGGTGCTGGCGACGCGCGACGCCGGCCGTTATGGCGCGGAATTGAAGCGCTGGATCGCCTGGGGCGGGAGCCCGCGCGCCACCATCGCGCTGGATCGCTGTTCGCGGGCGCAGGCCTGGCTGGCCGGCCGCGCCTACGTGTTGCCCGAGGACGTGCATGCAATCGTCCATGAGGTGCTGCGCCATCGGGTGCTGCTCAGCTACGAAGCGCAGGCCGAAGGCGTCACTCCCGACCAGGTGGTGGCGCGCCTGCTGGATCTCGTGCCGCTGCCGTGAGTGTCCTGGCGTCACAAGTCGCGGATGGCAATGGCGCAAGCGAGGTGTCGCTGGCCGAGCTGATCGCGTTGCGTGCGCGCGTCGGCTCTGTGCGCATGGCGCCGCTGAGCACGCGCGCCGCCCGCCACGGCCAGCAGTCCAGCCGTCTGTACGGCCGCGGCATGGATTACGCCGAGTCGCGCGTCTACCAGGCCGGCGACGATGTGCGCCGACTCGACTGGCGACTCACCGCACGCAGCGGCAAGCTGCACACGAAGCTGTTCCAGGAGGATCGAGAAGGCTGTCTGCTGATCCTGCTCGATACCCATGCCAGCATGCATTTCGGCACGCGGGTGCGTTTCAAGTCGGTGCAGGCGGCCCGCGCGGCGGCACTGGCCGCGTGGTTTGCCACCCGTGCCGGCGAGCGCGTGGCGATGCTGGGCTTCGGCGGCGTCGACCAGTGGTTGGCGCCGCAAGCCGGTGCGCATGGTGCACTCGCCGTATGCGGTGCGCTGGCGCGATGGCACGCGGCGGATCGCGCCGACCAACAACAGCCGCTCTCCGATGCGCTGACACGCGCGGCACACGTGGCGCGGAGTGCGAGCCGCGTCCTGCTGCTCAGCGACGGCTTCAGTTGCGACGCCGCCGCGCGCCAGCGACTGATTGAACTGACCCGGCACGCGGGCGTGGCCGTGCTGGTCACGGCGGATGCGCTGGAGCTGGAGCTCGCGCCGCCGGGGCGCTATCCGCTGGAGCATGCAGGCGAGCGTCGCGAGGTGCGGCTGCAGTCGGCGCATCAGCGTGCAGATTTTCGCCAGGCATTGGGTGCAGGCGCCCGACGGCTGAGTGAGTTGGCCGGCTCGCTGGGTCTGCGCCACGCCACCATCGATACCGCGGCCGATCCGCTCGATGCCGTGGCGGGCCTGATCGGTCGCAAGAGGTCGCCGCGATGATCGCGGCGGCGACGCCGCCGACGGCCGCTGCGCCGGGGCCGGTACTGCGCGACATCCACCTGCCGGCCGAACCCTCGTGGTGGCCGCCCGCACCCGGCTGGTGGCTGCTTGCCGTGCTCGCGCTGCTGGTGTTTGCGGGCCTCGCGTGGGTTTGGCAACGCCGCTGCCGCGTGCGGCAACGGCAGCGGCGCATTCTTGGCGAGCTGGAGAACCTTGTCCGGCGGCACCGCGAGGACGGCGATCGCGCGGCCCTGCTCGGCGGCCTGCATCAACTCTTGCGGCGCGTCGCCCGTGAACAGGACGCCGCCGCGGTGCATCTGCGTGGCGATGCCTGGCGGCACGTCCTGGCGCGGGTGCCGGTGGACGCGGCCACGCAGGACAGCCTGCATCGGCTGGAGCAGCTCATCTACCAGCCACCCCGCAGCGGCGACGAGAACGATCTCGTCGAGGCCGCACGGCGGTGGCTGCGTTTGGCCGTAAAGCCGTCCACATGGAAGCGGAAGAAGCCCTCCTCGGAGCCAGCCGATGCCTGAATTCGCCTGGCCCTGGGCCGTACTGCTGTTGCCGTTGCCGTGGTTGCTGCGCTGGTGGTGGCGTGCGGCCGCCCCGGGCGTCGCGCTGCATCTGCCACAGCCGGGCGTGAAGCTGGATTCGGTGGCTGATCGGCGCAACCACGGTGCCGCGCCGTGGCTGCTCGGGCTGGCCTGGTTGTGCTTGCTCGCCGCCGCGGCGCGGCCGCAGTGGCTGGGTCCGCCGCAGGCGCAGCAGCGCAGCGGGCGGGCGATGATGATGGCGGTGGATCTCTCCGGCAGCATGCGCACGCCGGACATGCAGCTGGCCGGCCAACCGGTCAGCCGCTTCGGCGCGGTGGAGGCGATCGCCAGCGACTTCATCAGCCGGCGCCGCGGCGACGAAATGGGCCTGATCCTGTTCGGCAGCCAGGCCTATCTGGTCACGCCGCTGACCTACGACCTCTCGGCCGTGCGCGCGCAGCTGCAGACCGCAGCGGTGGGCCTGGCGGGCGACCAGACCGCGATCGGCGACGCCATCGCCGTGGCGGTGAAGCGATTGGCGGGCCTGCCGGAGGCAGCGCGCGTCCTGGTGTTGCTCACCGACGGCGTCAACAACGCCGGCGGCATCGCTCCGCGCGAGGCGGCGCGTGCCGCCAAGGCCGCGGGCGTGCGGATCTACGCCATCGGCATCGGCGCCACCGCGATGCAGGTGCCGGGATTCTTCGGCCTGCAGATGGTCAACCCCTCGGCCGACCTCGACGCCGACATGCTCAAGGCGATCACCGCCGAAACCGGCGGGCGCTTCTTCCGTGCCACCGACAGCAGCGAGCTGGCCGACGCCTACCGCACCATCAACGCGCTGGAGCCGATGCCGCGGCAGGGGCCGGCGTTGCGGCCGCGCCACGAACTGTTCCGCTGGCCGCTGCTGGCTGCGCTGGTGTTGCTGCTGCTGGCGATCGTGCCCACCCGGCTGCGTGTGCGGGAGCAGGCGGCATGAGCGAGCTGCTGCAACAGTTCCATTTCCTGCACCCCTGGTGGTTGCTGGCACTCCTCGGCCTGCCGCTGCTGGCGCTTCCGTGCTGGCGGCGCGACAGCGGCCAGCTGATCCTGTCGCGACTGGTCGACCCGGCTTTGCTGCCACGGCTGCTGCGCGGACAGCCGCGCCGGCGCCAGTTGCCGCTGTGGCTGTTCGCGCTGGCCTGGCTGCTGGCCACGCTGGCGCTGGCCGGGCCGACCTGGAACCGCGTCGAGCAGGCGCTGTACGCCAACCGTCCGGCGCAGGTGCTGGCGATCTCGCTGTCGCGGCACATGCTGGCGCGCGACGTGGCGCCGAGCCGGCTCGATCGCGCACGGCTCAAGGCGCACGAGCTGCTGGCGGCCAACCGTGCCGGCCTGAACGCGCTGATCGGCTACGCTGGCGAGGCCTTCGTCGTCGCGCCGCTGACCTCCGATGCCCACAGCCTCGACGATCTGCTCGACGCGATGGCGCCCGACACCATGCCGGTGGACGGCAACGACGCGGCCGCGGCGATCGACCGCGGCGTGCGTCTGGTCCAGCAGGCGAATGCCGACGGCGGCACGCTGGTGCTGATCACCGACCAGGCGGATACCGCCGCCGACGCGGCCGCGCGCAAGGCGCTCGCCGCCGGCGTGCGCGTCTCGGTGCTCGGCGTGGGCAGCGTCCACGGCGGCCCGGTCCCGCTGCCCGAGGGCGGCTTCCTGCACGACGCGCAGGACCGCATGGTGCTGGCCGCACGCGACGCCGCCGCGCTTGACGCGCTGGCGCGCGCAGGCGGCGGCGTCTACGTGGCGATGAGCGCCGACCACGGCGACATCGACGCCCTGCACGCGCAACTGCGCAGCAGCGGCGCCGCCCAGGCCAGCGGCCAGCACGGTGCGCAGTGGCAGGATCGCGGGCCGTGGCTGTTGCTGCCGCTGCTGCTGGTGGCCGCCACGGCGTTTCGCCGCGGCTGGATCATGCTCGTGCTGCTGGTCAGCCTGCCGCTGCTGCCGCGCACGGCGCAGGCCGGCACCTGGCAGGACCTGTGGCAACGCCCCGACCAGCAGGCCGTGCAGGCGCTGCGCGACGGCCATGCCGTGCAGGCGCAGCAACTCGCCCGCGATCCCGCCTGGCGCGGCGTGGCGGCTTACCGCGCCGGCGACTATGCCGCGGCGGCGGACGCGCTGCAGCACGCCCCCGGCAGCGATGCCGCCTACAACCGCGGCAATGCGCTGGCGAAAGCGCAGCAGTATCGACAGGCGATCGAGGCCTACGACCAGGCGCTGCAACTCGATCCGGCCAATGCCGACGCCAAGGCCAACCGCCAAGCCGTGGAAGAGTGGCTGAAACGGCGGTCGAAGCAGCAAAAATCCTCGCCGGACAGCGCGGGCCAGAACAAGTCCGAGCAGGACAAGTCGGGTGACGACAAGTCGGGCCAGGAGAAATCAGGCCAGGAAAAATCGGGTGGGAACAAATCGGAGCAGGACGAGTCGGGGCAGGGCAAATCCGACAAGAGCCAGCCGCCTTCCGGTGCGGGGGAACAGGACAAGTCGTCGAACGGTTCGCAGCGACCCGGCGACGCCGGCACGCACGATCAGCCCGCGCCACGCAGTGCGCGGGAGCGCGCCGAGCAGAAGGCGCAGGCCGAGCAGGCGCAGCGCGCCTTGAAGCAGCAGATGGACCAGGCGCTGGCCGCCGGCCAGTCCGCGGACGCGAAGTCGCCGGCCACGCACCAGCTCGGCACGCTGGACCGGGATGATCCGCAGTCGAAGCTGCCGGCCGACCTGCGCCACGCGCTGCAGCGCGTGCAGGACGACCCCGGCGGCCTGCTGCGGCGCAAGTTCGAACTGGAATATCGCGAGCGCCACGGTGGCGGCGCTCAGGAGGACGACCAGCCATGAGTCACGCACGCATCATCGTCTTGTGCCTGTTCGCGCTGATGCTGCTGCCGGTCGCGCACGCGGCGCAGGTGAGCGCGACGCTGGATCGCGATCACGTGCAACTGGGCGACACGGTCACGCTCAATATCCGCGTCGAGGGCGCCGCCGCGTCCGCCGCGATGCCCGACCTGCAGGCGCTGCAACAGGATTTCAGCATCCTCGGCACCTCGCAGAACAGCAGCCTGTCGGTCGAGAACGGCAAGGCGACGTCCAGCCTCACCTTCGGCATCGCGCTGCGGCCTCTTCGCGCCGGCAGCTTGCAGATCCCGTCGCTGCAGGTCGCCGGCGAACGCACGGCGCCGCTGTCGCTGCAGGTCGACGCGCAGGGGCCCGTGGCGGGTGCCGCGCCGAATCGCGACGTGTTCATGGAGGCGACGGTGGAGCCACAGCGCGGCTATGTCGGCGAGCAGTTCAGCTATGTGGTGAAGCTGTTCTACGCGGGCAACCTCAGCGGCGGCTCGATCGACATGCCCGATGTCCATGGGGCGACGCTGCAGCCGCTGGGCAAGGACATCGGCTACGACACGCAACGCGGCGGCCGCAGCTACCACGTGCTGGAACGGCGCTATGCGCTGATCCCGCAGCAGGCCGGCCGGCTGGAAATCCCTGCAGCGAGTTTCCAGGGCAGTGCGGTTGACCCGTACGACCCGGGCAGCTTCTTCGGCGCCACCAACAACGTCTCGGCCAGCGCCGCGCCGGTGGCGATCGATGTGCAGGCGGCGCCTGCGGATTGGGGCAACAAGGCGTGGTTGCCGGCGCGGGCGTTGAGCCTGACGATCGACGGCTGGCCGGACGCGCAGCAGCCGGTGCGCGTGGGGCAGCCGCTCAACCTCACCATGACGTTGCGCGCCACCGGCTTGTCCGACGACGCGCTGCCGAGCCTGAGCCTGCCGCCGCTGGACGGCGCCACGGTCTATCCGGACAAGCCGGTCAGCCGCAACCACGTCGCCGGGCAGTGGACCGTGGGCGAGCGCGAGCAGGCGTTCGCCATCGTGCCCGAGCGCCCCGGCCCGCTGACGATCCCGGCGACCACGGTGACCTGGTGGAACGTGCTCACCGACCGGCTGGAGGTGGCACAGATCCCCGCGCGCAGCATCGAGGTGCTGCCGGCGATCGGCGGCAGCACGGCATCACCTGCAGGCGCGGTCCCGGCGGCGACGACTGCGCCCGCCACGACCGCACCCGTGCCCATGCTCGCGCCCGCCGGTGCCATGCCATGGCGCTGGATCGCGCTGGCCAGTCTCGCGCTGTGGTTGCTCAGCGTGCTGGCCTGGTGGTGGCAGCGTCGGCGGCGCGCCATGCCCAAAGCTTCCCCGGCGCCCGCGGTTGTGCCGGACAGCGCGCGCCGGGCGCGACAGGAGTTCATCAGCGCCGCGCGCGGCACCGACGCCGCACGACAACTGCACTGCCTGATGGCCTGGGCGCGCGCCGAGCGACCGCACGTCCAGCATCCGGGCGAGTTGTCCGCTGCCCTGGACGATGCGGCACAGCGCGCGGTGATCGACGACTTGCAGCGTCGTCGCTACGCCGCCGGTACGGCGGCGGGCGACGTCGGCGGCACGGCACCGGCGGAGGCGTTCAAGCGGGGTTTCGCCTGGCGCCAGACTGGCACGGGCGATCACTCGGACGACGCGTTGCCGCCGCTGTATCCGTTCAAGCTGCGTTGAAGGGTGTGCCGTCGTCCGGCGTGGCGTCGCGCACACGCCGGAAGATGTCGGCCACGCTGTTGCTGAAGCAGCATACGGTGATGCTGACGCGATCGTCGCGGGCGAGTTCGTCGCGCAGGCTGGCCAGCGCCACCGCGGCCGCCTGCGCCACCGGATAGCCGTACACGCCACAGCTGATTGCCGGGAACGCGATCGTGCGCAAACCGTGCTCGCGCAGCAGCCGCATCGCGTTGGCGTGGCAACTTGCCAGCAGTCGCGCCTCACCTTGCGTGCCGCCCTGCCACACCGGGCCGACGGTGTGGATCACGTGTGCCGCCGGCAACGCGAAGCCCGGCGTGATGCGCGCCTCGCCAGTCGGACAGCGCACGCCCGGACGCACCGACGGAAGCTGCCGGCAGGCCTGCAGCAGCGCGGGACCGGCGGCGCGGTGGATCGCGCCGTCGACGCCACCGCCGCCGAGCAGGCTGGCATTGGCGGCGTTGACGATGGCATCCACGTGCAGCGTGGTGATGTCGGCAATGACGATGTCCAGGGGCATGGCTTTGCAGGAGGCGGGCGGCTTATGCTGGCCTCAGGTTTCGGGCGGCCGGGGGCAGCGCATCATGGCGAAAACGGAAGACCTATCCTTCGGGTATCTGCTCAACGACGTGACCTTGCTGTTTCGCAAGCATTTCGATCGGCGCGCGGTGAGATTCGGGCTGACCCGCGTGCAGTGGCGCGCCACCAAGATGTTGTACCACCGCGAGGGCCTGCGCCAGACCGAACTGGCCGAATCGCTGGAGATGGAGCCGATCGCGGTGGGCCGGGTGATCGACCGGCTGCAGGCCGCGGGCTTCGTCGAGCGCCGCGCCGATCCGCGCGACCGCCGCGCCTGGCGACTCTACGTCACCGACCGCGCACGCGTCGTCATCGGCGACATGGAGCTGATCGCGCGCGACCTGCGCAAGGATGCCACCGCGGGCATCGAGTACGCCGAACTCGAACACGCGCTGGGCGTGCTCAACCGGATCAAGGAAAACCTGCAGGCGCTGGATGCGGGCGAGAACCCGGGCGCCTCCGACTGATCCGCGCGATGTCATGTGCCATCGGTCCTGCACGGGTTGCCGGCGCGCGGGCGCAGAATGGAGCGTCGCCGGTACCGGGTGGGCCCCTGGCCCCCACGGCCGGGCAAAAGCATTGAATGTCGTGGTCAAGCCGCGTGTCGCCCACGCGCCGGTTGACCCGGCGTGGCCGGAGCGAGCATGCCGCAGAACAAATCCGGGAAACTGCTGTTGACGGCAGCTGCGCTGCTGCTCGCCGGTTTCGGGGCGCAGCAGTTCTGGCGCGGGCGTGATGGCGCGGCGAGCGCGCAGGCAACCCCACCCGCCCAGGCCGTGCCGGTCAGGGTCGCCACGGCGCAGCGCGGCGACATCGATCTCTCGTTGAAGGTGATCGGCAGCGCGCAGGCATGGTCCACGGTGACCGTGCAGTCGCGCGTCAGCGGCCAGTTGCAGGCGCTCTCGTTCAAGCCCGGCGGCCATGTCGCCAAGGGCGACACCATCATCCGCCTCGACCCCAGCCTGCTGCAGTCGCAGCTGGACGAGGCGAAGGGCAACCTGGCCCGCGACCAGGCGCAGTACGCCAACGCACAGGCCCTGCTGAAACGCTACGGCCCGCTGCTCAAGGACGGCTATGTGGCCAAATCGGCCTACGACGAGGCCAAGGCCAACGCCGGCCTGTATGCCGCAGCGATGAAGGCCGACCAGGCGGCGGTGGAACTGGCGCGCACGCAACTGGGCTATGCCACGATCCGCGCGCCGTTCGACGGCATCGCCGGTGCGCCGCTGGTGTATCCCGGCGCGCAGGTCAGCGCCAACAGCACCGATCTGGTGGTGCTCAATCAGGTGCAGCCGATCCACATCCGTTTCGCCGTGCCCGAAGCCGAACTGGCCGGGCTCAAGGCCGCGCATGCCCGTGGTGCGGTGCCGGTGATCGTGCGCTTGCCGGGCAAGGCCGCGTCGATGCAGGCCACGCTGGACTTCATCGACAACGCGGTGGACGCCAGCACCGGCACGATCCAGCTCAAGGCCCGCTATGCGAATGAGGACGATGAGCTCACGCCCGGCCAGTTCGTCGAGATCACCCTGCCCACCACGCGGCTGACCCACGTGGTGACGGTACCCGCGGTGGCGCTGCAGAACTCGCCGCGCGGCAGCTTCGTGTTCGTGGTTGATGCGGGCGGCGTGGTGCACCAGCGGATGGTCACGATCGGCAGTGGCACGGCCGACCGCGTGGTGGTCAGCAAGGGTCTGGACGGTGGCGAGCGGGTGGTCACCGATGGCCAGTTGCTGCTGGTCGACGGCGCGCGCGTGCGCGTGCTGAGCGGCGGTTGAGCGGGCCGTGAACCTGCCTGCGCTGTGCATCCGCCGGCCGGTGATGACCGTGCTGCTGATGGTTGCCCTGGTGGTGTTCGGCGTGGTGGCTTATCCGAAGCTGCCGGTGAACGAGTTGCCGAACGTGGATTTCCCCACCATCTCGGTCAGCGCCAAGCTGCCCGGCGCCTCGCCGGAGACGATGGCCACCGCGGTGGCCACTCCGCTGGAGAACGAGTTCTCCACCATCGCCGGCATCTCCACGATGACGTCGACCAGCGCCTTGGGCTCGACCTCGATCACGCTGACCTTCGGCCTGGACCGCAACATCGACGCCGCCGCGCAGGACGTGCAGGCGGCGATCTCGGCCGCGCAGCGGCAACTGCCCACGACCATGCCGACCCCGCCCACGTTCCGCAAGGTCAACCCGGCGGACAAGGCGATCCTGTATCTCACCCTGAGCTCGGACACCTTGCCGCTGTCGACGGTGAACGAGTACGGCGAGACCCAGCTGGCGCAGCGGCTGTCGATGGTCGACGGCGTGGCTCAGGTGAACGTGTTCGGCTCGCAGAAGTACGCGGTGCGCATCAGCGTGGATCCGAACAAGCTGGCCGCCAACGGCATCGGCATCGACACGCTGCAGCAGGCCATCGCCGACGCCAACGTCAACCTCGCCACCGGCTCGCTCAACGGCAGCCGGCAGTTGCTGCAGGTCAGTTCGGACGGCCAGCTGCAGCGCGCCGCGCCGTACAACGACATCGTGGTGGCCTATCGCAACGGCGCGCCGATCCGGCTGTCCGCGCTGGGCCACGCCAGCGACGGCGTGCAGAACGACCAGGTCGCCAGCTGGTTCGACGGCAAGCGCGCGATCGTGCTGGCGATCGACCGCCAGCCCGGCTCCAACACGGTGGCCACCGTGGACCGCATCCGCCAGGTGCTGCCGCAGTTCCAGGCCAGCCTGCCGCCGTCGGTCAAGCTCGGCGTGCTGTACGACCGCTCGGAATCGATCCGCCATTCGGTCGACGACGTGCAGTACACCCTGCTGCTGGCCGGCGTGCTGGTGATCCTGGTGATCTACCTGTTCCTCGGCAACGCCTCGGCCACGCTGATCCCGGCGCTGGCGCTGCCGGTCTCGGTGATCGGCACCTTCGGCGTGATGTACGCGCTGGGCTACAGCCTGGACAACCTCTCGCTGCTGGCGCTGACCTTGGTGGTCGGCTTCGTGGTGGACGACGCGATCGTGATGCTGGAGAACATCGTGCGCCACGTCGAGCACGGCATGGATCCGTACGAGGCGTCGCTGAAAGGCGCCGCGGAGATCGGCTTCACCATCTTCTCGATGACGATCTCGCTGGTGGCGGTGTTCCTGCCGGTGATGTTCATGGGCGGCATCGTGGGCCGGCTGTTCCACGAGTTCGCGGTGACCATCAGCACCGCGATCCTGATCTCCGGTTTCGTCTCGATCACCTTGACGCCGATGCTGTGCAGCCGCTTCATCAAGCATGGCGGGCACGCGGAGAAATCACGCGTGGTGCGCTGGTTCGACCAGGGCTTCAACCGCGTGCGCGACGGCTACAACCGCTCGCTGGCGTGGTCGGTGCAGCGCCCGCGCGTGGTGCTGGGGGTGTTCTTCGCCAGCCTGCTGGCCACCGCGGCGCTGTTCGTGCTGGTCGACAAGGATTTCATCCCGGCCGGCGACACCGGCCAGCTGATCGTCAACGTCGAAGGGCCCGACGACATCTCGATCACCGCGATGAAGGCGCGCCAGCAGGAACTGGCTGCGATCGTGGCGCAGGACCCGAACATCGACAGCTTCATGTCGTCGGTGGGCAGCGGCGGCTCGCGCGCGACCACCAACAACGGCACCATGTTCCTGCGCCTGAAACCCGCCTCCGAGCGTGCGCTCGATCCGGCGCAGATCATCCAGGAGCTGCGGCAGAAGTTCGCCCGCATCCCCGGCATCCGCGCCTACATCCAGAACCCGCCGGCAATCCAGGTCGGCGGCCGGCAGTCCAAGGCGCAATACCAGTACACCTTGCAGTCGGTCGACCTGGATGCGCTGTACGCGGCGTCCGGCAAGGTGGAGCGCGCATTCGGCGCCTTGCCCGGTTTCCAGGACGTCACCAGCGACCTGGACCTCAACGGCCCGGCGATCGCGGTGCAGGTCGATCGCGCCCGGCTGGCGCCGCTGGGCCTCACCATGCGCCAGGTGCAGAAGGCGCTGGGCGCGGCGTTCGGCGCCAACCAGGTCTCCACCATCTACGGCTCGGCCACGCAGTACTGGGTGATCCTGCAGGTCGCCTACGCGCTGCAGGATGATCCGGCGGTGTTGTCGCAGCTGTACGTCACCTCCGGCAGCGGCGCGCTGGTGCCGCTCAGCGCGGTGGCCAGCTTCCAGCGCACGGCGCGCCCGCTCACGGTCAACCACCAGGGCCAGCTGCCCGCGGTGACGATCTCCTTCAACCTGGCGCCCGGGGTCAGCCTGAGCCAGGCGGTGAGCCGCATCGACGGCGCGATGGCGCAGTTGCACCTGCCGGCGACGATCACCGGCAGCGTGCAGGGCACCGCGCAGGCGTTCCAGGATTCGATGCAGGGCATGGGCCTGCTGCTGGTGCTTGCGGTGTTCGTGATCTACCTGGTGCTGGGCATCTTGTACGAGAGCTTCATCCACCCGCTGACGATCCTGTCCGGCCTGCCGGCCGCCGGCGTCGGTGCGCTGCTGACGCTGATGATCTTCCGCGCGCCGCTGGACCTGTTCTCCTTCGTCGGCATCGTGATGCTGATCGGCATCGTCAAGAAGAACGCGATCATGCTGATCGACTTCGCGCTGGAGCGGCAGCGCGTCGAGGGCATGGCGCCGATGCAGGCGATCGTCGAGGCCTGCCACGTGCGCTTCCGCCCGATCATGATGACCACCATGGCGGCATTCGCCGGCACCTTGCCGATCGCGCTGGGCATCGGCGCCGGCGCCTCGGCGCGGCGGCCGCTGGGCCTGGCCGTCGTCGGCGGCCTGCTGGTGTCGCAGGTGCTCACGCTGTACCTGACGCCGGTGATCTACCTGTACATGGATCGCCTGCAGCAGCGCTTCGGGCGAAAGCGCAAGGCGCCGCAACTGGCTGCCGACTGAGGAACGGTCTCCCCCGCCGTTGCGGCGGGGCAACCAGGCATCATTCGCCGGTGCCGTCCTCGGCGAACGCACCCGGCGCCGAACCGAAGTCGCCATCGGCCTGTGCCGCCATGTACACCCACGCCGCGTAGACCGCCACGTTCTGCGCCAGGTCGGCCGGGTCGATCTTGTCCAGCGTGTCGTTGGCGGTGTGGTGCCAGTCGAAGTAATGCGTGCCGTCCTGGGTCAGGCTCAGCGCGGCCATGCCGCGGGCGTGCATCTGCGACAGGTCCGAGCCGCCGCCGCCGGGGCGGCTGGCGTCGTAGGCCACGCCCAGCGGCGCCAGCACGCTGGCGATCTGTGCGATCGCGCCGCGCGCCTCGGGTTTCACGCTGGCGCTCATGCGCCAGATCCGGCCAGCGCCGAAATCCGAATCGGTACCGAGCTGGAACTTCGCCACCTCGCCGGCATGCTTCTGCGCATAGGCGCGCGAGCCCCACAGGCCCATTTCCTCGTTGGCGAAGGCGATCACGCGGATGGTGCGGTCGGGGCGCTGCGGCAGGTCGCGGATCAGCTTGGCCGCGGCCATGGTGATCGCGATGCCGGCGCCGTCGTCGATCGCGCCGGTGCCCGGGTCCCACGAATCGAGATGGCCGCCGATGGCCACTACCTGGTCCGGATGCTTGCGACCGGTGATCTCGCCGATCACGTTGGCGCCGGTGTATTCGCCGACGATGCCGCAATCCAGATCCATCCGCACCGTCACCGGCTTGCCGTAGGCGAGCACGCGATCGAGCTGGTCGGCATCGGGGTTGGACAGCGCGGCGGCGGGAATTGCCCGGGCTTTCGGGTCGCGGAAGCCGGTGACGCCGGTGTGTGCGATGCGCTGGTGCTCATCCGTACCGGCCGAGCGCAGCAGGTAGCCGGCGGCGCCCTTGGCCGCGGCGATCACCGCGCCAGTGGTGCGCACGGCCGAGCCCATGCCGTAGTCGTGGCCGTCCTTCTGGCGATGCATGCGGTAGTCGACGTAGACGATGCGGTCCTTCACGCTGGCCGGGTCGGCCGCCTTGAGCGCATCGAGGCTGGTGAACTTCACCACCTGCGCGGTGAGTCCGCCCGCAGGCGTGGCAGGCGAATAGCCCAGTGCGGTGAGCACCAGCGGCTGCGGAAACGGGGCCACGATGGCACCGCTCTCGCTGCGGCGCTGCCACAGCGGAAACGTCACCGGCTCGCTGTAGACCTTGTCGAAACCAAGCGCCTTGAACTTCGCCAGCGCCCACTGGCGCGCGCGCAAGTCGGCTCCGCTGCCGGCCAGGCGCGGCCCCACCTCGGTGGTGAGCGAGGTCACCACGGCCATGGCGGTGCCGTCGTGCAGCGCCTGGTCGCGCAACTGTTCGGCCGTCTTTACGGCCGTGGCGGGAATCGTGGTGGCGGCGCTGGCGATGCCGCCGGCCAGCAGCAGGCCGGCAGCGAGCAAAGTGAGGGGGAGACGGCGCATCGGGGCACTCCGCGGAGGAAACCCCGATTATGGCGTGGCGGCCGGGTCGTGCTTAGGCCAGAAGTCATGGGCGGCGGCAGCGACCAGGGCCGCTACCGCCGGCGGGTCACGGCTGTCTGTTCTTCAGCAGGTCGCGAATCTCGGTGAGCAGGGCGACGTCGGCCGGCGGCGCGGCGGGCGCCTCCTCCTGCTTCCTCTGCATGCGGTTCATCGCCTTGATCACCATGAAGATCGCGAACGCGATGATGATGAAGGTGATGATGGTGTTGATGAAGCTGCCGTAGCTGATCGCCACCTCGGCAATCTTGTGTGCCGGATCGCTGTCGTCGGCCGGCTTGATCACCCACTTCAGTTTGGAGAAGTCGATGCCGCCGGTGATCCAGCCGATCGGCGGCATGATCACGTCGCTGACCAGCGAGCTGACGATCTTGCCGAACGCACCGCCGATGACGATACCGACGGCCATGTCCATCACGTTGCCGCGCATCGCGAACGCCTTGAATTCCTGCAGCATGCTCATGCGTTTCTCCCCGGGTTTTGCCAGATGGCAGGGGGGACTTTAGCGCAGCGTGAGGGCGCAGGACAGGCAGCGAAACGCGGTTTCAGACGATCTGTCCGGCCAGTTCGGCCACGCCGACCAGCTCGGCGTGAAAGCGGTCGCCGCGCTGGAGCGCCGCCACCCCGGCGGGCGTGCCGGTGAATACCAGGTCGCCGGGTTTCAGTTCGAACAACCGCGACAGCGCGGCGAGGATGTGCGGCACGTCGTGGATCATCTCGCCCAGGCGCGCCTGCTGGCGCAGCGCGTCGTTGACGTGCAGGCGCAGCACGGTGTCCGCGTCCACGTACGCCCGCGCCGCCGGGCACAGCGCGGAGACCGGCGCGGAATGGTCGAAGCCCTTGGCCACGTCCCACGGATGGCCCTTCGCCTTGGCCTGCGCCTGCAGGTCGCGGCGGGTCAGGTCCAGGCCCACGCCGTAGCCCCACACCAGCGCGGCCGCGGCCGCCGGTTCAAGCCCGCGCCCGCCTGCGCCCAGCGCCACCACCATCTCCACCTCGTGGTGCAGGTCGGCGGTCATGGTGGGGTAGGGTACGTCGCCGCCATCGGCCACCACCGCGTCGGCCGGCTTGCAGAAGAACATCGGCGCGGCCTTGTCCACCGTGGCACCCATTTCGCGCGCATGCTCGGCGTAGTTGCGGCCGATGCAGAACACCCGGCGGACCGGAAAGCGCTGGTCGCTGCCGATGACCGGCAGGCTGGGGATGGTGGGTGCGGCAAGGATGTAGTTCATGTCGGCAAGCGTAGCAAAGCCGGGCGGCGCAATGGCGGGGGAACCGCAGCAGGGCCGCTGCGACAGTGCTGCAGGGTGTCGATTCCACCCGACCTCGTTCGTCAATGCTTGATGGCGCCGGTCTCGGCACGGTGGCAGGTGACAGCTGTCACCAACGATGATTGATGCTGTGCCATGGCAGGGCGCAGCCACGTCGTCCATGCTGGAAGTCGTCACTGGGCAGCCGTAAAAAACGGGGATGGATGTGGATAACGATGAACTGTTGAAAGAACTGCGCATCGAACGCCACCAGCGCGAGGACCATGGTGATGGTCGTGGCCGCTGGCCATGGATCGCCGGAGGGCTGATTGCGGTGCTGGTGCTGCTCGGTGGCGCGGGCTGGATGCTGCTCGGGCATCGTGCGGTGGCCGTGCAGACGGCCACTGCGGTCGCGCCCACGGCCAACAGCGAAGCCGGCGCGGTGCTGCAGGCCACCGGCTACGTCACCGCGCGGCGGCAGGCCACGGTGTCGGCGCAGATCACCGGCACGCTGACCGCCGTATTGATCGAGGAAGGCGATCACGTGACGCAAGGCCAGGTGCTGGCCCGGCTGGACGACAGCGGGTACAAGGCCAACCTGGCGGCCGCGCGGGCGCAGGCGGACGCGGCCCATGCACTGGTCGCGCAGAACCGGGCGCAGCTGGCGCAGAGCGTGCACGATGCGGCGCGGCTGCAGTCGCTGGCCGCCCGCGGCCTGGTGTCGAAACAGAGTGCCGAACAGGCACAGACCCAGGTCGACAGCCTGCGTGCCCAGCTGGATTCGCAGCGGCAGCAGGCCAGGTCCGCCGACGCGCAGGCCCATGTGGCGAAGGTGAACTTCGACTACACCGTGGTACGCGCGCCGTTCAGCGGCGTGGTCACCACCAAGGACGCGCAGGTGGGCGAAATCATCTCGCCGCTTTCCGCCGGCGGCGGCTTCACCCGCACCGGCGTGGGCACCATCGTCGACATGGGTTCGCTGGAGGTCGACGTCGACGTCAACGAGGCGTACATCGGCCGCGTGAAGCCGGGCATGTCGGCCGAAGCGGTGCTGGATGCGTATCCGGACTGGCGCATTCCTGCCCACGTGGTCGCCATCGTGCCCACCGCGGATCGTGGCAAGGCCACCATCAAGGTGCGCGTGGCGCTGGAAAGGAAGGATGCGCGCGTGGTGCCGGACATGGGCGCGCGGGTGTCATTCCTGGAAGAAAAACAAGGCGCCAGCGCGCCGCTGCCGCAGGGCGTGCTGGTGCCGGCCACTGCAGTCGTGCGGCGCGATGGCCGCAGCGTGGTGTTCGTGGTCGACGGCGAGGCGGTGCGCCAGCGCACGGTGAGCCCGGCGGCGCAGGCCTATGGCGAGTTCCGCCTGTTGCCGGCCGCGGTGAAGCCGGGCGACAGCGTGGTGGTTTCGCCGCCGGCCGAACTGCACGATGGCTCGGCCGTCCAGACGAAGAAGCCGTAATTCGATTCACAACTCCTGCAAGCATGTTCACTGGAGATCCACCATGGGCGCATTGATCGAGATCCACGACCTTGCCAAGACCTACACGCGCGGCAAGCAGAAAGTCGAAGTGCTGCACCACGTCAACCTGGACATCGCCGAAGGCGATTTCCTGGCGCTGATGGGGCCATCGGGCTCCGGCAAGACCACCTTGCTCAACCTGATCGGCGGGCTCGACACGCCCAGCGCCGGCAGCATCCGCGTGGGCGGCCAGCGCATCGACCAGCTCGGCGGCGGCGCGCTGGCGAAATGGCGCGCCTCGAACGTGGGCTTCATCTTCCAGTTCTACAACCTGATGCCGATGCTCTCGGCCCAGCGCAACGTCGAGTTGCCGCTGCTGCTGACGAAGCTTTCGGCCGCACAGCGCAAGAAGAACGCGGCCATCGCGCTGCAACTGGTCGGCCTCTCCGATCGCGCCAGCCACAAGCCGAGCGAACTGTCCGGTGGCCAGCAGCAGCGCGTGGCGATCGCACGCGCGATCGTTTCCGACCCGGCCCTGCTGGTCTGCGACGAGCCGACCGGCGATCTCGACCGCCAGTCCGCCGAGGACGTGCTCGGCCTGCTTCAGCAACTCAACCGTGACCACGGCAAGACCATCGTGATGGTCACGCACGATCCGAAGGCCGCCGAATACGCCAGCCACACGCTGCATCTGGACAAGGGCACCCTGGTCGAACAGGCCGCGGCGTGAGGAGACGGCGATGAAATACTTTCATCTGATCTGGGCTGCGCTGTTCCGGCGCAAGACCCGCACGATACTCACGCTGGTGTCGATCATTGCCGCGTTCCTGCTGTTCGGCATGCTCGATGCGGTGCGCACGGGTTTCGACCAGGCCGGCAACAGCGCCAACGGCGCCGAGCGGCTGCAGACCGGCTCGCGGCTGTCCTTCATCCAGACCCTGCCGCAGTCGCTGGAGGCGCGGATCGCCCAGGTGCCGGGCGTGAAGATGGTCA
Source organism: Rhodanobacter sp. UC4452_H20 (assembly GCF_052978205.1). Next base: position 2,468,207 of record NZ_CM129662.1, on the reverse strand, counting down.
CCTATGCGAACTGGTTCGGCGGCGCATACCAGGACCCGCACAACCAGGTCTTCAGCTTCGCGGTGGAACCTAACTACCTCGACCTCTATCCGGAGATGGAAGTGAGTCCGGCCGAGCGCAAGGCGTTCGAAACCACCCGCACCGGCGCGCTGGTCGGGGAAAAACTGGCCCAGCGGTTCCACTGGAAGGTGGGCGACAAGATCCCGATGCAGTCGACCATCTTTCCCAACCATGAAGGCAGCAAGAACTGGACCTTCGACATCGTCGGCATCCTGCATTCGAAGGACAAGAAGTCCGGCGGCTTCTACGACCAGATGTTCCTGCTGAACTGGAAGTATTTCGACGAGACCACGCCATACAACCGCGGCCAGGTTGGCTGGTACGTCACGCGCGTCACCGATGTGAACCAGGCCGATCGCGTGGCCAAGGCGATCGATGCCATCTCGGCCAACTCCGATCACGAGACGCGCACGCAGACCGAAGCCGCCGCCACCGCATCGTGGATGAAGCAGCTGGCCGATATCGGCCTGATCGTCACCTCGATCATGGGCGCGGTGTTCTTCACCCTGCTGCTGCTGTCGGGAAACACCATGATGCAGGCCGTGCGCGAACGGACGTCCGAACTGGCGGTGCTGAAGACGATCGGCTTCTCCAGCCGCAGCGTGCTGGCGATGGTGCTGGCCGAATCGGTGCTGCTGTTGCTGCTCGGCGGCGTGCTGGGTCTGGCGCTGGCGATGCTGGTGGTCGGTGGCGTGCATGCGGCGATGGGCGGCGCGATTCCGATGGCGCCGGTGGATGCCGGCATCTGGCTGCGCGGCTTGTTGTTGATGATCGCCGCCGGCCTGCTGGTCGGTGCCTTGCCCGCGATGCGCGCGATGCGCCTGAACATCGTCGATGCATTGGCTGGCCGCTGAGGAGAACGACCATGTTCCTGCATTCCCTGATGTTGTTTTTCTCCGCACTCACCGTGTTTTCGGTCGTGTTGCTCGCCGTGTGGATGCTGTTCGCCCGCCAGGGCAGGCAGGCCATCTCGGTCACCGCGGTCGGCATCGGCACGCTGCGCCAGCGGCTTGGCATGTCGTCGGTGATCGTGATCGGCATCGCCGGCGTGGTGGCGGTGCTGGTGGCATTGCTGGCAATGAGCGATGGCTATCGCGAGACGCTGAGCAAGACCGGCAGCACGGATACGGCCATCGTGATGCGCGGCGCATCCGCCTCCGAGGTGATGTCGGTGCTCGACCATGACAGCGTGACGCTGATCCCGCAGACCGCCGGCATCGCCAAGGACGCCAAGGGCCAGCCGATCGCCTCGCCCGAGCTGGTGGTGGCCGCGAACCTGCCGATCAAGGGTGGCCAGCCGGACGAAGAGGGCAGCGTGCAACTGCGCGGCGTCAGCGACCAGGCCTGGGCGGTGCGGCCGAACCTGAAGATCGTCGAGGGCCGCAAGTTCACCCCAGGCATGCGCGAGCTCATCGTCGGCAAGGGCGCCGCGCGGCAATTCGCCGGGCTGGAGCCAGGCCATCAGGTCCGTCTCGGCAGCCAGCTGTGGACCGTGGTCGGCGTGTTTGCTTCCGGCGACTCGATGGATTCGGAAGTGTGGGGCGATGCCGGCGTCGTGGCCGATACCTACCGCCGTGGCAGCAGCCGCGCATCGGTCACCGTGAAGCTGGCCGATCCTGGCGCATTCGATGCCTTCAAGGCCACGCTGGAAGCGAATCCGCAATTGAAGGTGGACGTCAGCACCACGCTCGACTATTTCAGCAAGCAGTCCGAAGGCATGAGCAGCTTCCTGACCATCATCGGCATCGTGGTCGGCTCGATCATGGCGATCGGCGCGATCTTCGGTGCGCTCAACTGCATGTTCGCCGCGGTCGCGGCACGGGCGCGCGAGATCGCCACGCTGCGGGCGATCGGCTTCCGCGGGCTGCCGGTGGTGGTGGCGGTGATGCTCGAAACCATGTTGCTTGCGCTGCTCGGCGGCCTGATCGGCGGCTTGCTGGCGTGGCTGGTGTTCAACGGCTACAGCGCGTCCACACTCGCGGCCGGTTCGGTCGGCAAGCTCAGTTTCGAGCTCAAGGTCTCCGCCGAACTGCTGTGGGTGGGGCTGTTGTGGGCGCTTACCATCGGCTTCATCGGCGGACTGTTCCCCGCGGTCCGCGCGGCGCGATTGCCGGTGACGACGGCGTTGCGCGAGCTATAGCGTCGACGGCGGGAGCGCATGGCGCGCTCCCGCCCTGCCGGCTACGGCATCACCGGCGGCACGTAGTCCAGCGTCATGCCCAGCAGCCACAGCATGCCCAGCACCAGCGGCACGTGCACCACCAGTTGCACGAAGGTGTAGCCGACCACGTCGCGCGCTTTCAGCCCCAGCACGCCGAGCAGCGGCAGCATCCAGAACGGGTTGATCAGGTTGGGCAGCGCCTCGGCCGCGTTGTATACCTGCACCGCCCAGCCCAGGTGCACGTGCAGGTCGTTCGCCGCCTGCATCACGTACGGCGCCTCGACCAGCCACTTGCCGCCACCGGAGGGCACGAAGAAGCCGAGGATCGCCGAGTACGCGCCCATCACCGCGGGGAAGCTTTCCTGCCCGGCAATGTGCACGAACAGGTTCGACAACCGGTGCGCCAGGGTGGAGCCGTCGGCGCCGGGCACGTGGGTGAGCAGGGCGGCGATGCCGCCGTACAGCGGGAACTGGATCAGCACGCCGGCGGTGCTCGGCACGGCGCGATGCACCGCGTCGAGGAAGCTGCGCGGGCGCCAGTGCAGCAGGAGCCCTGCGGTCAGGAACAGGAAGTTGTAGGTATTGAGGTTGGCGATCGCGGTCACCGCCGGCTTGGTCGCGAACTCGTGGCCCAGCCAGCCCAGCCCCAGCAGGCCGATCGCCAGCGCCAGCAGCGGGCTGTATTCCAGCCATTCGCCCGGGCGCGTGCGCGGCGGCAACGCGGGCGTCGAGCTTTCGCCGATGTCGAAATCCTTCGAGGTGCGCGCGTTCGCATCCGACGGCGCGGTGAACCAGCACACCAGCAGCGACACCACGATCAGCACCGCGGTCAGCACGATCGACTGCCACAGGAAGATGGTCTGGCTGAAGGGCAGCACGCCGGTGATCGCGAGCAGGCCCGGCGGCATGCTGGCCGGGTTCGCCTGCAACTGCGCCGCCGACGAGGACAACCCCATCGCCCAGATCGCGCCCAGGCCGAGATACGCCGCCGCACCCGCCGCGCGGTAATCCATGTGCAGCTCGTCGCGCCGCGCCAGCGCGCGCACCAGCAGCCCGCCGAACACCAGCGAGAAACCCCAGGAAAGCAGCGACGCGAGCATGCTCACAAACGCGACGTACACGATCGCGCCGCGTCCGGTGCGCGGCGCGCGCGCCAGCACGTCGATGAAGCGCGCCACCACCGGCGCAGTGGCCAGCACGTAGCCGCCGATCACCACGAAGGCCATCTGCATGGTGAACGGGATCAGGCTCCAGAAGCCGTCGCCGAAGGCGTTGACCGTCGCCGTCGGCGTGGCCCCGAACGCGAATGTCGCCAGCGCCACCAGCACCACGCCCAGCGCGGCGAACACCCACGCATCGGGGAACCAGCGCTCCGCCCACGCCGCGCTGCGCAGGGCAGCGCGCGCCATCCAGCCGTCTTGCGATGCGTTCATGCCGTTCTCCGCCGTGGTCGGGTCATCGTCGCGCCGCGGCAGCCGTGCCGGCAAGCCGACCATGGTCGAGCGCACCATCAGGGGTAGGAGCCCGCTCGCGGGCGATGCTCTTGGGGCAGGGATTCGGGATTCGCCAGAGCAGGAGCATCGCCTGCGAGCGGGCTCCTACGGTTTCGCCACGCGCCGTGTCCTGGCGAGCGTGATCACCGCCACGCCGGCCAGGATGATCGCCATGCCGGCCAGGTCGAACGGCCCCACGTGTTCGCCGGCCAGCAGCACGCCGAACAGCACGGCCACCGGCGGGTTGACGTAGGCGTAGCTGGTGGCCAGCGCCGGGCGCGCGTGCTTGAGCACGTACAGGTAGGCGCTGAACGCGATGATCGAACCGAACACCGCCAGGTAGACCAGTGCCAGCGTGGCGCGGGTGCTCGGGTGTGCGGGCAGGTGCTCGCCACTGGCGAAGCCCACGACGAGCAGGGCGAGGCTGGCGCACAGCATCTGCGCGGCGGTGTTCATCGGGCCGGGCGGCATCATCTGGCGTCGGCTCCACACCGAGCCGAACGCCCATGCCGCCGCGGCCAGCAGCAGGGCGGCCGCGCCCAGCGACGAGCCGGCCAGGCTGCTGCCCAGGTTGAGCACGATCACGCCGGCGAAGCCGATCGCCAGGCCGATCGACTCGCGCCGGTGCGGCCACTCGCCGTACATGCCGGAAAACAGCGCCGCGAACAGCGGCATGCTGGCCACCGCCACCGCGGCGATGCCCGAGCTCACCCGTTCTTCGGCGAAGCACACCAGTCCGTTGCCCATGCCGAGCAGCAGCAGGCCGGTGATTGCCGCGTTGCGCCACTGCAGCGGTGTCGGCGGCGCCATCCCGCGCCAGCGCAGGAAGCCGTACAGCGCGATGCCGGCGCCGAGGAAGCGCACGCCGGCGAGCAGGAACGGCGGGTAGCTTTCCAGCGCGAAACGGATGCCCAGATAGGTCGAACCCCAGATCACGTACAGCGCGAACAACCCCAGCGGGATCAGGACGCGGGGATCGGTCAGGCGGCGCGGCGCGTCGGCCGCGAGGGAGGCGGGGATCTCGGACATGGGGAAGTATCGGGTGGGGGAGCCGCATTATCCCCGTGCCGCGGGTAAGCGCGCACGTGCGCCTCAATGCGTGACGGGACGCCCCTGGCGGATCACCCGGAACTCGCCTTCCAGCACCGCCGGCTGGGGCTTCGCCGGGCCCTGGGTCGGCACGCCGGCGGGTGCCTGCGCCTGCTTCCACTGGCGAATCGCCAGCACGATCACGCCGCCGATCAACAGCACGCCGGCCACCACCAGGCCGAACACCAGCAGCACGCCGATCACGGCCAGACCCAGCAGCAGCGACAGGAAGCGCGCCAGCGGATGGCGTGGGCGACGCATGGAATGCAGGTAGAGGCGCATGTGTTAAAAACTCGTGTGGTAAAATCAACGACTTACGCTACCACGATGGGGCCTCGCGAACCGCGAGGCAAGTGCCGATGGATACAGTGAACGAGACCGGATCGTCGCAGGCGCATGCCGTATGCGCACTGGAGCAGGTACCCGATGGCGGCGCCACCGCGGTGGACGCGATGCTGGCCGATGGCGAGGAGAGCCTGATCCTGCTGCGCCGGGGCGAGCAGGTCAACGGCTATCTCAACATCTGCCCGCATGCCGGCAACCGGCTCGACTACGCGCCGGGCAAGTTCCTGCTGAAGAACGCCAGCCTGATCTGCGCGGTGCACGGCGCCGTCTTCAACCAGGCCGACGGCCTGTGCACCGGCGGTCCCTGCCGCGGCCAGTCACTGCGCGCCGTGCCGCTGCGGGTGGTCGACGGCTTCATCTGCCTCGATCCCGCCGCGCTGCCCTGAAGTTCGCCGACTCCCGAATCCCGGCTGCTCAGCGGAACATCAGGTTCACCATCAGCAGCGTCGCCACCAGCATCAGAACCGTCAGCGGCGCGCCGACGCGCAGGAAATCCTTGCCCTTGTAGCCACCGGGGCCGGTGACCATCATCAGCGCGGGGTGGCCGGCGCTGATCAGGAAGGTGTTGGAGGAGGACACCGCCACGATCAGCGCATAGGCCGCCGGATTGGCGCCGGTGGCCACCGCCACGCTGATCGCCACCGGCACCATCATCACGGTGGCGCCCACGTTGGACATCACCTGGGCAAAGAGCAGGGTGAGCAACGCCACGCACAGTTGCAGCACCCACGGCGCGACGCCGCCAAGATGCGTCAACACCAGCTGCGCAAGCCAGGCGGCGGTGCCGGTGGCGTCCATCGACCAGCCCAGCGGGATCAGGCAGGCGACCACGAAGATCGTCTTCCAGTTGATCGCCTTGTACGCCTCGTCCATGTTCAGCACGCCGGTCAGCAGCATCGCGATCGCACCGGCCATCATCGACAGCGACAGGTCGAGCGGAGTGAACAGCGCCAACCCCTGCGCCATCAGGAAGAAACCCACCGCCTGCCAGATCTTGCCGGGGCGCTGCTCCTCCTTGGGGATGTCGGTGACCACGACCAGGTCCTTGTCCTCGGCGGCCAGCGCCAGGTCGCGCCAGTTGCTGTGCAGCACCACCGTGTCGCCGGCGCGCAGGCTGACCCCGCGCACGTCGTCGCGGAACACCTGGTCGCCGCGGGTAATCGCCAGCACCGAGATGCCGAAGCGCTTGCGCAGGCGCAGGTCGGCCACGGTCTGCTTGATGAAGCGCGACACCGGCGGAATCACCACTTCGGAAATGCCCGCGCGGGTGGGGTTGAACAATTCGCCCAACTGACGCATGCGGGTGGACAGCCGGCACAGCTGGTTGTTGGCGAACCGGTTCAACTGCTCGCGCGGGCCGAGCACGCCGAGTACCGAGCCGACCCAGATCACGTGATCGGCCGGCGGCGCCATGCGTGACTCGTTGCCGCTCTTGATCGCCAGGATCAATGGCGCCTGGTGCAGCGCTTCGGCTTCGCCGATGCTCATGCCCACCAGCGGGCTTTCCGCGGTGACGGTGAGCTCGGCGGTCTCGCCGCCGATGCCGTAGGTCTCGGCGAAGTAGCTTTCGGTGCGCCCGGGGGTCACCTTCAGGCGTTCGTCCTCGTGCCCGGGCAACAGCTTGTGTCCGAAGAAATAGAAATAGGCCACGCCCACCGCGGCCAGCACCAGGCCTATCGGCGTGACACTGAACAGGCCGAACTTGGGGATCGTGTGCGCGCCCGGCGGCAGGTTGAGGTTGGCGCTGGCGATCAGGTCGTTGAGGATGATCAGCGGCGAGTTCGCGATCAGCGTGGTGTTGGTGGCGGTGAAGATGCAGAACGCCATCGGCAGCAGCAGCCGCGAGATGGGTACGCCGGTGCGCGCGGCGAGTCGGCTGCTGATCGGGATCATCAGGGCCGCCAGCGCCTGGCTGGGGATCACCGCGCTGAACAGGCTGGCCACCACGTTGATGACCAGGCTCAGGCGCGATTCCACGCCGTTGGCCATGCGCATCATGACGCGCGCGGTATAGGTGAGCACGCCGGCGCGATCCAGGCCTTCGCCCATGATCATGATGGCGATGATCGAGATCACCGCGTTGCCGGCGAAGCCGTCGAACACCTTGTCCGCGGGAATCAGCCCGATCAGGCCGATGGCCACCACCACCAGCAGCGCCACCATGTCGGCGCGGATCCAGTCCAGCACCAGCATCAGCATGGTGAAGCCCGCCAGGCCCAGCACCAGGATCATTTCCGGGGTGAGCGACAGGCCCATCAGCGCAGGTCTCGCGGGGGCGACGCGCGCAAGTGGTCAGGCGATGGCAGTGGAAGCTTCACGCTGCGACGATTCGTCCCTGGATGGATCGCTTGAGTATAAGCGGGCCCGCGCGCGAGCTGGTGAATCGGAGGGCAAGAGCGGCACAGGGAGAATGCGGCGCGGCGGCATGGGCGTACCGATTCTGGCTCCTCCCCCTGCTGGCAGAGGGAGGCTGGGAGTACCGACGCCGGGTGCCGCCTTGGGTACTTCCTGCGCCGCCGCCACCTGGCCGGCCACGAGTTCCGCTGACAATAAATATCCGCTGGCCGGCCACAGCGCGGATCTCGTCTGCATCCCGACGCGCCTGTTGCACTTCCTCCCTCGCGAAACAGGGGAGGGTTGGGGTGGGGTCAAGCCTTTCGGTACAGCAGATCCCGCACCCCGTGCCCCAGCTTCAAGCCACGCCGTTCGAAGTGTGTCTCGATGCGCCACTCGGGTTTGTCGGCGTATGCGCCGGGGGCGATGGCGTTGCGCCAGCCGGGCGCGGCTTCCATCACCTCCAGCATGTGCTCGGCATAGGGCTGCCAGTCGGTGGCCAAGTGCAGCAGGCCATCGGAGGCCATGCGCGAGGCGAGCAGGGCGACGAATCCGGGTTGGATCAGGCGGCGCTTGTGATGGCGCTTCTTGTGCCAGGGGTCGGGGAACCAGATGCGCGCCTCGGCCAGCGTCGCGGGGGCGATTTCGTGCTCCAGCACCTCGACCGCGTCGTGCTTGTAGATGCGCACGTTGTCGGCGTCGCGCGCGGCCAGTGCGTTCATCAGGCGGCCGACGCCGGGCCCGTGCACTTCCACGCCGAGATAGTCGCGCGCCGGGTCGTGCTCGCTGGCCCAGGCCAGCGCCTCGCCGTTGCCGAAGCCGATTTCCAGCACGCGTGGCGCATGGCGGCCGAAGCTGGCGTCCAGGTCCCGCGGGGTGCCGGCGTAGTCCAGGCCATAGCGCGACCACAAGGTGTCGAAGGCGCGCTGCTGCGCCGGGGTCATGCGCCCCTCGCGCAGCACGAAGCTGCGGATGCGGCGCAGGTGCGCCGGCAGGTTGTCGGTGTCGCCAGCGGTCATGCGAGGGTCCAGGGGCCAGCAGGTGGCCGGCGCCACGAGGTCGCCGGCAGGAGCGGGCGAAGGCGCGCGCCCGCCGCGGGCGGCAGACTTTAGCAGGTCGGCGCGGGCGGGCTTTCCATCGCCCGTCGTGGCCGTCATCGGGTCAGCTCAGCGCTGGTGATCCTTGCGGGGGTCGGCTTGCCGCAAGCGTTGCGCGTCGGCGCGCGCCGGCGGCGGCGCCTCGCGCCGCGGCGGCGGCGTATAGCGCGGTGTCGGCGCGGGCGGCGGCGCCTGTCGCTGCATCGGCTGCGGCCGTGGTTGCTCGCGCGTGAACGTGGGGCGGGCGATCTCGCGCGGTTGCTCGCGATTGAAGGTCGGGCGGGCGACTTCGCGCGGTTGCTCGCGTTCGAAGTTGGGGCGGCTCATCTGCGCACGCTCGATGCGCGACTCGGGACGCGCGCGCGGCGGGTTGTCCACCGACTCCGGCATGCGGGCGCGGCGTTCCGGCATGGCCTGCCCGTCGGCATCGGCGCGGCGGATCGGCGCCACCCGCGGCAGCGAGGGTTCGCTGCGCGCGGCCGGGCTGATGTAGCTGACCCCGGGTCGCGGCATCGCCGCCGATTCATCGCGCCGACGCTCCTGCGGGTGGGCGTAGCGTGCCGAGCGCAGTTCCTCGCGCGGCATCGGCGTGGCGCGGTTCACGCGCTCGGGTACCGGCAGCGTGGCGGCGTCGTCAGCGCGGCGCGCCGGCAGCCGGGGCCGATCGGCGACCGCCGTCGCGGACATCTCGGCGCGGCGGGGATTCAGCACGCGCACATTCGATACCGGTCGCGGCTGCACTCGCCCGTCGCCTGGCCGGTGGGCGAGCTCGGCGGCCACCATGGGCGGCGCGCGGCGGGCGACCACCTCGCGCTGGAAGCCGCCGGTGGGCAGCTGGCGCACGTGCCCGCTGCGCTGGTCGATCGCGTTGCGCGGCAGCGGACGGATCATGTCGACGCCACGCGGTGCCACCCGGGTCGACGCCAGCCGGGCCGGATCGAGCTTGACCTGGTGGCGCTGCACGCCGGCACCGGCGGCAAACTCGCGTGCCGACATCGCGGTAATGCCTCGCGGCGCGTAGCGGTTGGCGTAGTGCTCGTCGAATGGCCGGTTGTTGCGGTAGCGGTCGTAATGGCTGGCGACGCGATCGTCGACGATCACGCGGGTGATGTGCCGGGTCACGCGGATGTTGTTGACGTTGACCCGGCGGTAGTAGTCGCGATCGCAGCGGTACCACGGGTTGTAGACCTCGCCCGGACCGAGCGGGAACCAGCCGACCGGACCACTGCCGATGCCCACCGAGAAACCGCCGCCGCCGATGAAGGCGACCAGTGCCGGTGCGTAGATCGGCCGCGCGTAACGCGGCCCGGGGATCCAGCCCCAGCCGCGATGGGTGTGCGCCCAGCGGCCGTAGTGGTACGGCGCGTAGCCCCAGGGCATGGCGTCGATCCAGGTCCAGCCCCACGGCGCGATGTAGGCCCAGTGGCCGTCACGGTAAGGCGCCCAGCCCACGGCGACGTTGCTCGGATACCACACGGCGCCGTAGTCGCTGTCGTCCTGCCATTCGCCGTACTGGTCCAGGTCCTGGTAGCCGACCACCTCGGGCGAGACGTACTGGCCGCTGCGCGACTGCGCATAGCGCTGGTCGCGCTGGTCCACCCAGGCGTCGAAATCGTCGCCGCCGTCGATGTCGCTGATCGCGATGGCGGCCAGGTCGGAGTCGACGAAGCGGTAGCTGCGCCCGGCGAACACGTCGCGCTGCGTGTTGTTCTCGCCGTACACGGTGGCCTTGCCGTCGAACACGGTGACGCGGGTGGCGCCGCGGTCGATATCCACGCGTACGCGGCCGGGCTGGTCGATCACCAGCGCCACCGTCGGCGTGTCGATCTCGTAGCTCTGGCCCTGCTCGAGCTGGCGCACACTGAGGCTCAGCGTGCCTTGGGTCAGTTCGATCTGCGCCAGTTGCTCGTCCAGGTCGAGCAGGCCCATGTCGGTGCGCTGGTCGAGCCGCAGCGTGGCGCCGCCCAGTTCCAGCTCAGCGCGCGCGTCGTCGCCGCTGGAGAGCTTGTCGCCGGTGGTCAGCGGGCGGTTGACGCTGGCGTCGCTCCAGTCGCGGGCACCGGCCGGCAGCAGGCCGAGGTCGCCGCTGGACCATGACAGCCGCGCCACCCGGCTCGGCGGCGCGTAGCCGTCGTCGCCAGCGGCCGTCTGCGCATGGGCGGCGCCGATGCCGGCGAGCAGCAGGCCGAGCGCGAGCAACACGGCATGTCGCGAAGGTGAAGCGAACAGTCTGGCCAAGATCCGCATGACGGTCTCCCCTGTGAACGGTGGGCGCCGGTGCCCGATGCGGGGGCGCATCGGCGGTCGCGTGTGGATTATGTGCATGGACAACGTTAGGCCAACCTTAGGCGCAGACGCGGCGACCGCCGCCGGTTCAGCCGCCGGCCATTCGCGGTTAAGCCGCCATTGGGCCGCGCCGGCAGTTCCAAAGCACGCGGCGCACGGGTTACCATGCGCCGACCCACCGGCGGGTGTAGCTCAATGGTAGAGCTGTAGCTTCCCAAGCTACTGACGAGGGTTCGATTCCCTTCACCCGCTCCACTCCCCGATCCCGCGATTTGCGAACTGTCTCGAACCATGGCGGATCCGATCGCTGCACGGCTGGTGATCCTGGGTTGGCGCGAGCGACTCGCCCTGCCGGCGTTGGGTATCGCGCGGCTCAAGGCCAAGCTCGATACCGGGGCGCGCAGCAGCTCGTTGCATGTCGACACGCTGGAACCGTTCCGGCGCGACGGCGAGGTGTGGCTGCGCTTCTCGCTGCATCCCGGACGACGCACACCGGTGGTGCACGCCGAGGCCCGCGCCGTGGACCGGCGCATGGTCACCGACACCGGCGGGCGCCGCTCCGAGCGCTGGTTCATCCGCAGTGAGGTGGAGCTGGCGGGGATGCGCTTCATTGTTGACATCAACCTCACCGATCGCCGCCATATGCTGTTTCCGTTGCTGCTCGGGCGCACCGCGCTGGCCGGGCGTTTCGTCGTCGACCCCTCGCTTTCCTATACCCAACCCTCGCCGTGGCCGACACCCGCCACGGACGTCGCGAGCCCCGCATGAAGATCGCCATCCTGTCGCGCAACACCCGGCTGTATTCGACCAAGCGCCTGGTCGAGGCGGCCCGCGAGCGCGGCCACGTGGTGCGCGTGCTCGATCCGCTGCGCTGCTACGTGCGCATCGCGCCCGGCGCGGTGGCGATCCGCTACAACGGCAAGCCGCTGCGCGACATTGACGCGGTGATTCCGCGCATCGGCACCTCCACCACGTTCTACGGCACCGCGGTGCTGCGCCAGCTGGAGATGATGGGCGTGTACACGCCCAACCCGTCCGATGCGGTGCTGCGCGCGCGCGACAAGCTGCGCTGCCTGCAGATCCTCGCCGCGCAGGGTATCGACATGCCGGTCACCGTGTTCGGCGACAACCCGGACGACACCGCCGACGTGCTGGCCCTGCTCGGCGAGCCGCCGCACGTGATCAAGCTCAACGAAGGCAGCCAGGGCACCGGCGTGGTGCTGGCGGAGAAGCGCAGCGGCTCGCAGAGCGTGATCGAGGCGTTCCGTGGCCTGTACGCGAATTTCCTGGTGCAGGAGTTCATCGCCGAGGCGAACGGGAGCGACATCCGCTGCTTCGTGGTCGGCAGGAAAGTGGTTGCAGCGATGCAGCGCGAGGCCAGCCCGGGCGATTTCCGCGCCAACCTGCACCGCGGCGGCAGCGCGGTGGCGGCGAACCTGAGCGCGGAGGAGAAGCGCCTCGCGGTCAAGGCCGCCGCCGCGCTGGGCCTGGGCATCGCCGGCGTCGACCTGCTGCGCTCCCGGCGCGGCCCGCTGCTGCTGGAGGTCAACGCCTCGCCCGGACTCGAAGGCATCGAGGCTGCCTCCGGTGTCGACGTGGCCGGTGCGATCGTGGGTCATCTCGAACGGCACGTGGCCCGGCGCGGGAGTTAACCGGCATCTAACCTGCATCTCGCTATAAGATCCGCGTTGTCTGTCGGCGGGTGAGCCCGTGATGGATGGCAGGTGATGGTAGCGGGGCAGTTGTTTGGGTCCAGGTGGGCGACGGCGAGTCGTGCATCTGGGCCTTTTTCTTGGAGACCCCGGGAAGAAGGCCACTTCCCGTGGCTTTCTTCTGTCGCAAGCCCGGTACGAGCCCGGACTTGCTCACGCGAACCAGGCACCGGTGTGCCCGATCCGCGTGCGGCCATCGGGCCACTGCTCCGGCATTGCCTCAACTCGGGCATCGGGCAATTGCTCCATGCATTGCCTCAACTCGGGCATCGGGCAATTGCTCCATGCATTGCCTAAACTCGGGTATCCATGCCCTCGCCATGCCCTCGCCATGCCCTCGCCATGCTCTGGCCGTGTCCTCGCCATGGCCGGGAGATTGAAAGTCGCCATCTTTCAGCGCCGCGTTCACGCAAGCTTGTTAAGCTGGCAATCCCACCGGCCCGGCGCCGGTTGTGCAGGAGTGGCACATGCGCGTATTGGTGATAGAAGACAACAGCGACATCGCCACCAACATCGGCGATTACCTGGAGGACCGCGGCAACGTGGTCGATTTCGCCGGCGACGGCGTGACCGGGCTGCACCTGGCGGTGGTGCACGATTTCGACGTGATCGTGCTGGATCTGACCCTGCCCGGCATGGATGGCCTGGAGGTGGCGCGCAAGCTGCGCCACGAGGCACACAAGCAGACCCCGATCCTGATGCTCACCGCGCGCGATGCGCTGGAACAGAAGCTCACCGGCTTCGAGTCCGGCGCCGACGATTACATGACCAAGCCGTTCGCGCTGCAGGAGCTGGCTGCGCGGCTGGAGGTGCTGGCGCGCCGCGGCAAGGGCCCGCAGAGCCGCGTGCTGAAGGTGGCCGACCTTACCTTCAACCTCGACACGCTCACCGTGAATCGCGAGGGCAAGTCGATCCAGTTGAACCCGATCGGCCTGAAGCTGTTGCAGGCGCTGATGGAAGCGAGCCCGTCGGTGGTCACCCGGCAGGACCTGGAACAGCGCGTGTGGGGCGAGGAGTTGCCCGATTCCGACTCCCTGCGCGTGCACATCCACGGCCTGCGCGCGGCGATCGACAAGCCGTTCGGCAAGCCGCTTATCCACACGCGGCACGGCATTGGCTACCGCATGGTCGAGCCGGATGCAGTCCAGGCGTAAGCTTCGTTACCGCTTGATCGTCTCCTTCGCGCTGTTCGGCTTCGGCCTCAGCGCGTTGTTTGCCGTGGCCTCGCTGTACGTGCGCGCCAAGGTGGAGGATCAACTGGTGGTGTCGGCGCTGCAGCACGACGTGGACCAGGCGGTCGACAAGGTGATCGCGCACCCCGACCAGCAGGCCAGCTCCGAACTGATCGACGCCTGGTTGTGGAGTGACCGCACCATCTACAAGGCACCGCTGGATTGGCAGGGGCTTTCCACCGGTGTCTACGACATGAACGACGTGGACGAACAGGGTCGCCCCCGGCACTACAAGCTGGCGGTGCGGCGCAAGGACGGCATCATAGGTTTCGTGCGCTACGACGTGAGTCGCGAGGAACTGGGCAAGCGTCAACTCATCACCGCGCTGGTGCTCGTGGTGTTCCTGTTCAGCGTGCTCTCGCTGGCGATCGGCGTGTGGCTGTCGCGCAAGGTGCTCAAGCCGGTCAGCGAACTGGCCAACCGCCTGCGCGATTTCCGCAGGGCCGGCAAGGCCGAGCCGCTGGCGCCGCATTTCGCCGACGACGAGGTGGGCGAGCTGGCGCATGCGCTGGACGAGTATTCGGCGCGGCTCACCGCGATGGTCGAGCGCGACCGCGAGTTCAACTCCGACGTCAGCCATGAACTGCGCACGCCACTGGCGGTGATCGCCAGCACCACCGAGCTGCTGCAGGGTTCGCCCGACCTCACGCCCAAGCTGGCCGAACGGCTCAAGCGGATCGAGCGCGCCTCGCGCCAGGCCACCGAGCTGATCGAGGCGCTGCTGCTGCTGTCGCGCGCCGAGCGGCGCGGCCCCACCCGCGGCGAGACCACCGACGTCGGCAAGGTCGCCGCCGACGTGATCGAGAGCCAGCGCCCGCAGATGCGCGGCAAGCCGCTGACGATCGAGCTGGACGTGCGCGGCGCGGTCAGCGTCAACGCGCCGGCCTCGGTGCTGGCGGTGGCGCTGACCAACCTGATCGGCAACGCGATCAAGTACACGCTGGAGGGCAGCGTGCAGGTGGTGGTCGGCGATGGCGGCGTCGAGGTGATCGACACCGGCCCGGGGATCAAGCCGGAGGAAGCCGAGCGCTTGTTCCAGCGCGGCGTGCGCGGCGAGGGCGCCGGCGGCAGCGGCGCCGGCCTGGGCCTGGCGATCGTGCGCCGCCTGTGCGAACTGTATGGCTGGGATGTCGCGATGCGCCCGCGCACCGACGCCAACGGCGCGATCGCCAGCATCGCGTTCTCCTAGGCGCAACCCCCGCGATCCCGTTAGCCGCTCCCGCGTGCGGGTCAGGACGTGGCGGTGTCGAACAGGTCCGTCTGTGCCTGGTAGCTGTCGCGGTCGACGAAACCGGCGAGCCCCACGCCGACCAGCCGATAGCGCGTGGTCGTCGGGCGTTCCACGCGCTCGCGCAACGTGCAGGCGATCTCGCCCAGCTCGCGTGCCGAACGTGGCCGCTGCGGCGGTGTGAGGCTGCGGGTCAGGGTGTGGAAGTCGGCCGTTTTCAGTTTCAGCACGACGGTGCGGGCGACCCGTTCGCGTTCGCGCTGATAGCCGCTCCACGCCTTGTCGGCCAGGCGGCGAATGTGCGGCTCCAGCTCGTCCAGCGGCAAGTCGTGCTCGAAGGTGTCCTCGGCGGAGATCTGCAGCGTGGGTCGCTCCGGCTGCACGGGATGCTCGTCGATGCCGTGGGCCAACTCGTGCAGGCGCCGGCCCCAACGCCCGAAACGCAACTCGAGCGTGGCGACGGCGAGCGCGCGCAACTCCCCCACGGTGGCGATGCCCAGCGCGGCGAGCTTGCCCTCCATCACCTTGCCCACGCCGGGCAGGCGACCCACCGGCAGCGGCGTGAGGAAGTCCAGCACCTGGCGCGGGCGGATCACGCACAGGCCGTCGGGCTTGTTCCAGTCCGAGGCGATCTTGGCCAGGAACTTGTTCGGCGCCACGCCGGCGGAGGCGGTCAGTGCGGTCTCTGCACGGATCGCCGTGCGGATCGCCTCGGCGGTGGCGGTGGCCGAGGGCAGCGCGGTTTTCGTGGTGGTGACGTCGAGGTAGGCCTCGTCCAGCGACAGCGGCTCGATCAGGTCGGTGTGGCGGGCGAAGATCTCGCGGATCTGTCGCGACACCGCCTTGTAGCGCACAAAGTCCGGCGGCACGAACACCAGCTGCGGACACAGGCGTTCGGCGCTGATCGCCGGCATCGCCGAGCGCACACCGAACACGCGCGCCTCGTAGCTGGCCGCGCACACCACCGAGCGCGCGCCGCGCCAGGCCACCGCCACCGGCTTGCCGCGCAACGCGGGATCATCGCGCTGCTCCACCGAGGCGTAGAACGCATCCATGTCGATGTGCAGGATTTTCCGGGGCGCTGGCATCAGGCAGTCGCCGGCACGGCGTGACGAGTGGATCCTGGCATTGTACGCAGCAACGGCGTGGCGTTCAGCGCCAGAATGGGATCACGTACTCGCTGGCCTGGTCGCGTCGGCGCTTGCTGCCCGGCTTGGCGGGTGCGCGCATTACGCGCAGTTCGTGGCGGCCCGGCGCGAGTGCGCGCAAGTCGATCATCGCCACCAGCGCCGGTCGCCGGGCGCGCGCGTCGCTGCCCGATTCGTAGCGCAGGCCCGGGATGGGCTTGCCGTCGAGCGTCGCCGCGTGCAGTTTGCCCAGGCAAACCAAGGTGCCCTCCGCGCGTGCTTGCGCGTCGGCCAGCGCCAGCATGGGTGCGCAGGTGCGCTGAAGGGCGTCGTCGTCGCGGTCGGGTTGGTAGGGCACCACCAGCCGCAGGTATGGGTCGGTGATCACGTCGCTCTGGATGAACGGCACCAGCTTGCTGTGCACCACGTCGCGCTGGTCGTCGTAGTACGACGAGCTCATTGTGTGGCTGCCGTCGGTGAAGTACGGGAACCTTGCGTAGTTGCCCAGCCAGCCGGGCGAGTTGAGCGTGATCAGACCCAAGCTGGCGCCGCCGCTAGCAAGGACGAAGACGAGCGCCACCAGCAGTGCCGCACGTACCTCGCCCGTCCGGCTGGATACCAGCACGCTCACGTAGGAGCCGCCCACGCCGGTGCGGGCATAGACCCGGTACATCCGAGTGAGTGCACGGCGCTGCCAGCTGGTCTCGGCTAGCGCTGCACCGAACCGGCGATCGAGCAGATGCGCCGCCAGGAACGGCAGCAGAAACACGGCGAGCATGCTGATCAGCACCAAGACGAGATCGAGACGGATACCCGTTGTCCAACGCAGCGCCGTGATCGCGCCGCACACCGCGCCAGCGACGAGACTGAACACCAGCATCAAGGTGCCCAGCGTCACGCCCAGAGCGAACACCATGGTGGCGCGGTTGTCGCTGCGCTCGATCGCGTCGCTGGTCGAGCCCAGCCGCTGTTGTTCCAGGGTGCGGCGGATCGGGCCGATGCGCAGGCGATCCCAGTGTACCCCGTCGGGGAATACCGAATGCATGCCCACCAGCGCGATCCAGTGTGCCCGCAGGGTCAGGTGCAGCATGAAGGTGATCGCCAGGATCAGGGAGGCGGATTTCAGATACACATACAGGACGGCCAGCATCCCGGCCGAATCGCTGTCGAAACGTGGAATCAGCGCAAAGAAGCGCTCGTCCAGCCAGCCCGGCAGCTGCAGCATGGCGAATACCGCCACGCCGGAGATCAGCAGTTCGACCTCCCAGGTCGGCGTGGTGTGGCGAGGCAGCGCACCGGCTTCCTGCACGGACTCGGTGGACGGATCGTTGACGGTCATGCAGCAAGGTTTCCGGTGGTTGGCTTCAATGGCTGGGCGAAGATAGCGCGGCACGCCGAAGCGCAGGATGGTTGGCCAGCAGGTGCGCGAAGCGCTCGGCCGCCTGCGGTTGCCCGGCGAGGAACAGCGACGGTTCGATCAGCTCCAGTTCCATCAGCACGAAACGCCCGCCGCTGACCACGCCATCCACCCGCGCATACGCCGGCACGTCGTGGCCCGCGACAGCGAGCGCGGCCAGGGCGCGCCCGGCCGCGGCGCGCGTCGCGGCATCGGGCACCGCCGGTTCGCTGCGGCCGCCGTGTTCGTCCTGCACGCGGTAGTCGCCCGCGGCGGGGCGCTTGATGACGGCGTGGCTGTACTCGCCGCCGAAATACAGCAGCGACCACTCGCCGGCGCCGGCGATTTCGGAAAGGTACGGCTGCACCAGGTAATCCAGCGCCGTCGGCAACTGCGCCACGGACGCGGCGAACGCATCGTCGCCGACCTCGCCACGCAGGGTCTGCCACGCGCCGCCGCTGATCGTCGGCTTGACCACCACCGACGCGCCGGGCATCGACGCCAGCACGCGCGCCAGTTCGCTGCCGTGCGCCAGCCGGGTCGGGATGGTCGCCACGCCCAGGCGCGCGAGTTCGAACAGGTAGCGCTTGTCGCTGTTCCAGCGCAGCAGGCGGCTGTCGTTCAACATGGCGACGCCGAGCCGGTCGAGGCGATCCAGCCATTGCCCGAACGCCGCGGGGTGCTTGTGGTAGTCCCAGATCGTGCGGATCAGCACGAGGTCGAATGCCGACCAGTCGACCTGCGCGTCGTTCCACACGCACACCGTCGGCGGTACGCCGAGTTGCGCCAGCGTGGCGGCGAGGTGCGCGTCGTCCGGGTCGATCCAGGGGCGCGCGGTACAGGTGGCGAGGGCGAGTCGGGCGGGGTGATCGGGCAACGGCATCGGCGCAATCTAGCAGCGCTGGCCGGCGTTGCGCGCGGTCCCGTGCCAGACGGGACTG
This sequence comes from Rhodanobacter sp. UC4452_H20, assembly GCF_052978205.1. The sequence goes on along the minus strand of NZ_CM129662.1, from coordinate 2,449,706 downwards.
GTGAAAGCGTCCCCGACAATGGCAAGGTAGCCGGCGTGCTGACCGAACCCGCCAATGCCTACGCCCGCCGCCTGAACACCTGGGACGCCGCGATGATCGTCATCGGCGGCGTCATCGGTGCGGGCATTTTCCTCACCCCGTCGACGGTGGCGCGGCATACGTCATCGGGCGTCGAACTGCTGATCCTGTGGGCGATCGGCGGCGGACTGACCCTGGCCGGCGTGCTGTGCTACGCCGAACTGGGCGCGCGGCGGCCGCAGGCGGGCGGCATCTACGTCTACCTGCGCGAGGCGTTCGGCCTGATGCCGGCGTTCCTGTTCGGCTGGACGATGGCGCTGATCAACTATCCCGGCAGCGTGGCGGCAGTGGCGACGATGTTCGCCGAATACCTGTGCAGCGCGCTGGGGCTTGGCGGGCAGGGTTACGTGAAGCCGGTGGCGGTGGGCGCGATCGTGTTCATCGTGGGCATCAACCTGTTCGGCATTCGCGCCGGCGCCTGGCTGCAGAACGTGTTCACCGTGCTCAAGCTGCTGGCGATCGCGCTGCTGGTGATCACCGGCCTGGTGCTGGCGCACGAACACCTGGGCGTGGCGCTGATCGGCCAGCCGGCCACGCCAGCCTCGCCGTGGGCGTTCGCCGGTGCGCTGCTGCCGGTGCTGTTTTCCTATGGCGGATTCCACTACCTCAACGACTTGGCCGGGGAGGTGCGCAATCCGCAGCGCACCCTGCCGCGCGCGTTGGGCATGGGCATGACCGGCGTGGTGATCTGCTACCTGCTGGCCAACTGCGCCTATCTCTCCGGCCTGGGGCATGCCGGCCTCGCCGCCAGCGACGCGCCGGCGGCGGACCTGCTGCGCCGCCTGTTCGGCGAGCGCGGCGCCACCGTGATCGCGGTCGGCATCGCCTGCTCCACCTTCGGTTATTGCGCGATCGCGGTTGCCGGTGGTGCGCGCGTGCTGCAGACGATGGGTGCCGACGGGGTGTTCTTCCGCGCCGCGGGGCGGGTCGACCCGCGCACCCGTGCACCGCAGGTGGCGCTGGCCGTGCTCGGGGCGTGGGCGGTGGTGCTGGCGCTGTCCGGCACCTTCGGCCAGCTGCTCAACTACACCACGGTCGGCGAGTGGCTGGGCCACGTGTTCGGCATCGGCACGCTGTTCTGGTACCGCAAGCATTTCATCGACGAGCCGGCGCCGTACCGGGTGCCGTTCTACCCGTTGCTGCCGCTGATCTTCGTCGTCACCGTGTTCGGCGTGATCGTCGCCAGCGCGATCCACGCGCCGCGCGATGCCGGCATGAGCCTGGTCATCATCGCGCTGGGCGTGCCGGTGTACTACGGCTGGCAGCGCTGGGTGCGCCGGCATCCGCTGGCGTAGGCTGGCGGCGGGTTGCTGCCGGCGGGGACGCCGATGAACGTGCGTGTGTGGATGGCTTGCTTCGGCCTGGCCCTGCTGGGCGCCGGCCATGCCGCGGGCATGGATGCGGCGCGCCGCGAGGTCGTCGGCACCCTCCAGCTGGAGCAGGTGCGACGGGTAGGCGGTGTCGAGCACGCCGCCGACGGCGTGCCCCAGCGCCGCTACACCTTCGCACCGGCGGCGCAGCCGTCGATCGTGCTCGTGCCGCGCAGCGGGACGTGGGACTGGTCGGACCAGGGCGAGCTGCACCTGCGCGTGCAGAACGCGATGCCGTGGGCGGTCACGCTCGATGTGGAGATCGACAGCGCCGGCCGGCGCCTGCAGGCGCGCGTGGGCTTGCCGCCGGGACCGGCGCAGACGCTGGTGGTGCCGCTGCGCGCCAGCTCGCCGCGCGCGCAGGGCATGCAGGTCGGCCCGCCGATGCCGTTCGATGATGGTGGTCACAAGGTGTTGCTGGCGATCACCGTGCGTGGCGCGCTGGACCGGCGCCGCGTGCAAGCCATCCGCCTCGGCATCCCCTCGCCGCAAGCGGAACAGACACTGCTGCTCGGCGGCATCGGCACGCGGCCGGGTGAGCCGACCGTGCACGCGGCCTACGCCGGCATCGTCGATCGTTACGGGCAATCCACCCGCGCGCAGTGGCCGGAGAAGATCGGCTCCGATGCCGCCTTGCGCGCGGCGGTGCACGCGGATGCGGGCAGCGCGGCCCCGGCCGCCGATGCCTACGGTGGACAGCCAGGCCAGGCGCTGGATCGCACGGGCTGGTTCCACGTGCAAAAGCGGGGCGGTCGCTGGTGGCTGGTGACGCCCGACGGCCACGCGTTCTTCTCGCTGGGCGTCAATGCGGTCAACGCCGGCGGCGGGCGCAGCTACGTGGAGAGTCGCGAGTTCATGTTCGACGACCTGCCGCCCGATCGCGGCGAATGGGCGGCCTTTTACGGACGCGGCGACAGCCGGCGCCCGGGCGAAGGCGCCAGCCAGGGCATCGCGTACAACCACGGCCGCTGGTTCGATCTCTACGCAGCCAATCTCCACCGGATCGACGGCAGCGACTGGCCGGCCGCCTGGCGCAAGCGCACGCTGGATCGGCTGCAGGCCTGGGGCTTCAACACCCTCGGCAACTGGAGCGATGCCGCGCTGGGTGCCGCGCATCGCCTGCCGTATACGCGTTCGATCAACATCGCCGGCGACTATGCCGACGTCGCCAGCGGCTACGACTACTGGGGCCGCATGCCCGATCCGTTCGACCCGCGCTTTGCCGCCGCCACCGAGGCGGCGGTAGCGAAGGCCAGCGCGGGTGTGACCGACGATCCGTGGCTGCTCGGCTACTTCGCCGACAACGAGCTGGCGTGGGCCGGCGAAGGGCCGCAAGGGCGTTGGGGATTGGCGCGGGGCACGCTCGCCGGCGACGCGCGAAGCCCGGCCAAGCAGGCTTTCGTCGCGATGCTGCGCCAGCAGTACGCCACGCCGCAGGCGCTGGGTGAAGCCTGGGGCATCGAGCTGCGTTCATGGGATGCGCTGCAGGCCACCGGCTATGCGGCGCCGGCGCCGAACGAGGCGCATCCGGCACTCGCCCGCGACTATGGCCACTGGCTGCGCCGCTACGCCGACGCCTATTTCCGCATCGTGGCCGCGGCGCTCCGCCGCCACGATCCGCATCACCTGTTTCTGGGCGGACGCTTCGCGGTGTACACGCCCGAGGCCGTCGCCGCCTGCGCGCGGTATTGCGACGTGGTCAGCTTCAACGCCTATGCCGACCTGCCGCAGCATCACGTCGACATGGCGTTGATGCGGACGCTGGATCGGCCGGTGCTGCTCGGCGAATTCCATTTCGGATCGAACGACCGCGGCCCGTTCGGTGCGGGCGTGGTGCCGGTGGCCGACGAGGCCGCACGCGGCGCGGCCTACGCGCGCTATCTCGCCGCCGCCACGACGAACCCGCTGGTGGTCGGCGCGCACTGGTTCGAGTACGCCGATCAGCCGCTCGCCGGTCGTCTGCTCGACGGCGAGAACAGCCACATCGGCCTGGTCGGCATCACCGACATTCCGTTCGGCGGCTTCGTGCGGGCGGTGCGTGCAGCCAACCGGAGCGTGGCGCCGCCGCCGCGGGGCGCCCCGAACGGGCGCTGAATCGCGACGCGCGCGCGATCGGCTATGCTGGGGAACCACGCAGCCGGCATGTGGTCGGCTGAACTCGTGACCTCAATTCATCCGGAACCGCCACCATGAACCTGCCTCGTCTCACGCTCGCTGCCGCGCTCGCCCTCGCCACCGGTTTGTCCGTCGTTCCCGTCCAGGGGGCGCACGCCCAGAGCGCGCAAGCCGCCGACGAGCTCGGCGGCAACGCGGTGGCCGGCGTGTGCATGCTCTCGCGCGAGGCCGTGTTCGCGCAGTCCAAGGTCGGCAAGGCCGCCAGCGAGCGGCTGGGCCAGTTGGCCGAGCAGGCGAACAGCCAGTTGTCGAACCAGCGCAAGCCGCTGGATGCGGACATCCAGGCCTTCCAGCAAAAGGCCGCTTCGCTCACCGAGGACCAGCGCAAGCAGCAGGGCGCGGCGCTGCAGCAGCGCATGCAGACCTTCCAGTCGCAGGCCGGCGAGCAGAACGAGCGCATCCAGCTCACCCGCGCCAAGGTGATGCAGCGGATCGGCCAGGAAGCGCAGCCGGTGGTTGCCGCCAGCTACAAGAAGCACCAGTGCGGCCTGTTGCTCAACCGCGACGCGGTGCTCGGCGGCAACACCAGCAACGACCTGACCAGCGACGTCGTGCAGGGTCTGGACGCCAAGCTCACCACGATCAGCTTCAACCTCGAACCGCTGCCGGCCAAGGGTGCCGCGAACGGCGGCGCGAAGTAAGCGTCCCCAGGTCATCGGGACCGGCGGCGCGGCCGTCGGCTTCCCGTCGCCCACGCACGGAACCACGATGAACCAGTCCAGCTTCTATCCCGTAGGCACGGCGCTCCAGCCCTGGGGCGAGGCCGAACGCGAGACATGGCGCTCGCGCCAGCGCGTGCAGCGCAGCTACGCGGATGACGTGTTGCGCCGGATCGACGCGCTGCGCGCGCACTGGGCGGTGGCACCGTACGGTGAGCTGGCCTATCCCGACGCACGCCATCCGCTGTACGCCCTGCGCAGTGCATCCTGGCGCGACGAGCTGCCGGTGATGCTGGTCACCGGCGGCGTCCACGGCTACGAAACCAGTGGCGTGCACGGTGCGCTGCAATTCGCCGAGCAGCATGCGGCAGACCTCGCCGGCCGGGCCAACCTGCTGGTGGTGCCGTGCGTGAGCCCGTGGGGCTACGAACGCATCCAGCGCTGGAATGCTGCTGCGCTCGATCCCAACCGCTCGTTCCATGCGCACAGCCCGGCACAGGAATCGGCCGCGCTGATGGCGCTGGTGGCGCCGCTGCGCGAGCGCGTGCTGATGCACATCGATCTGCACGAAACCACCGACAGCGACGAGGCCGAGTTCCGCCCGGCCCTGGCGGCCCGCGACGGCAAGCCGTTCGAACCCGGCACGATTCCCGATGGCTTCTACCTGTGCGCCGACAGCGCGCAGCCGCAGCCCGCGTTCCAGCAGGCGATCATTGCCGCGGTGGCCAAGGTCACCCATATCGCGCCGGCCGACCCCGACGGCACCATCATCGGCTCGCCGGTGGTGGCGCATGGCGTGATCGAATACGACTACGGCCGGCTCGGCCTGTGCGCCGGCATCACCGCCGCGCCGTTCAAGACCACCACCGAGGTCTACCCCGACAGCCCGCGCGCCACGCCCGCGCAGTGCAACGACGCCCAGGTGGCGGCGGTGGTGGCAGCGATCGACTTTGCGCTGGCGCATCCGGCCGGCTGACGCCGGCCGCCCGGCGTGGTCACGCGCCGGGGCTGTGCTAGCATCGACCGCTGAAGGGGAGTAGCTCCCGATCGCTGTCGCCGTCATGACGGGCCTTGCGCCCCGGTGCAGCAGCAAATGGCACAGCCATTTGCGAGCAAGACCTTCGCCGTCCCACGGCGAAGGTGCGTCCTGCAAAGATGCCTTTCCGCCGTGGCCCCAGAGCCTCACCGGAGCATCAACCCGCCCTTTGGCGTCCAGAACCCATCGTGAAGCGTGCTTGCGCGCCTTCGCCGTTTCCGCGGGCCAGGATGCTTTCCGGCCGGCGCCCTTCGATAGAGACCACCCATGGAACAACTGGCCAACCCCGAAATCTGGATCGCCCTCGCCACGCTGACCGCGCTCGAGCTGGTGCTGGGCATCGACAACATCATTTTCATCTCGATCCTGGCCGGCAAGCTGCCGCCGGAACGACGCGACAAGGCGCGGCGCCTGGGCATCATGCTGGCGGCCGTGTCGCGGCTGGGCCTGTTGCTGGCGATTGCCTGGATCGTCGGACTCACCGCGCCGCTGTTCGAGCTGTTCGGCCACGCTTTCTCGTGGCGCGACCTGATCCTGATCGGCGGCGGCCTGTTCCTGATCGGCAAGGCGACCCACGAGATCCACCAGAAGCTGGAGGGCGCCACCGAGCACGTCAGCACCGGCGGCGCGGCCGCGGCGACGGCCACCTTCGGCGGCGTGATCGTGCAGATCATGCTGCTGGACATCGTGTTCTCGCTGGACTCGATCATCACCGCCGTGGGCATGGTCGATCAGCGCTGGGTGATGGTCACCGCGATCCTGGCCTCGATCGTGTTCATGCTGATGTTCGCCAGGCCGCTGGGCGAGTTCGTCGAGCGCCACCCCACGGTCAAGGTGCTGGCGTTGAGCTTCCTGATCATGATCGGCCTGGTGCTGATGGCGGACGGCTTCGGCCAGCACATCCCGAAGGGCTACGTGTACGCGGCGATGGCGTTCTCGGTGTTCGTGGAGCTGATCAACCTGGCGATCCGCCGGCGCACGCAGCGCCCGGTGGCGCCGGTGGCGCTGCACGAAAAGTACGCACCGGGCGAGTAGCGGCACAGGCACGAAAAAAAACCCGCAGAGGGGAGTCTGCGGGTTGGGGGTCCATCTGTGTCGGGTGCGGAGGAGGAGGGGGAGCCTCGCCGCACGGTGGGAAGCGTGTCTCACGACATGGGGATAATGTACTAAGCGGTATGTTAATGGAGTGTGACTGGCCGGTGCGCCCGTGTGCAACCTCGCGGACGCAGCGGGCTGAACCGTTGTCCGGCCGCACGGGCGACGCTGTCCGCGGACAGCCGCCCGCAGCGGCAATCGACATCAAACATAAAGTAAATCAAAAGCTTGCAACAAATTTTCGGGTTGGCACGCCGATTGCTCCATGGACAGCACAGGGACTTTCTGTTCAATCGGAGAACGCGTCATGAAATTCGAATCCATCTTTCTGACCATGCTGTTCGTTGCCTGCTCCAGCGTCTGCGTGCTGGTGATGGGGGCAATGCTGGCCGCCAGCCCGTCGTCGTCGCAGCAGGCCAGCGCGCGCCGTGCCGCACCCGCGGTCGCCGTGCAGGCCGATTGCGCCAAGCCGGTTGCGATGGATGTGTGCGGCGCGGACGAGGTCTGAGGCGCTGCGCCCAGGGATGACATCGACCAGGCCGGCGCCTAGGCTGCAAGGCAGGTATTCACGGGCCGCCACGATGTTCGATCCGACTGCATCACCCGCGCCGCGGAAGGCGCGCCTGCTCGCCAGCATCCTCGCCGGGGTGATCGGCCTCGCTGCCTTCGCGGCTCACGCCGCCGCCCCGCTGCCTCCGCCTCGCGTGTCACTGGCCGATGGCAGGATCGAAGGCAAGCTTGCGAAGGCGAACGGCATGGCGCTGGAAGAGTTCCAGGGTATTCCGTACGCGGCGCCGCCGATCGGTCCGCTGCGCTGGAAACCGCCGCAACCCGCTCCGGCCTGGAGCGGCGTGCGCCAGGCGACGCGCTTCGGCCCGCGCTGCATGCAGCTGCCGCTGTTCGGCGACATGCGGTTCCGCTCCGCCGGCATGGGCGAGGACTGTCTCTACCTCAACGTGTGGAAGCCTGCAGGCGCGACCGCCAGGCTGCCGGTGCTGGTGTATTTCTTCGGCGGCGGGTTCGTTGCCGGCGACGGCTCGGAGCCGCGCTACGACGGCGCCAACCTGGCCAGCCGCGGCATCGTCACGGTGACGGTGAACTATCGCCTGGGCGTATTCGGCTTCTTCGCCACGCCGGCCCTCGCCGCCGAATCGCCGCAGCACGCGGCGGGCAACTACGGCTTGCTCGACCAGGTCGCCGCGCTGCGCTGGGTGCGCGACAACATCGCCGCTTTCGGCGGCGACCCGGCGCAGGTGACGATCGCCGGCGAGTCGGCCGGTTCGATCGCGGTGAGCGCGCTGATGACCTCGCCGCTGTCGCGCGGGCTGTTTGCCCGCGCGATCGGCGAAAGCGGCGCCCTGATCGCGCCGATCGCGCCGGTGCCGCTGGCGACGATGGAGCGCCGCGGCGAGGCGTTCGCGCAGCGTCTCGGCGCCGACTCGCTGACCGCGCTGCGTGCGTTGCCGGCCGATCGCCTGCTGCAGGCCACGCGCGAGCAGCACGGCGACGCCGACGCGAATCTCGACGGCTGGTTCCTGCGCGAGCCGCCAGCGGCCACCATGGCCCGCGGCGGGCAGGCACCGGTGCCGCTGCTGCTGGGGAGCAATTCGCAGGAGAGCCATTACACCGCGATCCTGAAAGATCAGCCGCCGACCCCTGCCAATTACCGCGCAGCGCTGAAGCGGCTGTTCGGCACGCAGGCGGCGCACGCACTGGCGCTGTACCCCGGCGACGACGCGACGCAGGTGAAATCCTCCGCCACCGCGCTGGCCGGCGACATGTTCATCGCGCACACCACCTGGCGCTGGATGGACCTGCAGCTCCGCCACGGCGGCGCGCCGGTGTATTTCTATTATTTCGACCAGCCGCGCCCGGCCAAGCTGGCGCCGGCGCCGGGTGAAACGCCCGATCCCGGCGCCGTGCACAGCGGCGAGATCGAGTACGCGCTGGGCAACCTGGCGGGCAATCCGGTCTACGCGTGGACGGCTGCCGACCGCGCCGCGTCCGCCACGATGGAAGGCTACTTTGCACAGTTCATCAAGACCGGCGATCCCAACGGCGCGGACCTGCCGCCCTGGCCCGCGGTGCGCGAATCCGCTGGCGGACTGCTGCGCCAGGTGATTGCGGCGCATTGCCGTACCGAGGTCGACCACGGGGCGGCGCGGCAAGCGTTCCTGCAGGCTTTCTTCGCCACGCATGCGGACCCGTTGTAGCGGATCTCGCGGTGTTCACCCATGGCTTTAGTCATGGGTGCGTGGCACAGGCTTTGGGTAGGATCGGGGTTCCCCCACGTCGAGCAGACCTTGATGAAGCCCACCCTTTCCCTGGCGATGACGATCGCGTTGACCAGCTCCATGGCGGCCTATGCCGACACCGCGGCGGACAAGCAGCACGCCGGCGCACACGCCTCCCACGCGGCGGCTGCCGACGTCCGCGCCAATCCGTTCTTCGCCGAAAGCACGCTGCCGCTGCACTACCCCGCGTTCGACAGGATCAAGGACAGCGACTACGCGCCCGCGTTCGACCGCGGCATGGCCGAGCAGCTGCGTGAAGTGGCGGCGATCAGCGCCAACCCCGCTGCGCCGACCTTCGACAACACCATCATCGCGCTGGAGAAATCCGGCGACGTGCTGCAGCGCACCTCGACCGTGTTCTTCAGCCTGTCCGGGGTCGAGAACAACGATGCGCTGAAGAAGCTGCAGGCCGAGTACGCGCCGAAGCTGGCCGCGCACCGCGACGCGATCACGCTGGACCCGGCGCTCTTCGCGCGCATCCAGAAGCTGTACGACGCGCGCGCCAGCCTGGGCCTGGACGCGCAGGGCGTGCGGCTGATCGAGCGCTACCACACCGATTTCGTGCGGGCCGGCGCCAGGCTGTCCGACGCCGACAAGGCGCACCTGAAGCAGATCAACGGCGAGCTGGCCAGGCTCGGCACCAAGTTCACCCAGAACGTGCTGGCCGAGGTCAACGACTCGGCGCTGGTGGTGGACAGCCGCGCCGAACTGGCCGGCCTCACCGACGCCCAGATCGACGCCGCGGCCGCCGCCGCCAAGGCGAAGGGGCTCGATGGCAAGTACGTGATCGCCCTGCTCAACACCACCGGCCAGCCGCCGCTGGCGCAGTTGGAGAACCGCGCGCTGCGCGAGCGCCTGTACAAGGCCTCGATTACCCGCGGCAGCCGCGGCAACGCGTACGACAACACCGCGATCGTGTCGCAGGTGATGAAGCTGCGTGCGGAGAAGGCGGGCATGCTCGGCTACCCGACCTGGGCTGCCTACGTGCTGGCCGATCAGACCGCGAAAACGCCGGAAGCGGTCAACGCCATGCTCGGCAAGCTGGCGCCGGCGGCAGTCGCCAACGCCAGGCGCGAAGGCGTCGCGTTGCAGGCGATGATCGACAAGGAACAGGCGGCGAAGGGCCAGCCCACGTTCGCGCTGCAGCCGTGGGATTGGGCCTACTACACGGAGAAGGTCCGCGCCGACAAATACAATTTCGACGAGAGCCAGCTCAAGCCCTACTTCGAGATGAAGAACGTGCTGGAGAACGGCGTGTTCTACGCCGCCGGCCAGCTCTACGGACTCAAGTTCAAGCAGCGCACCGACCTGCCGGTCTACAACCCCGACGTGCTGGTGTACGACGTCTACAATGAAGACGGCAGCCAGCTGGCGATCTTCCTGGCCGACATGTACGCGCGCCCGTCCAAGCGCGGCGGTGCCTGGATGAACTCCTACGTGGACCAGTCCGGGCTCACCGGCAACCTGCCGGTGGTAGCCAACCACCTCAACATCACCAAGCCGACCAGCGGCCCGACCCTGCTGACCTGGGACGAGGTGACCACGGCGTTCCACGAGTTCGGCCACGCATTGCACGGCATGTTCTCCAACGTGAAGTACCCGCGCTTCAGCGGTACCAGCGTGCCGCGCGACTTCGTCGAGTTCCCCTCGCAGGTGAACGAGATGTGGGCCGACTGGCCCAGCGTGCTGGCCAACTACGCCAGGCACTACCAGACCGGCGCGCCGATGCCCAAGGCGCTGCTGGACAAGGTGCTGGCCACCTCGAAGTTCAACCAGGGCTTTGCCACCACCGAGTATCTGGGCGCGGCGATGCTCGACCAGAGCTGGCACCAGCTCGGCGCGGACAAGATCCCCGACGCCGGCGGCGTGATGGCTTTCGAGGCGGCCGCGCTGAAGGCCAACGGCACCGATTACGCGCCGGTGCCGCCGCGCTACCGCACGCCGTACTTCAGCCACATCATGGGCGGCTACGCGGCCGGCTACTACGCCTACATCTGGTCCGAGGTGCTGGATGCGAACACGGTCGAGTGGATCAAGAGCCACGGCGGCCTGACCCGGGCCAACGGCGACCGCTTCCGCGCGACCCTGCTGTCGCAGGGCGGCAGCAAGGATGCACTGCAGCTGTTCCGCGATTTCGCCGGCCACGAGCCGCGGATCGAACCGCTGCTGGAGCGTCGCGGACTGGACGGCAGCGCCGAGTGACCCGCGTCGCCTGAGGGCGGCATGACGAAGCCGCCCGGAGCGATCCGGGCGGCTTTTTCGTGGCGGCAGCGGCCGAAACTGCGGTCGCGTGCGTGGCCGATTCAGATGCGGACTGCTACGGTGGCCACACGATGTGCCGACCCGCGAGCCGATTGCCGCCCCGTATGTCCGCTGCCTCCCACCACGCTGACGAAACGCTGCGCCTGGCGACGCTGCGCGCCATGGGTGCGCTGGATACTCGCGCCGAGCCGCTGTTCGATGCACTCGTGCGCAGCGCCGCGGCGGCGAGCGGGCGGGCGCTTGCGCTGATCGTGCTGGTCGATGCCGACGGCCGCGGGCTCGCCGTGCATGGGCCGGCGGCGGATATCGACGAGCCGAGCGTGCTGCGGGTGCTGGCCAAGGCGAGTTCCGGCGTGCTGGCGATTCCCGACGCACGGCTCGATCCGCGCTGCGCCGACGATCCTCTGGTTGCCGGCGCGGCGGGCATCCGTTGCTTCGTCGCCGTGCCGATCAGACGGGGCGAGAGCGCGAAGGCGGGCGCGTTGTGCGTGCTCGATCGCGTGCCGGGTACACTCGACGAGCGGCAACACGAGACGCTGCGGCAACTGGCCCGCGCGGTGGCACAGGTGCTGGAAACGCGGCCGGTCGCGCACCGGAACAAGCCCGCGCCGGTCGGCACGGCACCGTCGCTGCGGCAGCCGCCGGAGTCGGCCCGCGAGACGGAACCGAAGCGGCGCACCCACGCAGCGCTGCTCGAACGCACCGGATGCCTGCTCGGTGCCGGCGGCTGGGAGCTGGACCTGGCCACCAAGGCGATCACCTGGTCGGACCAGACCTGCCGCCTGCACGACGTGCCGCCGGGTTTCCACCCGAGCCTGGAAGAAGCGGTGAGCTTCTACGATGCGGGGGCGCGGCCGGTGATCGACGCGGCCGTGCGCAAGAGCATCGACACCGGCGAGGGATGGGATCTGCAACTGCCACTGACCACCGCCACTGGCCGGAGGATCTGGGTGCGCGCGGTCGGCATCGTGGAACGCGCCGAGGATGGCACCCCGCTGCGGCTGGCCGGCGCTTTCCAGGACATCACCCTGCAGCGGCGCGCGATCGCGGCGTTGGAGGCCAGCGACCGCCGCTACCGCAAGCTGTTCCAGTACAGCCCCGGCCTGATCTGCACGCACGACCACGAGGGCGTGCTGCTGTCGGTGAACCCGGCGGCGGCCAAGTCGCTGGGCTATTCGGTGGGCGAGATGATCGGCCGCCCGCTGACCGATTTCATGCGCGCCGAACAGCGCCCGCGGTTCGCCGAATATCTGCTGCGCATCATGCGCAAGGACAGCGACACGGGCATGCTGCAGGTGATCGCCAAGGATGGCAGCGAACACGTGTGGCAATACCACAACGTGCTCGACGACGATGTCGAGGGCGACGATCCCTACGTGCTGGGCCATGCGCTGGACGTCACCGAGCGCTTCCGCCAGGAGAGCCAGTTGCGCGAGTGGTCGATCCACGACGCACTGACCGGCTGCTTCAATCGCCGCTATCTGGCCGAGCTGACGGCCGGGCCGGCCGCGGGTTGGGGCTGCATCGTGTTCGACCTGGACCATTTCAAGCAGGTCAACGACACCCATGGCCACGCGCGCGGCGATGAGGTGCTGGTGGCCATGGCGACGTTCCTGCGCAACCATGTGCGGCCGCAGGATGCAGTGATCCGCCTCGGCGGCGACGAGTTCCTGGTGTTGCTGCGCGGAGCCGGCGAGGAGCTGACGCAAGGCGTGGTCGACCGGCTCGATGCCGATCGCGCCGCTGCGCCGATCGGCTTCACCATGGGCGCGACCACGGTGGTGCCGGACGCCTCGCTGGAAGCCGCGCTGGGCGAAGCCGACCGGCGTCTGTACAAGGCCCGCGAAGGCCGGCCGAAGCGCGCAACGTGAAGTCGTCCGATCGCGGGCAGCCGGCGGAACAGGGCGGTGGACACGACCCGCACCCCGCACATCCCCGCCACACCGGTCTGGTGCGCTGGCTGCTGTTCATCGCCGGCGGCGTGGCGTTGTTGCTGGGGCTGATCGGCCTGATGCTGCCGGTGATGCCGACCGTGCCGTTCCTGCTGCTGACGGCCGCGTGCTGGTCGCGCGCCTCGCCGCGCTGGCATCGCTGGCTGCTCTCGCTGCCCCGGTTGGGCCCGGCGATCGCGCGGTGGGAGCGCGAGCGCAGCATTTCGCGGCGCGCGCGCTGGATGGCGCTGGGCCTGGTCACGCTGTCGATGGCCGGCACGATCTGGTGGTTCCGCGGGCACGCCTGGTTGCCGTGGCTGCTGGCCGCGCTGGTGGTGCTGCTGTGGCTGCTGATCCTGCGCCTGCCGGTGACGTCGGACGAGGGCGGCGCGAGCCTGCAGCAGACTCGCGAGTGAGAGGTTGCCCGCCGCGCGCTCCGCGGGGAGGGCAACCGTGCGGATGGATCAAGGCGCGCTGAGCGCGGGCGTCATCGCCAGTCCGCCGCTGCACTTGAGGTAGGGCGAGGCGCCCAGCCACCTGGCATCGGGATAATAGGAGAACACGTACTGGCCGCCCTTGAGCGCGTCGATCAGCGGTCGCGCGATCGCGCTGCGCACGGCCGGGCAACCGTAGCTGCGGCCGATGCGGCCTTGCTCGCGGGCCAGTGCCGGGTTGACGTAGGCCGCACCGTGGATCACCAGCGCGCGCGCCAGTGCGCGGTCGTTGGTACCCGGCTCCAGCCCTTGCAGGCGCAGCGAGTAGCCGTTGCGGCCGGCATAGGTGTCCAGCGTGCGGAACAGGCCCAGGCTGGATTGCCGGCTTTCCGGCGCATTGGAGAACCTGCTCGCCAGGTTCTCGCCGGTGTTGCGCCCGTGCGCCACCAGTTCCTGATACAGCAGCTTGCGCCGGGCCAGGTCGAACACCCACAGCCGCGGCTCGGTGGATGGCCGGGAATAGTCGATCACCGCCAGTCGCGCGGGCGGCGGCTGGCCTTGCGCCGCGGCGCAGTCGGTGGCCGCCAGCGCCAGCGCGATCACCTGCGGATTCGCCTGCGGCGCGAGTTTGCTGAGCGTGTCGCGCAGTGTCGGCGCGGTCGCGTGCGCCGTACCACAGAGCGGCAGCAGCAGGATGGCAAGGAGGCGCAGTCGACTCATCGGGACGGCTTGGGCTTGGGGCGCGAACAGGCGTCGATGCTAGCAGTCGATCGTTAAGAACCTGTCCCGTGCGACCGGTCGCCGCGCCCGCCTGCGCCGGCCGGCGGTTGTGCTATGACTGGTCGCATCCTCCCGCACAGGACTTTCCATGTCGTCCGGCTTTTCCCGCGCCGTTTGCGCTGCCGCCTTGCTGGGCTGGCTGGCGGTCGCCGCGGCGCCTGCACAGCCGGCCGCAGTCGAGTCGGTCGGCATGGAACAAACCGTGGCCCCGCCGCCGGGCCCGGTGGCCGAGCAGATCCGCGAACGGATCGAGCAATGGCGCGTCGCGCAGGCCGATGGCGCGACGGCCGCGGCGCCGGTCGCCGCGGTGGCGGCGTTCTACGAGCAGAACCGGTTCGCGCCGGCATGGACGCGACCGGACGACCTCGACCAGTTGCTGGCCGCGCTGCGCGGCATGGCCGCCGACGGCCTCGACCCGCAGGACTACGCGCTGGACGAACTGCAACGTCGGCGCCACGTGCTGGACGACCCGCAGGCCACGGCGCAGCAACGCGCGCAGTTCGACCTGCTGGCCACCGACGCCTGTTTCACCGCGTTGCTGCACCTGTATCGCGGCAAGGTCGATCCGGCCACGCTGGACACGCACTGGAACTTCGACCCGCGCCAGCTCGATCAGGCGCGGGGCCTGCAGGCGGTGCGCGAGGCGCTGGCGCAGGACACGATCGGCGAGCTGTTCGCGCGGGCGCGGCCGCAGCACCCGTACTACGCCCAGCTGCGTGCGGCGCTGGCGAAGTTGCGCGGGGTGGCGGCGCAGGGCGGCTGGCCCGTGATCGCCGACGGCCCCACGCTGAAACCGGGCAGCCACGATCCGCGCGTGCCGACGCTGCGCGAGCGCCTGCAACGGGTCGGCTTTGCGGTGGGCGAGGGCATGGATGACCTGTACGCCCCGGCGCTGGAAGCTGCGCTGAAACAATTCCAGCGCGAACATTACCTCGTCGCGGACGGCCACCTGGGCAAGGCCACCCTGGCCGCGTTGAACGTGCCGGTCACCACGCGCATCGAGCAGCTGCGCGCGAACCTGGAGCGCGCGCGCTGGCTGCTGCACCAGCTGCAGGGCGAGTTCGTGGTGGTCGACATCGCCGGCTACCAGGTCGTCTACTACAAGGACGGCAAGCCGGTATGGCGCTCGCGCGTGCAGGTAGGCAAGCCGTACCGCAGCACGCCGGTGTTCAAGTCGAAGATCACCTACCTCACGCTCAACCCGACCTGGACGGTGCCGCCGACCATCCTGAAGAACGACATCCTGCCGAAGCTGCGCAGGAACCCGGGCTACCTCGCCGCCAACCGCATCCGCGTGCTGGACAGCCAGGGCCGCGAGCTGTCGCCGGCCAGCGTGAACTGGGCCAACCCGCGCGGCATCGTGCTGCGCCAGGACGCCGGCCCGGGCAATTCGCTGGGCCGGCTGGTGATCCGCTTCCCCAACGACTACGCGGTGTACATGCACGACACGCCGCACCAGGAACTGTTCGCCAGCGAGCAGCGCACGTACAGCTCCGGCTGCATCCGGGTGGAGCGCCCGCGCGAACTGGCCGAGCTGCTGCTGGACGATCCGGTGCAGTGGAATCGCGCGGGCATCGACCGCGCGATCGACACGCTGAAGACGCAGACCGTGATGCTGCCCAGGCCGGTGCCGCTGCTGCTGGCGTACTGGACGGTGGACCTGCGCGAGGACGGCCGGGTCGGCTTCCGCCCCGACGTCTACCGGCGCGACCCGCCACTGCTCGCCGCGCTGGCGCGCCCGCGCGTGTCGCCGTGGCTGCCGGCGGCCGCGACGCTGCCCTGAAAAAAGCCGCGCCGGCGGGAGTGCCGGGCGCGGCCAAGGTCTGAACCGATCCACTGCCAATGCATCGGGCGCCGGCGACGGAGCGAGCCGCGCCGGCCCGGGCAGTTTGCCGGGCGCAGGTCTCACCGGCTGGGATTGCCCTGATCCCGGTCAGGGCGCCGGGCCGTGCCGGGCGCCATCATCGCCCCCGGCGGATGTGCCGCCTCTCAACCCTGGAGACCGTACCGATGCTGTTTCAAGTGAAGGATCTTGCCGGTGATACCGGCGCCATCGCCGCCATCCTGCGTGCCCATGACGCCAACGCGCAGGTCACCGGCGATCCCGTCGCGGGACAGATCGACGTGGCGGCGCAGTTGACCTCCGGCCAGGTCATCACCGCCCTGCAGGAGGCCGGTTACGAGGCCAGCCGCGTGTCCGAGCCGCGGCAGATCCACGTCAGCGGCGGCAGCACCTGCTGCGGCAGCTGCTCATGAGCCGCTGACGTCCTCGCCGCGCGGCCGCTTGCGCGGCTTGCGCGGCCCCGGCGCAGAATGCCGGCCCTGCGCCGCGTCGATCGCGTCGATCCAGCCCGCGCGTGAACCCGGAAACGCATCCGCGTACGGCACGTACGGCTTGATGTCGAGGATCGGCGTGCCGTCCAGCAGGTCGACGCCGCGCACGCGCAACCCGCCTTCCTCCACCGCCACCAGCTCCACTGCTGACAGCCCGATCGCATTCGGCCGATGTGGCGAGCGCGTGGCCAGCACGCTGCGCTTGCCGCCGCCGCGCGGCGGGCGCACCTCGGCCTTCCAGCCCTCGCTGCGGTGGAACGCGAACAGCAGCCAGATCCGCTCGAAGCCGGCCAGGTCGCGCCAGGCCGCCGCCGGAAAATCCGCCACGAACGCGATCACCGCGTCGACTGCGGCCCCGCTTTCGGTGCCGGCCACCACGGTGGGCTGGTGCGGCGCGTCGATGCGCTGCGCGTAGGGCGAACGCACGAAGGCGATCGGCCGGCAGGACAATTCGCTGAAGGTATCGGCGCGGGTGTTCATTGCGGCATTATCCCTCTTCGCCCCGCCTTCCCCGCCGAGGACGCCATGAAATATCTCGTGATGATCTATTGCGACGACCAGCTGCTGGACGCGCTGCCCGAGGGCGAGTTCGACAGCCGCATGAAAAGCTGTTTCGGCAAGGCCGACGCGTTGCGCGCGCAGGGGCAGTTGCTCGATTCGCAGCAGCTGGAAGCGCCGGGGACCGCGCGCACCGTGCGCGTGCGCGACGGCCGCACCAGCGTGGTCGACGGTCCGTATGCGGAGACCAAGGAATACTTGGGCGGCTTCAACCTGATCGAGGCGGCCGACATGGACGAGGCGGTGCGCATCGCGCAGTCGTTCCCGTGGTCGCAAACCGGCGCCATCGAGATCCGTCCGGTGCGCGACATGGATGCGGTACGCGCACGGGTGGGCGCCTGATGCTGCAACTGGTCGGCTTCGACGGCGACGACACGCTGTGGCACAGCGAGGGCTACTACCGCCAGGCCGGCGAGGCGTTCGCGGCGATCATGGCGCGCTACGTGGACGTGGCCGATCGCGATGTGCACGAGCGCATGCTGGCTACCGAGCAGCGCAACCTCAAGCTGTTCGGCTACGGCGCCAAGGGCATGGCGCTGTCGATGGTGGAAACCGCCATTGCGGTCTCGGACGGGCGCATCGGCGCGGCCGACATCCACGCCTTGATCGAGCTGGGCAAGACCGTGCTGCAGCATCCGGTGGAACTGCTGCCGGGCATCCGCGCCGCGGTCGAGGCGGTGGCGCAGCAGTACGAGGTGGTGCTGATCACCAAGGGCGACCTGTTCCACCAGGAGAAGAAGGTGGCGCAATCGGGCCTGGCCGACCTGTTTCGCCGCATCGAGATCGTCTCGGAGAAGGACGCCGCCGCCTACCGCCGCGTGCTCGGCGAGTTCGACCTGCAGCCGGCGCAGTTCGCGATGGTCGGCAACTCGCTGCGCTCGGACATCGAGCCGGTATTGCGCTTGGGCGGCTGGGGCGTGCACATGCCCTACCACGTGACCTGGGCGCACGAACTGGAAAACGGCCTGGCCGCCGACGAGCCGCGCATGCTCACGGTGGATGCGCCCGCGGCCATCCCCGCCGCGGTGGAACGCCTGCGCGCGCTGGCTGCCGCGGCGTAGGGCGGGCACCGCCCGCCGTCCATCGCCACGAGCCGGTCCGGCCCGCCTAATCGTCGAAGCCGGTGTAGTCCTCGGGAAAGATCGGCGTGCCGTCCGCCTCCAGTCCCGTCATGTTGGCCAGCGCCTTCGCCGCGGCGGCTTCGGCCACGTCCTTGTCGCGGAAGCTGCGGTTCTCGCAGATCGCGTAATACACCGGAAAGCCGTGGCGGCGCGGCGTGATCGCCAGCCACGCCGCGTAGCGCGAGCCTTCCAGGGTGGCGCCGGAGCGGGCCAGGTAGTCGTCGAACGCGCGCTCGGCCATGGTCGTCGGTTCCGCTCGGAAAGCCCGCATTGTATCGGCTGGGTCCGGGTTTGCCGCCGATCCCGGCGCTTCCTGCGCCTCAGCGGTTGCGCGTGCCGTTCGCGGCGCGGATCTGGTCGATGCTCAACGCTTCGCTTTCGCCCGGGGGCGGCAGGCCGATCCTTTCGCAGAAGGCGATGAAGCGCGGATCGTCGCGCAGGTTCAGGATGAACGGATCGGTCGGCAGGAACAGCAGATCGGCGGCCGAAGCATGCTGCAACCATTCCACGGCGTGGCCGGCATCGCCGCGCAAGGCGTAGATCTGCGCGATCAGATGCGGATCGGCGTTCGCCTCGGCCTTGCCGGCGAGGGCGTTCGCCAGCGCGGTGTCCGCGGCGGCGCGATCCGGCCCGATCTGGGCCGCCAGCGCCGTGTACGGGTCGCGGTACTTCGCGGGCATTTGCAGCGCGCTGCCCATGGCCTTGACCGCGTCGCCACGCGCCAGGGCAACCGCCATGCGCAGGAACAAGGATGAATAGCGCCAGTGCGCGTTCGTCTGCGGCAGGCTTTCGGCGGTGCCAAGGTATTTCTCCGCTTCGTCCAGCCGGCCGGACGCCAGCAACAGCTTCGCGTACTGCTGGTAATTGATGATGTACAGCGGTTCGATTGAAAGCAGATGCTGCCTCGACCGGATTGCCTCGCGCAGTTTTCCGACCTGGGCAAACACATAACCGCAGCCATTGAGGACGGTCCCGTCCTCCGGCGCCAGTTGCACGGCGCGACGGCATTCGGCCAGGGCGCCGCGATGGTCGAAGCTGTAGACCATCAGGTAGGCGCGGGCCGCGTGGGCCGCCCCCAGCCCGGGCGCCAATTGCAGCGCCTGGTCCGCTGCGCGCCTTGCCTCGTTCATGTGCTGGCGGGCGGCCTCGGCGGGTTCGTTCGAGAACGTGGCGACGGTGCTCAGCGATCCCGACAGGTGTGCCCATGCCATCGCATAGCCGGGGTCGAGTTGCACGGCCTTGGCCATGTATTCGGATGCTCGGCGGAAATCCTCGTCGTGCCAATGCTTCAGGCCCTGCAGATAGGCGTTGTAGGCTTCGATGCTGCCGCTGGGCGGCCGGTCGTCATGCCTGACGGATTCGCCGGGCGACAGCAGCTTCACCTGCAACGCACCGATGACCGCGGACGCGATTTCGTCCTGCAGGGCAAACAGGTTCCGGTACGGGCGATCGTAGTGCTCGGCCCACAGCGTGCTGCCGTCGACGGCCCTGGTCAGCGCGGCGTTGATGCGCACGACGTCGCCCACGTGCTGCACGCTGCCGCTGAGCAGGTAGGACACACCCAGCTTGCGGCCGATGGTGCGGCTGTCGTCCCTGCTGCCGCGGAACTGGAAAGCGGAATCGCGACCGATCACCTTCAGCCCGCCGAAGCGGGAAAGGGAGTTGATCAGGCTTTCCGACAAGCCGTCGGAAAAGAACTGCTGTCCCTTGTCGTTGCTCGCGTTGACCAGCGGCAGCACCGCGATACTGCGCTCCGGCGCCGGCTTCGGCGCGCTCGGCGCATGCGGCCACCACTGCCAGCCGGCCACCGCGAGCAGCGCCAGCAGTGGCAGCAGCCACCACATGGCGCGCGGCATGCCGTGCCGGTCGCCGGCGCGCCGCCGGGCCACCGGAGGATGTGACGCGGCAGGCGGCACCGGCACCGGCACCGGCATCGTCGGCGCTTGCGACGCGGGGACCGGGACGGCCCGTGACGGCGCGTCGGGCGTGGCTTCGGGAAGGTCGAAGCGGTAGCCCACGCCATGCACGGTGTGCAGGTAGCGCGCCACTTTCGCGTCCTCGCCAAGCGCATGCCGCAGCAGGGTCATCAGCCGGTTCAGCACCCCGGGGGTGACGTGGCGGTGGCCCCAGACCGCGTCGAGTATCTCGTCGCGGGTGAAGACCCGGCCGGGCGTGCCGGCGAGCAGCGCCAGCACGGCGAAGGCCTTCGGTTCCAGCGGCTGCCCGATGCCCCCGCGCAACAGACGCCGGCCGGCGAAGTCGATCGTGCAGTCGTCGAAGGCGAGCGGGGCGGGCGTTGACGGGTCCATGGCGTCCTGTGGCGGGTAGCGCACGAGAGTGGACGAAAACCGGTGCTGCGGGCGACCCCAATGTTTTCCCAAGGAATCCAAGCAAAGTCCAGTCTTTCCCGAGCGGCCGCCTCAAGACCCGCCGCGCCACACCCCCGAAGCTGGGCGCGCCGGCCCTCGCCGGCACGCTCGCGTGCAGTCGCGATGCCCGCGCCTGCACAGGGTGAGCGACGCGTCGCCATGGCGCAACCAGTCCGCGGCGAAGGGTTTTCTCCGCGGTCGTCCACACCCATGCAAGGAGAGACCCATGAACCGCAAGTACCCACAGTGCGCACTGGCCATCGCCGCCATCCTGTCCGCCAATGTCTACGCGCAGCACTACGGCGCGTGGAGCAACGCGCAGCTTGCGCCCGGCATCAACACCGCGGCCGCCGAAGGCTGTCCGATCGAGTCGCCGGACGGGGACAACCTGTACTTCATGTCCACCCGCAATGGCGGCCTGGACAACTGGCGCGCAACGTGGAATGTCGCGATGCGCAGCTGGGACCACGTCACCAACCTCGGCGCACCGGCGAATTCGCCCACGGCCGCCGACTACTGTCCCACGCCGTTGCCCGGCAAGTGGCTGCTGTTCGTCAGCTCGCGGCAGAACGCCGAGGATTGCACCGGCTGCAAGGCGATGCCGCCGCCGCCGCCCGGCAGCCCGCCGGCCGGCGACATCTTTCTGACCCGCGAGAATCCCGCGCACGGCTGGGCGACGCCGGTGGATCTGGGCGGCTATGCGGACGGTGGCCCGAACACCAAGGGTTCGGAATACAGCCCGTCGGTAGTGAAAACCGCCCAGGGTACCTTCCTGTACTTCTCCAGCGATGGTTATCCGGACAGCAAGGGCCATGACATCTACATGAGCCGCCAGCGTGCCGACGGCAGCTTCGGGCCCGGCGTGCGCGTGGCCGAGCTGAGTACCGATGCCGCCGACCTGATGCCCAACGTGCGCAGGGACGGGCTGGAAATCGTGTTCAGCAGCAACCGGGCCAGCGCCGATCCGCGCAACCAGGACATCTGGTACGCCACGCGCCCGAACACCGCTTCGCCATGGACGGTGCGCGGCCGGATCGAGAATCCCGCGGTCAACACGGCGGACGGCGCGGAAACCCGCGCCACGCTGTCCAGCGACGGCACCCGCTTGTACTTCGGCCGCAAGCACTTCGCCCAGGTGCCGGCCGACCCGGGCGATGTCTACGTCAGCACGCGCGTCAGGTTGACGTGGGGACGCGGCCACGACGAGCACCACGGGCGCGGCCGGTCCCACGATCACCACGGACACGGCACGCACTGAACCCTGCGTCGGCGGGACGGAACATGCGGTCGCGGCGGTGGTCGTCGCCGCGACCGCATGCGCAGCCGGAGCCCGCTCGTCCGTGCCGCGGGGGAGGCATCACGTGCATCGCGTGACCCGCTTGCCGCATCATGTGCCGATGATCGCCGCATTCCCGAATGTGCCCCGTGTGGTGCTCGACACCAACGTGTGCCTGGACATCTTCCTGTTCCACGATGCGCAGTCCGCCGCGCTGCACGTGGCGATGCACGAGGGCCGCATCCAGGCGGTGACGCGCGCCGACTGCCGCGCCGAATGGCTGCGCGTGCTGCACTATCCGCAGGTGCCGCTCACCGCCGAAGCACGGCCCGGCGTCGAGGCCGCGTTCGATGCCCTGGTGCACTGCCTGCCCGACGATCAGGCCACGGCGTCGCCCGAGATGCCGCTTCCGCGCTGCGGGGATCCGGACGATCAGAAATTCCTGGAACTGGCACAGGCGGCGGGTGCGCGCTGGCTGGTCAGCAAGGACAACGAGTTGCTGAAGCTGGCCCCGCGCTGCAAGCGCGACGCGCTGTTCTGGATCGGCCTGCCGCAGGCGTGGTCGTTGCGCCACGCTTGACGATCGCGTCACCCGGAGCCGTGCTTCACTGGCCCGGCCATCCGCGGAGACACGCCATGCTCACGCCCCACACCATCGACTGCCCGTACTGCGGCGAACCCGTCGAAATCCTGCTCGACGCATCGATCCCCAGCCAGCAATACATCGAGGACTGCCAGGTATGCTGCCGCCCGATCACGCTGACGGTGGACGTGGACGACGACGGCGCGATCGCGGTGCGCGCCCGCGGCGAGAACGACGCCTGAGCGAACTTCATGCCAGCGCGCTCCGCACGCGATGCTCTTGCGAATCCCGAATCCGTGGGAAGAGCATCGCGCACAGGGCGCTCCTACAGGGCGTCGATGTCCTGCGCGAGCAACGCGGCGCGGGTGGCTTCGTCGCTGGCCGGGGTGACCGGGCGGGTGAGCTCCCACAGCATGCGCGCGCGAAAGCCCAGCGCCACGGCGTCCTGCGCGGTCCACAGCACGCACACGTCGCGCGCCAGTCCGCACACCACCACCTCGTCCACGCCGCGCTCGCGCAGCCAGCCGGCCAGGCCGGTGCCGGGGCGCGTGCCTTGCGGGCCGTGGTTTTCGCGAAAGCCGCTGTAGGAATCCACGCCCGGGTCGCTGCCCTTGCGGATCACCGCGTCCAGCGCCGACCAGTCCACCTGCGGATGCAGCGCGGCGCCCGCCGTGCCCTGCACGCAGTGATCCGGCCACAGGGTCTGCGGCTGGCCATGCAGGGTGATCTCGTCGAACGGCGCACGGCCCGGATGCGAGCTGGCGAACGACGCGTGGCCGCGCGGATGCCAGTCCTGCGTGGCCACCACATGGCGAAAGCGGCGCGCGCGCAGCAGCGCGTCGATGCCGTCGATGATCGCGTCGCCGTCGTGGCAGGCCAGCGCTCCGCCGGGCATGAAGTCGGGCTGCACGTCGACCACGATCAGGGCCGTCGTGGCGGAAACGGCGTGAGTCATGCAGACTGCTCCGGACAGGTGGAGCGGCAGTCTAGCGTGCGCGCGCGGCAGGCGGACACGCGCGCGGCATCCCGAAGGGGCAGCGCAGTGCATTACGACCAATCATGGATGGGCAGTGGCATCGTCGGCGGCCTGCAGGCCGGCGCGATCTCGGCAGCGGCCGGGCTACTGCTGTTCCTGGCGCTGCACTGGCTGGGCCGACGCCGCGGCTGGAGCGCTGCGCGCAAGATCGGCTGGGCGTTCCTGCTGGCCTGCGTGCTCACCGTCAGCGGCGACCTGTGGGACATGTTCTATCTCAACTACGCCAACCTGCAGTCGATCGCCCTGCTGCAAGCGGTGCTGGCCGGCATGCACGATCCGGAGCACCTCGGCCTGCGCGTGCTGTGCGAGTTGCTCGGCGTGTCGCTGGGCATCGGCGTGGGGTACGCATCGTGCGGTGGGGATCGACGCAGCCGTGGCGGCAGCGACGCACGGACGTGATGGCGAGTTGACCGTCTTTCTCCGGATGGCGAGCCTCGCTCTCGCGCGGTGAACTCAAGCCGTCGGCTGCACCCGATTTGCAAGTGATCGACGCGCCGATGGCACTCGTCATCCGGGAGTCGCCTCCGTGCGCCGGTGCGCGACGCCAGCGCCATCGCATCGCCGTCCGGGAGAATTTCATGCCGACTTCAGCGCCAGTCCTGGCCAGGATCGCCTAGAGCGACAGCATGGTTGACTCGTAGCATGGCGCTCGGTTCGTCGGTGCGTCGGGAGCGCACTCCATGCGCATCCAATGCGTGATGAACCAGGCCACGGGGGGCCTTTGCTGGAGGGGAACATGAATACTTGCGCACGCAAATCGCGTCCGCGATGCGCCAGCCTGTCGCTGTTGACGCCCGGATGCAGTCTGCCGCGCTATGCGGCACCGACAAAGGCCCGGAAAAAGGCACCGGCACCCGCCGCGACTGCCTTGCGCACCACCAGCTTGTTGCCGACGGTACGGCATCAGCAGGCCCGCCCACTCAAGCCGAGCGGGCGCCCGCCGCAATCGTCGTCGAAGGCTCACCTGTACACCGACTACGGTCGCCCGGAGCGCAATCCGTCGGCTTCGCTGCGCATGAGCGTGGCGGCCGCCGCCATCCATGATGTCAACGCGTTTGCGTCGGCCGGCGGCAGCAGCCTGGTCATCATTACTACGGACTGGAGTTGTTCCTCGAGCATCCGTTTGACGGCAAGTGGTTCGGCAAAGTTGACTACCTGTTCTCGCGCAGCTACGGCAACAGCGAGGGCCAGGTGCGTTCGGATATCGGTCAGGTGGACGTATCCGCCACGGTGGACTGGGATTATGCGCAGGTCATGGAGTACGCCAACGGCGAACTCTCCAACAGTCGTCGCCATCAGATCAAGGCGTATGGCTCCTACCAGCTGACGCCTGAGTGGATGTTGTCCGGCAACCTGGCCATCATTTCCGGTGCGCCGCGCAGTTGTCTTGGCATGTACGGCCTGGACGAGACCAACCCGGGACTTGGCTACGGCGCCTATTACCACTGGTGTGCCGGCAAGGTGTCGCGACCGGGCGACGCCGGCCACAACCCGTGGCAGTACACCGTCAGCCTGAGCGCCGAATACCGACCCTTGTGGGCCGACAAGAAGCTGGGCTTCAACGTGATGGTCTACAACTTGCTCAACAATCGGGTAACCACGCAGACCGACCCGTTCTACGGCGCGACCGGTGGCGAATACACCACCTACCGCATGGCAGTATCCCAGTCCCAGCCTCGTTACGTGCGCCTTGGCGTCAGTTACGACTTCTGACCGCGCGTGGCGCCGGCAGCATGGCTTGGCGGTATCGACAGGCCCGGCGCGTCGGACACTCCTCGGGAGCCCATGGAAAGGCGCTCCCGACACTCACGGTACGAAATGCACGTCAAGCGCGGGTTGCCGCGACAGGCCACCCGGCCCGGAGACTTTCCCCGAGGCTAAGCCGGCACAGGATGTGCCGGCTTCTTTTTCCGGTCGCGCGACGCTGCAGCCGCTCCTACAGCAACGGATCGAACAGCCGCGCCACGTGCATCGCGACGCGGCGAAGATACGACGCGTCGCGATACTCGCGCTCGTCGATCGCCACGGCACGACTGAAGTCCGTGCGCAGCATCGCTTCGACTTCGCCGGCGAACGCCCCGTCGACGACCAGCGCGCCGACTTCGAAGTTGAGTCGGAACGAGCGGCTGTCCAGATTCAGGCTGCCGATCGCGGCGGCATCGTCATCGATCAGCAGCGCCTTCTGGTGCAGGAAGCCCGGCTGGTAGCGGAACATGCCGATGCCGGCGCGCACCGCGTGGTAGGCGTGCAGGGTGGAGGCGAGGAACACGGTGTGGTGATCCGGTCGCGACGGGATCAGCACGCGCACATCGACCCCGCGCAGCACCGCCAGCTGCAATGCCGCGCGCACCGCGTGGTCGGGCACGAAGTACGGCGTGCTCAGCCACAGTCGCCGGCGTGCGGCGTGGATCGCCGCGGTGAAGAACAGCGAGCCGGTTTCCAGGCGGTCGGCGGGCCCGGCTGCGACCACCAGCGCGCTGGCGCGGCCTTCGTCCTGCGGTGCGTCCAGCAGCGGCGGCAGTTGCCCGGTGATCCATTGCCAGTCGTCGGCGAACACCTGCTGCAGGTCGGCCACCGCCGGCCCGCACAGTTCCAGCATGGTGTCGCGCCACGGCGACAGCGGCGGCTTGCGGCCCAGGTATTCATCGCCGGCGTTGAGGCCGCCGACGAAGCCGCGTGCGCCGTCGACCACCACGATCTTGCGATGGTTGCGGAAGTTGAGCTGGAAGCGGTTGCGCAGGCGATGCGTGGCGAAGCGGTGGATCGCCACGCCGCCCTCGCGCAGCGCCTGCACGTAGCGGCGCGGCAGCGCATGGCTGCCGACGCCGTCGAACAGCACGCACACTTGCACGCCGGCGGCCGCGCGCTGCAGCAGCACCTGCTGCAGGCGCCGGCCCAGCGCGTCGTCGTGGATCACGAAAAACTGCACCAGCAGACAATGCTCGGCCGTTGCCATCGCGGCCAGCATCGCCGCGAAGGTGCCTTCGCCGTCGATCAGCAGGCGCAGGCGATGGCCGCTGCGGAACGGCCGCCGCTGCAGCGCGCTGATCGCGGCGAAGCGTGCGCAGGCCGGCTCGACGGTCGCGGCTTCCGTGTTCGCCGTCACCGGCTGCGATGTCGGCGCGCCGTGGCCGGCGTGGTAGCCGAAGAACCGGCTGGAGCCCAGGTAGAGATAGGGCAGCAAGGTCACGTACGGCAGCAGCAACAGGCCCAGCATCCAGCCGATCGCACCCTGCGGCGTGCGTGCGTGGCGGATCGCGTGCAAGGCCGACAGCGCGCCGAGCAGATGCAGTGCGACGATGCAGGCGGTGAGGACGCTGGCAGTCATGGTGACGGCCGCGCCGGTTCAGCCGGCCAGGATCTGGTCGGCCAGGTTGCGGGCCTGCTGGCGGATTTCCGGCATCGCGGTGGATTCCCACAAGGTGCCGCGCAGCAGGCTGCCGATGGCGAACAGGTGCGGCCACGGCTGGCCGTCATGATGCAGGCGGCCATCGCGGCTGGCCACCAGGCCGAGGCCGAGCGGATCGCCGGTGACGTGGGCATTGGTGAGCAACTGGCGCACCAGTCGATGACGGCTGTGCCGCACGTCGGTGGCCAGCCCGGTGGTCTGGATCGCCAGGTCGGCGTGCTGTACCTCGCTGTGCCCGGCGTGCCGGAACTGCAACTGCAGGCCCTGACCGCTTGGCTCAGCGGCCTGCAGGCGGCCGCGTCGGCGCTGCAGGCGACCTTGCTGTTCGAGCGCGACGATGGCCTCGTGCACCTGCGGCGGCATGCGGTGGCGCGCACGTTCCCACGCCCAGCGGGCATGCCGCATGAAGCGCGCGCGCTGCTCGGGCGGCAGCTCGCCCCACAGGTCCGGCAGGTGTGGGCGCAGACTGTCGACGACAGTGCGCCACTCGATGCCATGCGGCGCGATCGCCTCCCGCAACAGGTGCATCCAGCGGCGGATCTCCGGTCCGTCGCGCATGGCATCCACCAGCTCGGCGCTGTCGCCGGCAGGCGTGCCGGCATGGGCCAGGTGCGCCTCGGGCAGCAGGCCATGGCGCGAGGTGGCGACGAAGGTGGTGTGTGGCCAGCGCGCGGAGAGTTCCAGCAACACGTCGACCGCGGTGAGCCCCAGGCCGATCACCGCCACGGTACGCGGTGGCGGCACCGCGTCGAGCTGCGCCAGCCAGGGCCACGGGTCGACGATGTAGCGACCGCTGTCCAGCGCGGCCGCGCTCACGCCCTTCAGCGGCTGCGGCGGCAGTGCACCCAGCGCCAGCACGGCGGCATCGGCGCGATGGCTGCGTTCGCCGTGGATCACGGTGACGCCGTCGCGTTCGGGCACCAGCGCATCGACCTCGAACGGCACCACGTTGACGTGATGATGGCCGCGCGCCATGCCCTGCTGCAGTGCGCGGGCCACCTCGGCCTCCAGGTAGTCGCCGTAGCGCCGGCGCGGCAGGAAATCGGTGCCGCCGATCGCCGGGTCGTCGCGCTGCACGAAATCCAGGAAGCCCTGCGGCTTGCCGGCGAACATGCCCATCGACGCGGCGCGCACGTTCAGCAGGTGGCGCTCCGAGCCAGTGCCGTAGGCCACGCCGCGCACCGATTCGCCGGCACCGGTGAACCAGTCCAGTTGCAGCGGTTGCGGCGGCTCGCGCTCCAGCAGCTCACTGAGCAGGCTGGCGGCCGCGGCGCCGCCGCCGATGATGGCGACCCGTCGAAACATGCGGTTTTCCTGTTCCCCTGGCGTGGCGTCGGTCAGGCCGGCCAGTGCCCGGCCACGGCGCAGTCGGTGGCCCGCGCGGTCCACGGCCCGGCGGGTGCGGTCTGCTCGTATGCCTGATAGTGGTTCAGTTCGCCGCCGTAGACGTGCAGGGTGAGCGCGGTCTCGTGCTGGGACAGATTGCGGCAGCGGTGCACGTGATTGGGGTCGCCCTCGAACCAGATGCCGTCGCCGGGGCCGAGCCAGTCGCGGCCCAGCGCGCGCAAGGTGCCCGAGCCCGGGTCGCGGCGCCACGACTGCACTTCCAGCGCACCGACCAGGGCCAGCTCCAGCCCCCACAGGCCGGCATGATCGTGCACCGGCGTGCAATGGTTTGCCGGCCACGCCATCACCAGCATGCTGACCGGCGGCTGGTTGCGCTGCGCCAGCTGCCAGCGACCGAGGCCCTGCCCGCGCCGCGGCAGGCGCGCCAGCCGCGCAGCGATCGCCGCGTTGTCGCGGTGCACCAGCTGCCCCAGCTCGCGTGCCATCGAAGCCAGGTCCGGGTGCGCCACGCTTGCGTGCTCCAGCGCGATCTCGCGCAACAGCTTCAAGGTTCGCCGTGGTCTGCCCATGCGGGCCTCCCAGCAGGATAAAGGGGCGCCAGTGGATCATGCGCCCGGTTAAAGTGGCGTAAGCCGGCCGGGGCGACGGGCTCCCCAATCGATCCGGCCAGGCTCGGAGTGGTCCGTGGAAATCCGGCGCGTGCCACCCACGCCCGTTATCGCAGGTTTTTCCGTTTTCCTCTCAACCGATCCGGCGCGGCTACGCTCAGAGAGATCGTGAAAACCGGCCGCCGCGGTCAGCCGCGCAGGGTGAACGTGACCGGCACGCTGGCCCAGGCGCGCGTCGCGTGCCCGTTTACGATGGCCGGCTGGAAGCGCCAGTGCGCCAGGACCTGCTCGCGGGCGCTGCGGTCGAGTTCCGCGTGGCCGCTGCTGCGCAGCACGCCGACTTCGAGCGGCTTGCCGGTCTCGTCCACCAGGACGCGCAGCACCACCGTACCCTCCAGATGCCCGCGCAAGGCATGCGCCGGGTAAGTGATGGGGTGGGCCAGGTAGGCGAGGCTGGCTTCGACCGCGGCGACGGGTGCCGGGGTGCCGCTGTCCGTTGCCGCAGCCGGCGCCGCGTCTTGCACGGGCGCGGCGAGCTGGCCGTCGGCGACCGGCATCGACGGTACACGGGCCACCGCCGGATGCGGCATCACCTGCGGCGTGGGCAGCGCCTGCGGCAGCGGCTTGAGTTCCACCGGCGGCGGTGCCGGCGGCTGCGGGGACGGCGATATCAGGCGCACCAGCGCCGGCGGCGGGACGAGTCGGGGCAGGGTCGGCAGCGACACCGGCAGCGGCCGTGCGGCGATCAGGATCACGGCAAGGTTCAGTGCGATGGCCGCACTGAGCGCGGCGATGCGGGCGGGTTCCGGGCGGGCTTGGGCAAGCGGCAGGCTGATGGAAGACATGACGACCTCCTGGCTGCATGGCGGGAGCGGCAGTCACGCGGCTCGCGCCGGGGGATCGTGCTGTCGCGCCTGCAGCCTATGCCTGTTGCGCCGACGCGCGCAAGTGGACGGCTGGACGTCCATCTGCCGCCAGGCCTCGCGTACGGCGATCGGCGAACGACGCAGGTGGCATCGGGCGCAACCTCTGCGACAATCGTCCCGCGGCGACGGGCCGATTCCACGGGAGCCAAGACATGCGCATGAACATCTGGTGGGCCGCGGGTCTGCTGGCGGCGGCGTCGATGCTGTCGGTATCGACGGCGCGGGCGGGCGACATCTCGTGCAAGATGACGTTCCAGCTGTCCGGCTGGTCGGTGTTCTACAAGACTGCCAGGGGCACCGGCACGGTCCGTTGCAGCAACGGCCAGAGCCTGCAGGTGAAGCTGCGCGCCAAGGGCGGCGGGCTGACCTTCGGCAAGACGAAGATCACCGACGGCATCGGCAAGTTCACTGGCGTCAGCAACGTGCGCGACGTGCTGGGCCACTATGCCGAAGCGGTGGCGCACGCAGGCGCGGAGAAGTCGGCGGCGGCGCAGGTGCTGACCAAGGGCAATGTCTCGCTGGCGCTCAGCGGCAAGGGCGAGGGCTGGAACCTCGGCGTGGCGTTCGGCGCGTTCATCATCGAATAGCGACACCGCGCGTGCGACCCTGTGCCAAGGCATGCAGGGGCGCACGTGCGCGATCAAGGTGTGTCGGCGCACCCCGCGCCACCGGAGGTTTCCGATGTCCGCCACGTCCGGCGCAGTCATTCCCAGCTACAGCTTCGGCGATGAGCTGGCCAGCAGCATCATCCACGGGCTGGGCATCGTGCTCAGCATCGCCGGGCTGGCCACCCTGGTCGCGTTCGCGGCGCTGCACGGCAATGCAGTGGCGGTGGTCGCCTGCGCGGTGTTCGGCGCATCGCTGGTGCTGCTGTACACCGCCTCCACGCTCTACCACTCGATCCCCGCGGCGGGTGCCAAGCCCACCCTGCGCGCACTCGACCACATCGCGATCTACGTGCTGATCGCCGGCACCTACACGCCGTTTACCCTGATCGCCCTGCCGGCCACATGGGGCTGGAGCCTGTTCGCGGCGGTATGGGCGCTGGCGCTGGCCGGCAGCGCGCTGGAGCTGGGCCTGCTCAAGCGCTACCACAAGCTGGCGGTGCTGCTGTACGTGGGCATGGGCTGGATCGGGATGGTCGCGTTCAAGCCGCTCAGCGAACACCTGCAGGCCGGCGGCACCGCGCTGCTGGTGGCCGGCGGGCTGGCCTATACGCTGGGCGTGCCGTTCTACCTGTGGCGGCGGCTGCCGTTCCACCACGCGCTCTGGCACCTGTTCGTGCTGACCGGCAGCGTGCTGCATTTCCTTGCGGTGTTGCTGTACGTGATCCCCGGCCCGCAGCGCTGAGAGGCGTGTTCAGCCCAGCAGCATGGCCAGGCCGAACAGGCCGACCATCAGGAACGACAGCACCAGCTTGAGCAGCGTGCCGAACAGGAGCCCGAGCCAGGTACCCACGCCCACGTGGGTCGCGCGCAGCACGCTGTTGCCCGAGGACAACTCGCCCAGCAGCGCCCCCGCGAACGGCCCCAGGACCAGGCCGGGGATGCCGAAGAACATGCCCACCACGGTGCCGATGCCGGCGCCCCACAACGCGCGCCGGCTGGCGCCGACGCGCTTGGCGCCCAGCGCGCTGGCGACGAAATCGACGACCACCCCGACCGCGCCGATCGCGCCGATGGCCAGCAGCCACCACAGCCCGAGATGGCGGTAGCCATCCACCGCCGCCGCCAGCCAGATCCCGCCGAACACCATCGGAATGCCCGGCAGCACCGGCAACACCGAGCCGGCCAGACCGCCGAGCATCAGCAGGGCGGCGAGGATGTAGAGGGCGATTTCCATGGCGGGCTTCCGTTGGCGCGGTCACGCGGGAGTCACGGCCGCACGGCCATGGGGGTGGGGACACTATGGCATGCAACCGCGCGTCGTTCGCACCATTCGCGGCCGTGGCCGGTCATCGGCGAACTGCAGGAACGCACCGTGTGCGCGATGCTTGCTTTTACGTGACGACCAGGTTGCGCACAGGGTGCGCTCCCGCAGCTATTTCTCGACGAAGGCGCGTTCGACCACGTAATCGCCCGGCTCGCGCGTGCGCGGCGAAGCTTCGAAACCGCGGCCGTCGAGCAGGGTGCTGAGGTCGTCGAGCATGGCCGGGCTGCCGCACAGCATCACGCGGTCGGTTTCCGGGTTGAGCGGCGGCAGCCCGGTGGCCGCGCTCAGCGCGCCGTCGACGATCGCATCGGTGATGCGGCCGTGGTGGCGGAACGGCTCGCGCGTGACGGTGGGGTAGTAGATCAGCTTCTCGCGTACCAGCTCGCCCAGGTATTCGTGCTGCGGCAGCTCGTGCTCCAGGTAGTGCGCGTAGGCGAGATCGTCGATGCGGCGCACGCCGTGGGCCAGCACGATCCGGTCGAAGCGCTCGTAGGTGTGCGGGTCGCGAATGATGCTGAGGAACGGTGCCAGGCCGGTGCCGGTGCCGAGCAGGTACAGGTTGCGGCCGGGCTTGAGGTCGCCGAGCACCAGCGTGCCGGTGGGCTTGCGCGTGACGATCAGCGGGTCGCCGGGCTTGAGGTGCTGCAGGCGCGAGGTCAGCGGGCCGTCGGCGACCTTGATCGAGAAGAACTCCAGGTGTTCCTCCCAGCTGGCGCTGGCGATGGAATAGGCGCGCATCAGCGGGCGGGTTTCCGCCTCCAGGCCGATCATCACGAACTGGCCGCTGTCGAAGCGGAAGCCGGGGTCGCGGGTGGTGCGGAAGCTGAACAGCGTGTCGTTCCAGTGCTGCACGTCGATCACGTGCTCGGTTGCCATGGCCACCATCAGGGGGTTTCTCGTCCGGGTGATCGGCGGCGCAGGGCGCCGGCCGTCGGGTTGCAGGAGGTCGTGGCCGCGGCCATGCAGCGGGGCGCGAAGCGCGCGGCGGTCAACCTGCAAGGATACGCCAGCACCCCGGTGATCGCCGAATCGGATTCCGTGACGGGTTGCCGCATCCCCCGTGCGGGCATCGTGTATCAGGTGATCGTAGGTCGCCGCCTACATCCTTGGCCTCCCGCGGATGGCAGCAGACGCGTTCTTGAACTACAGCCGCCGGCTGCGCATACTGCGACCGTTGCTCCGATCCGGCGGCGCCAGGCCGGACGGGAAGGAAGCCAGGGGGATTCCTAGGCACGCCGATCACGGCGCGGCGGGGTTTTCTTGAGGTCGACTTCGGGAGCTGATGATGCCGATCATGATCGGCCAATCCCAGGCAATCGTCGCGGTGCGCGCGCAGTTGCAGCGCTTTGCCGCCTGCGACGTGCAGGTGCTGATCGAGGGCGAAACCGGCACCGGCAAGGAAGTCGCCGCGCGCGAAATCCACTACGCCAGCGCTCGCCGGGATTTTCCCTTCGTGCCGGTCAATTGCGGCGCCATCCCCGACAGCCTGATCGAGAGCGAACTGTTCGGCCATGGCCGCGGCGCCTTCACCGACGCCAAGGTGGCCCAGCCCGGCCTGGTCGACCATGCGCGCGGCGGCACCCTGTTCCTGGATGAGGTCGATGCGCTCTCGGCCAAGGGCCAGGTGACCTTGCTGCGCTTCCTGCAGGACAGCGAGTACCGCCCGGTCGGCGGCGGTGCCATGCGCACTTCGGATGCGCGCATCATCGCCGCCACCAACAGCTGCCTGGCACGGCAGGTGGAAGCCGGCCGCTTCCGGCGGGATCTGCAGTACCGGCTCAATGCGCTGTACCTGCAGTTGCCGCCGCTGCGCGAGCGCGAGGGAGACGTTGCCCTGTTGGCGCAGCATTTCCTGCACGCGGTGGCGATTCGCCTGCACGGCCCCTTCAAGCACTGGAGCGAGCCGGCGATGGCGGCGCTGCAGGCACATGCCTGGCCGGGCAACGTGCGCGAGCTGGACAACGTCGCGCTGCGTGCCTACATGTGCAGCGACGACGCCATCGTCGGCCTGACCGCGCTGGCCGCAGCAGATCCGGCCTTCATCGGTCCGCGACCGCAGCCGCGGCGGCGGGCTAACGAACCGGAGCTCGGCTTCCGCGTGGCCAAGACCCGTGCGATCCACCAGTTCGAGCACGACTACCTGGTGCAGCTGATGCAACGTGCCAGCGGCAACATCAGCGCCGCCGCGCGGCTGTCCGGCACCGAGCGTCGCCAGCTCGGCAAGCTGCTGGTCAAGCACGGCATCGGCATCAAGGCTTTCCGCACCCGCCAGTGAATTTCCGAGGCCGCCGCGGCCGCGGGTGCGCCGTTACCCATGGCGCGCGCGGAACGGGTCAGCACTGCCCCGGCATCGAGCCGCGGAATCGTTCGCGCCCACCTGCCGCGCCATTTTTCGTCCTCCGTTCCATGGCATGCCTGTTGCCAGTCCAGCGATGGACTGGCGCCGCGGGGAGGTGACGAATCCCGCCGAGCCGGCCCCGCGTCGCGATCGTGGCTTCCGGGCCGCGCAAGGCGCGCCACCTGGCCGGGGAGAACGAGATGGCAACGTCGAAAACCAGCAAGTCGAAAACCGCATCCAGCCGACCCCCTGCGCGGTCGGCATCGGCCCGTGCGCGCACCGCCGCGGCCAGCGGGGGACAAGGGCAGAACTGCGCGGTGATCAACCCCTACGCACTGGCCGAGCTGGTCGCCGGCCAGCCGATTCCGTGGAGCGAGGTTCCCGATGTGCCCCGCGTGCTGGAACAGGTGCTGGCCACGCCCTACGAGGAGCTGTTCGATCCCAAGTTCGGCGGCCCGCTCTACATCGGCATGGCACTGGACGCGAACCTCAAGCTGGTGCCGCAGCGCTCGCCGCTGCTCGACCTGCCACCGCGCGGCGAAGGCAACGACGCCACCGGCGGTGGCCTGGAGAGCGTCGACCAGTACGCCACGCTGGCCGCGCTGGCCAGGGCGGGCGCGCTGAAATCCATCCTGGATTGGCCGATCCTGTGCGCCGACCTGTCGCGCTTCGCGCGACTGCAAGTGGTGCTGCGATTGCCGCCGGCGCTGCGCGACTTGCAGCTGGGCAACGCGCTGTCCGCCGACGTGGTGCGTGCGATCACCGTCGACACCCATCTCGTCAAGCAACTGGCCGTCACTGGCTGGACGCCGCCGGGCGCGCACTGGGCCGCATCGGGCGACTTCTTCAACGAGACTGCCGAGTTCTTCGATCCGGTGCAGGGCGCCGTGGCCAATTGCTATTACATCGCGGCGCTGTCGGCGGTGGCCTGGGCCACGCCGTTCCGGCTGGCGCACCAGACCCGCGCCACCGGCCCCAGCCAGGCGCAGTTCAACGACCAGATCAGTTTCTGCGAGCCCGACTCCGGTGGCACCCTGGACCGCGCGATCCAGGTGACCGAAGCGGTGCCGTTGACCGCGGGCGGCTACCCGATCTACTGCCGCTCCAGCGAAAGCGGCGAGAGCTGGCCGGCCATCTACGAGAAGGCCTACGCCAAGCTCAAGACCGGCACCGCCACCGACATGCCCGACATCACCCAGACCGCCTGGGGCGATTGCGTGTGGGCCACCGCCCAACTCAACGGCGGCACGCGTCACTACTACAACACCGCCGACCACAGCGCCGACGAGCTGTGGCAACTGCTGCGCTCCAACTGCCTGTCGTATCGCACCTTCAATCCGATGACGGCGTGGACTTACTCGACCGGCGATGCGGCGCCCGACCATGTCGACTACGCCAGCGCCCATGTGGTGGGCTCGCACTGCTACACCGTGCTCGGCTGGGCGTACGCCCGGTGCCGGCGCTGGATCGTGCTGCGCAACCCCTGGGGCAACGCCGAGGCCACCGCCAGCGTGCTGGACGCCACCATCTCGATGTACGACGTGAGCTGGTGGCGGCCAATCACGCTGAAGACCACCGATGGCGTGTTCGCGATGGAGATCGGCGCGTTCAAGAAATACTTCGCCGGTTTCGGCACAGCCCATTGAACGCG
The DNA here is from genome assembly GCF_052978205.1 of Rhodanobacter sp. UC4452_H20. The sequence goes on along the minus strand of NZ_CM129662.1, from coordinate 2,414,104 downwards.
CCGTGCCCGCCCTCCGCACCAGTCCGAAGCCTGCGCCGCGTCTGCCCCGTGGCAAGCGGCGCGGGAGAAGCAACCGGGCAAACCGGGTGCAATCGTTCGCGCTGCGCCTCGGGGCCGGGTCAGTCCTGACCCGGTCGCAGCGCCGCCGGCGGGGCCGCGGCCCGGCGCCATGCCGTTTTCACGCCGGCGGCCACTGGCACACTCGTTGCCAGAGTCGACGCAGATGCGGGATGTCGCCATGACCAAGCCCTCGACTAGCGGGTCCCCGGCAAGCGATGACGACGAGATTCGCCATTCGGTGCTGGCGTATCTGCAGGATCACCCGCGCGCGGCAGACACCTTGCGCGGCGTCGTCAACTGGTGGTTGCCGCAGCAGCGCTACGAGAACAGCCGCCAGCGCATCGAGCAGGTGCTGTCGGCGCTGGTGGCGGAGGGCCTGCTGCATCGCGACCGGCTCCCCGATGGCGAGGTGTTGTACGCGTTGAACGAGCACCGGCGACCGCCGCCGCATTGATCGCCACAGGGGTTTTCACTTTCGGAGGACCGATCCCATGCCATCTGCGCTCACCTATCCGGGCGTCTACATCGAGGAAATTCCCAGCGGCGTGCGCACCATCACGGGGGTGGCCACGTCGATCGCGGCGTTCGCCGGCTGGGCGCCGCGCGGGCCGACCGGGCGCGCCGCCCTGGTGCTCGGCTACGCCGACTTCGCGCGCCAGTTCGGCGGCATCGACAGCCGCAGCCTGCTCGACTACGCGGTCAACCAGTTCTTCGCCAACGGCGGCCAGCAGGCTTACATCGTGCGCCTGGTCGACGCCAGCGCGAAGGCGGCCAAGGTCACCCTCGACGGCAAGCTGCTGCTTGCCGCGAGCAGCGAAGGTCTCTGGGCCAACGACTTCGCCGTGGTCATCCGGAAGTCGAGCTTCGACGCCAGCCGGTTCCGCCTGAGCGTGGTGAACTGGCAGCTCGACCCTGCCGGCGTGGCGGTGGAGACGTTCGACAACCTGTCGATGAAGGCCGACGACGCCCGCTTCGTCACCAGCGTGCTGGCCGCGCAGTCCGCCTACGTCACGGCTGCGGTGCAGGGTGGAGCCACCGATCCGCCCGCGGATACCGCGGCCGGCAACATTCCCGACGGCGCGAAGCTGGCCGGCGGCGCCGACGGCACGGTGCTGGCGCCGAACGACCCCGCGTTCGAGACCGCGCTGCTGCCGCTGTCCGGCACCGGTGGTCTGTACCAGCTCGATCGCGTCGACCTGTTCAACCTGCTGTGCGTGCCCGGCGAAACCGGTACCGGCACGATCTCCGCCTTGCAGAAATTCTGCCGCGATCGCCGCGCGTTCCTGATCGCCGACAGCGCCGATGGCACCACCTTCGACACGCAGAAGGACGGCCCCGGCGACATCACCGGCGACGACGCGATCAACGCCGCGTTCTACTACCCGTGGATCATCGCCGCCGATCCGCTGCAGCAAAACCGGCCGCGCGCGTTCCCGCCCAGCGGCTTCGTGGCCGGCATCTACGCGCGCACCGACGCAGCGCGCGGCGTGTGGAAGGCGCCCGCCGGCAGCGAGGCCAGCGTGACCGGCGCGCTCGGCGTCGGCACCGTGCTCACCGATGGCGAGAACGGCGTGCTCAATCCGCGGGCGATCAACTGCATCCGCAACTTCCCGGTCTACGGCACCGTGGTGTGGGGCGCACGCACCCTGCAGGGCAACGACGAACGCGGCTCGGAGTGGAAGTACGTGCCGGTGCGGCGCACCGCACTGTTCATCGAGGAGAGCCTGTATCGCGGCACCCAGTGGGTGGTGTTCGAGCCGAACGACGAACCGCTGTGGTCGCAGATCCGCCTCAACGTGGGCGCCTTCATGCAGAACCTGTTCCGCCAGGGCGCGTTCCAGGGCAAGACGCCGAACGACGCGTACTTCGTGAAGTGCGACAAGGAAACCACCACGCAGAACGACATCAACCTCGGCATCGTCAACATCGTGGTCGGCTTCGCGCCGCTCAAGCCCGCCGAGTTCGTGGTCATCCAGCTGCAGCAGATGGCCGGCCAGATCCAGTCTTGAGGAAACCACCATGGCTCAGTTCAGCGTCAATGCGCAGCGCTTCGATCCGTACAAGAACTTCAAGTTCCGGGTGAAGTGGGATGGCCGCTACGTGGCCGGCATCAGCAAGGTGTCGGGCCTGAAGCGCACCACCGAGGTGGTCAAGCACCGCGAGGGCGGCGACCCCAGCAGTACGCGCAAGTCGCCGGGGCGCACCGAGTACGAGGCGATCACCATCGAGCGCGGCGTCACCCACGACACCGAGTTCGAGAAGTGGGCGAACAAGGTGTGGAACTTCGGCGCCGGGCTCGGCGCGGAAGTCTCGCTGAAGGACTTCCGCAAGGACCTGATCCTCGAGGTCTACAACGAGGCCGGCCAGCTCGCGCTCGCCTACAAGCTGTACCGCTGCTGGGTCTCGGAGTACCAGGCGATGCCCGACCTGGACGCGAACGCGAACGCGGTGGCGATCCAGCACCTGAAGCTGGAGAACGAGGGCTGGGAGCGCGACGTCGGTGTGTCGGAGCCGGCCGAGCCGAGCTTCACCGTACCCGCCGGCTGAGCGCCATGCACACGCCCACGCCCGCGCAGCTGCTGCAGGTCTGGGAACGCGGGGGCGAGCCGTCCGCCGCGGCACGCGGACTGTTGCTGCTTGGCTGCAGCTGCGACGACGAAGCTTCTGTCGATGCACTGGCGGCGATGCCGCTGGGTCGGCGCGACGCGCGGCTGCTCAAGTTGCGCGAGCGCCTGTTCGGCGCCGCGATCGACGCGGTGGCGGCGTGCCCGCAATGCGCGGCCACGGTCGAGGCGACGTTCCGCTGCGATGACCTGCGGCTGCCGGATGCGGACGCCGCCGCCTCCACGCTGGAGCACGCCGCGCACGGCATCCGCGTGCAGTTCCGCCTGCCCGACAGCCGCGACCTGCTGGCGCTGGAAAGCTGCGGCGATGGCGGGGCCGCGCGTGCGCTGCTGCTCGAACGTTGCGTGCTCGCCGTGCAGCATGGCGGCGAATCGCTTGAGCCTCGCGGTTTGCCGCACGAGCTGCAGGCACAGATCGCGCAGGCGATGGCGCAGGCCGATCCGCAAGCCGACCTGCAACTGGCCTTCCGCTGCCCGGACTGCGGCCACGAATGGCAGCCGCTGTTCGATATCGCGCGCTTCCTGTGGCAGGAGCTGCACGCCTGGGCGCTGCACATGCTGCGCGAGGTGGACACGCTGGCCGCCAGTTACCACTGGGCGGAGGCCGACATCCTCGCGCTGAGCCCCCGCCGCCGCCAGGCCTACCTGGAGCTGTGCGCGCCATGAGCGATTTTCTCGACCGGCTGGCGGCACGCGCGATCGGCAGCGGGGCGGCGCTGGCGCCACGGCTGCCGTCGCTGTTCGAACCGCTGCAGCGCGCGCCGGTCACGCCGCCGGCCGACGAGAGCGAGGCGCTCGCGCGCGCTCGCGAGGCGAGCCCGGCAGTGCCGCCAGTGCCGGATGTCGCACCGCCACCGCGCGCGCCGACCCATGCGCGCGAGTCGATCGAGCCACGTGCCGCCCGCGTCGCGCCGGTGGAGCACCCGGCGTTGCCGACGACGGCAGGCACCGCCGCCGATGTACCGCACGCGCCGATGCCGTCGCCACCGCGCGCGGCCTCGCCGGTGCGCGCCATCGGCGCCGAACAGGCCAGCACGCCGCCCACGCCGGAACGTCCGGCGGTCACTTCCTCGTTCGCCTTCCCGCGCCCGCCGCGCGTGGCGCGCACTCGCCGGGAAGCCGCATCGACGCCCGCACCGAACGGCGTCTTGCTGCCTGCACCAGCACCGGTGTTTGCCGCGACCGGTGCGACATCCACGCGATCCGAACGCGCCGTCGCCGCGCGGGCCGCCGCCGCGCGAGCCGAAGGCAAGGCCGATGCAGCGCGCGAGCCGGTGGTACACGTCAGCATCGGCCGGCTCGAAGTGCGCGCCACGCCGGCGGCTGCCGCGCCGCCGCGTCGTCGCGACGGCCCGCAGCCGGGCAGCCTCGACGACTACCTGCGCCAGCGCGGCAAGGCCTCGCCATGAGCAACGTGCTGGCCATCGCCGCGACCACGCGCACGCTGCGCAACCTGCTGCTGGCGCAGATGCCCGTGCTGGATGCGGAACTGAGCGACCTGGAGGTGACCCTGCAGCCGCCCGACGTGGCGCGCAAGGGGATCAGCAAGGCGCAGCTCAACCTGTTCCTGTACCAAGTGGTGGCCAACGCGGCCTGGCGCAACCTCGACCTGCCGGGGCAAGTGCGTCCCGGCGAGACCGCGCCGCCGCCGCTCGCGCTGAACCTGCATTACGTGATCACCGCCTGGGGCCGCGGCGAGAACGACAACGACGCGCTCAGCCACCGCGTGCTGGCCGCCGCGATGAGCACCCTGCACGACCGCGGCGTGCTCGACGGCAACGACATCCGCAACGCGCTGCCGGACAACGACCTGGCCGGCCAGATCGAGCGCGTGCGCGTCACCCCGCTGCCGCAGAGTGTGGACCAGCTGTCCCGGCTGTGGACCGCGTTCCAGACCAACTACCGCGCCTCGGCCGTCTACGAGGCGGCGGTGGTGCTGATCGACAGCCAGGCGGCGATGCGTGCGCCGCTGCCGGTGCTGCGGCGCGGCGCGCAGGACCGCGGCGTGATCGCCACCGCGTCCGCCGCCGCGGTGCTGGATGCGCTCGACTACCCGCGCCATCAGGCTGCCGTGCGCCTTGGCGAGGACATCGTGCTGAACGGGCGCCAGCTCGCGACGGATCACGCGCTGGCCCGCTTCAGCAGCCTGCGCCTGGACGCACCGATCGATATCGCGCCGCGACCCGGCGACGCGGCCGGCAGCTTGCGCGTGCATCTCGCCGACACCGCCGACGATGCCGATGCCGTCGCGCGCTGGACGCCGGGCATCTACACCGTGGCCCTGTTGGTGCAGTCGCCGGGACTGCCGCCGCTGCTCAGCAACGAGCTGCCGCTGGTGCTGGCGCCGCGCATCACGCTCGGCTCGCTCGCCGCCGCGGCCGGCGACTTCGCCTTGAACCTGACCTGCACCCCGCGCATCCGCGACGGCCAGCGCGTGTTCCTGCTGTTCGGCGATCGCCTGCTGGCGCCGGCCAGCCTCGGCAACCCGGCCGACACGCACCAGCCGACCGCACTGGTCTTCCAGCTCACCGGCGTGGCCGCGGGCAGGTACACCGTGCGCCTGCGCGTGGACGGCGCCGACAGCATCCCGGTCGACTTCAGCGGCAGCGTGCCCGCGTTCGCCGCGGACCAGCAGGTGGTCGTGTCATGAACGACTACGCGCCGTGGCTGGAAGCGAACGACCGCTACCTCGCCGGTGCGCTGGCCGAGCTGCGCGCGCGGCTGGAACGCGCCGCGCAGCGGCACGACACGCCGCCGGCCGCACCGGCGGCGGCCACCGCGCTGATGGAATCCGCGCCGGCGGTGAGCGCGCCGGCCGGGCCCAAGCATTCCTGGGTCGCGCGGATCTTCAGCGGCCAGCACGCACCGCCGCCGCTCGCAGCGGCGGCTGCCGACGAACCGCCCGCCGCCCGACCGCTCGTCGCCGCGGTGCCGGACGACGGCGTGGCCGCTGCCGCACCGGACGACGACGAGGGCGGCCACACCCCGGCGCTGGCCGTGCTCGCGAACCGCCTCGGCCTGTCCACGTTCGAGCGCGACGTGCTCCTGCTGTGCGTCGGCATGGAACTGGACACGCGTTTCCCCGCGCTGTGCGCGCAGGCCCAGCACGATCCGGCGCGGCCGTATCCCACCTTCGCGCTGGCCTTCGCCGTGCTCGATGCGCCGAGCTGGGACGCGCTGTCGCCGCAGCGGCCGTTGCGCTACTGGCGCCTGCTCGACATCCACCAGCCCGGTGCGCAGCCGCTGATCGGCGCGGCGCTGAGTGCCGACGAGCGCGTGGTGAATTTCGTCAAGGGCATGAACTACCTGGACGACCGGCTGACGCCGCTGCTCACCGCCTTGCCGCCGGCCACGCTGCCGCCGTCGCAGCAGGCGATCGCCGATCAGCTGCTGGACAGCCTGCACCACGTGCCGCCGGGCGAGCCGCTGCCGCTGGTGCAACTGCTCGGCAGCGACAGCGTCAGCAAGCAGGCGATCGCGCAGGCCATCGCCGCCGCGTTTGGCGCGCAGGCCTATCGCTTGTCGGCGGAGCTGCTGCCGGCCGCGGTCGCCGAACAGGAAACCCTGCTGCGGCTGTGGCAGCGCGAGAGCCAGCTGCTGCCGCTGGCGCTGTACCTCGACGCGGCCGAGGTCGAACACGGCGACGCCACTGCCGCATGGGTCAAGCGTTTCCTCGCGCGCACCGGCGGGCTCGCCTTCGTCGACGCGCGCGAGCCGTGGGCGGGTGCGGCCACGCAGGCGCTCAGCGTCGACGTGGCCAAGCCCACCGCCATCGAGCAACGTTCGCTGTGGCAGCGCCTGCTCGGCGACGCCGCCGGCGCGCAGCCGCAGCAGCTGGCCGGCCACTTCGATTTCAACCTGGGCAGGATCGAGCAGATCGCACACGCTGCGCTGGCAGCGGCCGAGGACAAGCCCGCCGCGCTGGCGCCGACGCTGTGGCAGGGCGCACTGGCGCATACGCGACCGGCATTGGATCAACTCGCCCAGCGGATCGAGCCGAAGGCCGGCTGGGACGACCTGAAACTGCCCGACAGCGAGAAGGCCCTGCTGCGCCAGATCGCCGACCAGGTTGCCCAGCGCACCACCGTCTACGACGACTGGGGTTTCCGCCAGCGGATGAATCGCGGGCTGTCGATCAGCGCGCTGTTCACCGGCGAGAGCGGCACCGGCAAGACCATGGCGGCGGAAGTGCTGGCGCAGGAACTCGGCCTGTCGCTGTACCGCATCGACCTGTCGGCGGTGGTCAGCAAGTACATCGGCGAGACCGAGAAGAACCTGCGCAAGCTGTTCGACGCGGCCGAGGGCGGCGGCGCGATCCTGTTCTTCGACGAGGCCGACGCGCTGTTCGGCAAGCGCAGCGAAGTGAAGGACAGCCACGACCGCTACGCCAACATCGAGGTGAACTACCTGCTGCAGCGGCTGGAGTCGTTCCGCGGGCTGGCGATCCTGGCCACCAACATGAAGGGCGCGCTGGACAGCGCGTTCCTGCGCCGGCTGCGCTTCGTCATCAACTTCCCGTTCCCCGGCACGGCCGAACGCCGCGCGATCTGGGCCTCGGTGTTCCCGGCGCAGGCGGCGGTGGGCGCGCTGGACTTCGACCGGCTGGCGCGGCTCGCACTCACCGGCGGCAGCATCCAGGGCATCGCGCTCAACGCGGCATTCATGGCGGCCAAGGCTGGCGTGTCGATCGGCATGCCGCTGCTGCTGGATGCCGTGCGCACCGAATACCGCAAGCTGGACAAGCCGATCAACGAAGCGGACTTCCGCTGGCTGGAAAGCGCCGGAGGCAAGCCGTGAGCATCGAGCTGCACATCGAGCGGCTGGTGCTGGACGAGGCGCTGCTCGGCGGCGAACGCGCGGGCAACGTGCGTGCCGCGCTCGAAGGCGAGCTGGCCCGCTTGCTGACGCGGCCAGGCGCGGTCGACGCGCTGCGCGGTCTCGGCGCCGTGGCCACGCTGCCGCCGGCGAGGCTGCCGACTGCCAGCGATCCGCACGAGCGCCTCGGCCCGCGCATCGCCACGGCGGTGCAGCACGGCCTCGGCATCACGCCCGCCGCGCGCGTCGCGGGCAAGGAGCATTGACATGAAAGCGATCCCCAAACCCCGTCCCGACGGCATCGTGCGTTTCGGCAAACGGAAGGCCAGACGCGACGACCGCAACCTGATGTTTGCCGCCTTGCTGAAGGCGCCGCCCGTGCTGCCGGCCGAGTACGACTTCGACGTCGTGCACCACGGCATCCCCACGCCGATGTTCGGCAACGACCAGTACGGCGACTGCGTGATCGCCGGCCGCGCGCACCAGACCCTGCGCTTCGAGAAGGCCGAACAGAACAAGCTGATCGCGATCAGCGACAAGGACGTGCTGCACGAATACTTCGGCGAAACCGGTGGAGCGGACAGCGGCCTGGTCGTGCTCGATTCGCTGAAGAAGTGGCGCAGCAAGGGCTGGCTCGCCGCGAAGCGGCGCTACAGGATCAAGGCCTTCGCGCAGATCGACCAGGGCAAGCGCAGCGAGGTCAAGCGCGCGGTGTTCATGGATATCGGCGTCGGCCTCGGCTTCAGCCTGCCCGACGCGGCGCTGACCCAGTTCTATGCCGGCAAGCCGTGGGCCGTGGTAAGCGGCAAGGCCGGCCAGCCGAACCCGCGCAACGGCCACTACGTCTACGTGCCCGGCTACACGAAGAGCGGCCCGGTCTGCGTCACCTGGGGCCGCAAGCAGCAGATGAGCTGGGCCTTCCTCGTCAAGTACTGCGACGAAGCCTACGCGGTCATCGACGCGATCGACACCGCGAAGAAGAAGCGCGGACTGGATGCGGGCAAGCTCGACGCCTTCCTCGCCGGGTTGCGCAAGACGAAGCGGGCGGCGAAGAGGGCGGCTGCGCGCACCGGAGGCGGACGTGGCTGAGCGCAGCGCCAGCATGGCGGCGGCGCAGGTGGCCCCGGCAACCGCCTTCGTGCTGCAGCGGAAGTGCGGCTGTGGCCGGCATGTGCCGGGCGGCGGAACGTGCGCCGAATGCGCCCGCAAGCGCCATCCCTTGCAACGCAAGGCCGGGCCATCCCTCGCGTCCGGCACCCAGGCACCGGACGCGGTGCTGGCCGTGTTGCGTTCGCCCGGAACGCCGCTCGATCCGGCCGCCCGCCAGTACATGGAGCCGCGGTTCGGCCGCGATTTCTCCGCGATACGCGTGCATGCCGACGACAGTGCGGCGGCTTCGGCCAGGGCCGTGGGCGCGCTGGCATACACCGTGGGGCAGCACATCGTGTTTGCCGAGGGGCAGCTCGCCCCGCGCTCCGCCGCGGGGCGCCGCCTGCTGGCGCACGAGCTGACGCATACCCTCCAGCAGGGCACGTCACCGGCGTCGTTGAGTCCCCGGCTCGCCGTCGGTGCGGTGGATTCGAGCGCCGAAATCGAGGCGGATCGCGTTGCCGACCGGGTGGTGACCGGTGCCGCCGTGCCAGCCGTACGCGCCGCGCCTTCCGCCGCCTTGCAGCGCCGGCCCGGACCGACGCTGGCCGACACGCCGGATGTCGCCGACGCCGAACCGGATTTCAAATCGCCGCAACTGCGAGGCGGTCGCGGGCGTGCTGCCAGCGTCGATGGCGGAAAGCGTGGCGACGACCAGGTCGTCATTCGCATCATCCGCTATCTGTGTGCCTGCGCCGGAAGCAACGTCACGCGCACGAGGGCATCCGCGCAGCTGACCCCGAATCCCGGCGTGACGCTGGAGATCTGCAGCGGCAAGGTCACCGCGCGGGTCACTGGCGACATCGTTCCCAAGACTCTCACGACGGGTACGGCGAAGGTCGGCGTGGACGTCAACGTCGCAGGCAACGTGAATGTCGGCGTGCAGGGGCAGGTGCAGAACACCGGCAAGGAACCGCAGGCCGGCGGTTCGGCGGATGTCCGCGTCAAGCTGCCGAACGGCGGCCAGATCGGCGGCAGCGGGGGAGTCCTGAAGGGAACGCAGTCGGGAAAACTGGACATACAGGCGGGGGCCGGCTACGAAACGCCGGGTGGCACCAGGATCGGCGTTCAAGTAACCGATACGCCGGGCGGCCCCTTCACGATCACCGGTGGCGTGGGCGGAAATCTTCCCGGCCAAACCGTCAGCGACCAGACCTGCCGCGAATGCCGCTGCCCGGTTTCCTACCAGTGCTACGAGGACATTCCACCGCGCGATGTCCAGGAGCCGGTCACCGTGGATGTCGTGCAGCGTGGCCGGTTGCGCTACTACTTCAGTCTGGACAGCGACCGCGACACGCTTGATCCGCAGTTGAAGGGAGAGTCGAAGCACACCCTCGATGAGGTAGCGCAGCAGGTCGCGGCGGGAAGCCAGGTCAATTCCATCAGTGGCTATGCCTCGCCGGAAGACAACCGCGAAAAGCCCGAGCCGAACCAGAAGCTCTCGCTGTCGCGCGCACGGCGCCTGCGCGACCTGCTGGCCCAACGGCTCGGCCCGCGCGTCCCGCTGCCGGCGCCGATGGCCGGTGGCGAACTGCTCGGTCGCGTGCCGACGATCGCGCCGGGCAGCAGCCTTGCCGACGCCCTGCGCGACGTGGGCTTCGGCGATGCGGAAGACGTCACCCAGTTCCTAGTCGGCGGCGACATCCCCAACCCCCGGCTTGCCGATCAGTTCCTTGGCCTGCTCGATCGCGTCACCGACCCGGGTGAGCGGTTGAAGCTGTTCGGCGTGGCCGCCGATTCACCGGCGGCACCGAAGCTGCTGGCCGCGATCGAACAATTCCGCAGGAACCGGGGCCGGGGGCGTCGCCCATGGGAAGGCATCTTCGGCTACCTGCGCTACGCGACGGTCGAACTCGACACCACGCACAAGGAACAACGCATGGAGCAGCACCGGACCAGTGGCTCGCTCACCCCCATGAACGAGGCGGCCTGCAAGCCCCATTCGCGCCAGGCGGAGGACGCGGGCAAGTTCGGCCCGGCCGAGAGGGAGCCGGACAGGAATGCCGATTGTCCCCTGGGCGAACCACGCAACCAGCCGGAGACCGCAAAGCAATGCAACTACGACTGACTCTGCATGGGCCGGGCCGGCTGGACCGCTTGCCTGGCTGCGGCGGCCAGCCATGAGCACCTTCCCCGGCTCCCCGCGCATTCTCAAGGGCGGCATCGTGCTGATCGACGCGGCCAGCTCGGCGGTGCTGCGGGTGATAGCGCTGCAGTACAACCCCGATTCGCTCACGCGCTCGCTGCAGGTGCAGGCGGTCAGCGCGGATGGCGGCGATCGTTCCGAGGTGCTGCGCCTGAAGGGGCCGCCGGTGGAGACGCTGAAGCTGGAGGCGGAGATCGACGCCACCGACCAGCTGGAATTTCCGGAGCAGAACGGCGGGGTCGCCGAGTCCGGCATCTTCGCCCAGCTGGCGGCACTGGAAACCATGGTCTACCCGCGCAGCGGGCAACTGCGCGCGAACGATGTGCTGGCGCAGATCGGCACGCTGGAGATCGTGCCGATGGAGACGCCGCTGGCGCTGTTCGTGTGGAGCAAGTCGCGCATCCTGCCGGTGCGCGTCACCGAGTTCGGCGTCACCGAGGAAGCGTTCGACGCCGCGCTGAACCCGATCCGCGCCAAGGTCAGCCTGGGCTTGCGCGTGCTGTCGGTGAACGACGTGCCCTCCGGGCACAAGGCCGCCAGCCTGTTCATGAGCTACCTGCAGCAGAAGGAGCGCCTGGCCGGCGGCGCGGGCGGCCAGCTGTCCGCGCTCGGCTTGAGCGGCGTGCCGTGAATACCCCGCGAACACATCGGAGAGCGACATGCGTATCGAGGAAATGATTGCCGCCGTACAGCAGGCCCTCGGCGTGGAGGTGGACGGCAAGGCCGGCCCGCAGACCTGGGGCGCGATCTACGCGCGGCTGGTGGACAAGAAGATCGATCAGATGAAGCCGGCCGAAGCCGTTTCGCCGGTGGACGATCGCAGCGAGAAGGTGATCGCCACGCTGCTGCCGCAGGTACGCCCGATTGCGCGCGCCCTGGTGCAGAAGGCGGCTGCTGCGGGCATCAGCATCCGCGTGATCAGCGGCTTGCGCAGCTACGAGGAGCAGGCGGCGTTGTATGCGCAGGGGCGCACGGCGCCGGGGAAGAAGGTGACCAACGCCCGCGCCGGCTACTCCAACCACAACTTCGGCATCGCCTTCGACATCGGCGTGTTCGAGGGCAACCGCTACCTGCCGGAGTCGCCGAAGTACAAGGCCGTCGGCGCGCTGGGCATGGACCTGGGCCTGGAGTGGGGCGGCAACTGGAAAACCATCGTCGACCAGCCGCACTTCCAGTTGCGACCCGCCTGGGCGGCGGACGAAAGCGAACAGCAGATGCTGGCCGAGCTGCGATCCCGGAGGGATCGCGGCGAGGCGGTGTACGCCTGACGGAACCGGGTCGATCGACACGCCCGCGACGGAGAAGCCTCCATGACCTCGAATTTCCCGCCCACCAGCCGCTACGCGCTGACGCCCACGACCAGCCTCGTGCGCGCCGACGGCAGCATGGTGACGTACCTGAAGCGCCGCTTCGTGCCGCCGCCGGAAAGCCTCGCCCTGCTGCAGTGGCATCGCGTGGTGCAGGGCGAGCGGCTGGACAACATCGCGGCGAAGTACCTGGGCGATCCCGAACAGTTCTGGCGGCTGTGCGACGCGAACCGCGCGCTGCGCCCGGACGAGCTGACCGGGACGATCGGGAAAGAGCTGCGCATCACCTTGCCCGAAGGCATCCCGGGGGTGCCGCATGCTTGAAGGCGTGCACCTGACGCTGTTGGTCGGCCCGGTGGTGCCGGTGCCGGTGCCGCAGCTCGTGCTGGATGCGCTCACCCGGGTCGAGGTGAACGCGCCGGACGAGGCGGCCGGTGCGTTCACCCTGCAGTTCACGCTGAGCGTGCAGTCGCCGCTGCACACGCTGTTCCTGCTCTCGGGTGGCGGCGTGGTGCCGCTGCTGCGGGTGATCGTGGTGGTCACCGTGAACGGCATGCCGCAGGTGCTGATCGACGGCGTGGTGACCCGCACCGAAGTGGTGCCCGGCGCGGACCAGCGCCACACCACCTTGCAGGTCACCGGCGACGACCTCACCACGGTGATGACCAAGCTCGAATTCTCCGGCCTGCCCGGGGTGCCGTACCCGGCGATGCCGGCCGAGGCGATCGTGGCGCTGCTGCTGGCGAAATACGCCTTCCTCGGCATCGTGCCGCTGGTGATCCCCAGCATCGCGATGGACGTGCCGATCCCGACCAACCGCATCCCGACCCAGCAGGGCAGCGACCTGGAGTACATCCGCCTGCTGGCCGAGCGCGTGGGCTACGTGTTCTATCTCGATCCCGGTCCGGCGCCGGGCATGAGCATCGCGTACTGGGGGCCCAAGGTGAAGGTGGGCGTGCCGCAGCCGGCGCTGAACGCGGACATGGACGCGGCCAGCAACGTCGACGAGCTGAGCTTCAGCTACAACGGCAACGCGCGGCAGTTGCCGGTCGTCTACATCCAGAACGAGCAGACCAAGGTGCCGCTGCCGATTCCGATCCCGGATGTCGGCCCGCTGAATCCGCCGCTGGGGCTGGTCGATCCGCCGCCGCAGCAGTTCCGACCGCTGGACGAGACCGCGAAGTATTCGCCGCAGCGCGCGATGCTGCTGGGCATGGCCGAGGCGGCAAAATCGGCCGACACCGTCACCGGCCGTGGCAGCCTCGACGTGGTGCGTTACGGCCGCGTGCTGAAGTCGCGCCAGCTGGTCGGCGTGCGCGGCGTGGGGCCCGCATTCGACGGCCTGCACTACGTCAGCCAGGTGCGTCACACGATCAGGCGCGGCGAGTACAAGCAGAGCTTCGAGCTGTCGCGCAAGGGACTGGTCTCCGCCGTGCCGCTGGTGCTGCCATGAACAAGTTCTTCGGCAAGTACCGCGGCACCGTGATCCAGAACGTGGACCCGGAACAGCGCGGCCGCATCCAGGCGATGGTGCCGGACGTGTCCGGGCTGATCCCGTCGAGCTGGGCGATGCCGTGCGTGCCGATCGCCGGCAAGCAGAGCGGCGTGTACGTGGTGCCGCAGATCGGCGCCGGCGTGTGGATCGAGTTCGAACAGGGCGATCCGGATTATCCGGTATGGGTCGGCGGCTTCTGGGGCAGCGCGGCGGAAGTGCCCGCGCTGGCCTTGGCCGGCAATCCGGCCAGCCCGAGCGTGGTGCTGCAGTCGGGTCTGCAGAACACCATCTCGATCAGCGACGTGCCGGGGCCGGCCGGCGGCATCCTGATCAAGAGCGTCACCGGCGCGATGATCATGGTCAACGAGGTCGGCATCACGATCTCCAACGGCCAGGGCGCCACCATCGTGCTCGCGGGGCCGACGGTGACGGTGAACAACGGCGCATTGGTTGTGACCTAGGGAGATGCGCGATGCCGGGCTTCCTCATCCATGTCGGCGCCAGCGTGCTCTGCTCGCACGGCGGCCAGGCGCAGGCCACCGCACCGAATCCGCGCGTCACCGTCAGCGGCCAGCCCAGCGTGACGATGCCGGCGCCGTGGCTGGTTGCCGGCTGCGCGCTGCCGCCACCACCGGCGGCGAACGGGCCATGCGTCAGCGCGCAGTTCGTCACCGCCGCCACCCGTGTCGCTTCCAACGGACAGCCGCTGCTGCTCATCGACAGCCAGGCGATCTGCGCGCCGACCGGCACGCCGCTGCTGATCGTCGCCAGCCAGACGCGCGTCACCGCGATGTGAGGGTCCCATCATGAACCTGGACTACCCGTTCCATTTCGACCCCCGCGGCCGCGTCGCGGAAACCGGCGACGACGAGCACGTGCGCGAGATGATCGAGCAACTGCTGTTCACCAGCCCGGGCGAGCGGGTGAACCGGCCCGACTTCGGCAGCGGCCTGCTGCAGCTGGTGTTCGCGCCGAACAGCCCGGAGCTGGCCGCTGCGCTGCAGTTCACCTTGCAAGCGGCGTTGCAGCGCTGGCTGGGCGATGTGATCGACGTGGGCAAGCTCGAAGTCAGCAGCGAGGACGCCACCCTGCGCGTCGACCTCAGCTACACCGTGCGCGCCAGCGGCGACACGCGCAGCGACAGCTTCGTGCGGAGCCTGCCATGAACCGCGCGAACGTCCATGCGAGTCTCGGCACGATCGGCTGCGCGCCGCTGCCGGCCTGCAGCGTGCCGGCGCGGCGCGAGAAGCTGCGGCTGGCCGGCACGCTCAACGGCATCGACTACGTCGAGGTCGGCGACGACGGCGTCAGCCTGTGCGTGCATTTGTTCGGCGAGATCCCGCAAGGTCTCGGCGTGACCAACGTGCGCATCAGCGGCGGCGACCGCATCACCGGGCTGCGCGTGCTCAGCGTGAACCCCGAGCTGGAACCGGACATGCACGATGACGCCTGCCTGCGCATCGTGCTCGACCGCGAAGGCGACCACACCGCGTACTGCCTGTGCCTGGTGGATGCGGCCTCCGGCAATGACCCGGCGAGCTGGCATGCCTATCCCGGCTTCGATCCGCGCTATGCCTGCGTCCCGCTGCACTTCCGCCTGGACTGCGCGAAGACGCTGGACTGCGCCGACGAGACGCCGTGCGTGTCGCCACCGTCGCCCGCGCCGGAGATCAACTACCTCGCCAAGGATTACGCCAGCTTCCGCCAGCTGTTCCTCGACCGCCTCGCGCTGGACATGCCGGCGTGGCAGGAGCGTCACGTGCCGGACCTCGGCATCGCGCTGGTGGAGACGCTGGCGTATACCGCCGACTACCTCAGCTTCTACCAGGACGCGGTCGCCACCGAGGCCTACCTCGGCACCGCGCGCAAGCGCATCTCGGTGCGCCGGCATGCGCGGCTGGTGGATTACCGCATGCACGAGGGCTGCAACGCGCGCGCCTTCGTCACGCTGGCCTCGAGCAACGACCTGAGTCTGGACCTCGCCAACCTGCTGTTGCTGGTGCCGCCGCCGGGGCAGGGCCATCCGCAACCCGGCGTGATCGACGCGATTCAGCTCGACGCGGCGCGTGCGCAGGGTGCGCTGATCTACGAGCCGATGCCGCTGGATGGCATGACCACGTTCGACGTGGTCGCCGCGCACAGCGCGATCCGGCTGCACAACTGGGGCGACGAGCTGTGCTGCCTGCCGCGCGGCAGCACGCGGGCGACCCTGGTCGATGCGCCGCCGCCCCCGACGACGCCACCGGCTGCATCGGCGCCGCCCTCGGCACTCGCGGCAGCGAACGATTCCGCACCGGTTGCCTTGGCTGCCATCGCAACGCAGCGGGCGCTGAAGCTCGCGGTAGGCGACCTGTTGATCTTCGAGGAAGTGTTGGGGCCGCAGACCGGCAATCCGGCCGATGCCGATCCCGCGCATCGGCACGCGGTGCGCCTCACGGACGTCCGGACGTCCGTCGATCCGCTGGACGGCACGCTGCTGCTGGAGGTGGCGTGGGATGCCTGCGACGCGCTGCCGTTCGACCTGTGCCTGTCGGTGCGCACGCCGGCGCCGGACTGCGCGTGGCTGCACGACGTCAGCCTGGCGCGCGGCAACGTGCTGCTGGTCGACCACGGCGAGCACCTGCGCGGGCAGTGCACGTCCAGCGCCATCTGCACGCCGAGCGGTGAGGATGGCGACTATCCCGGCCTCGCCGCCGCGCTCGCCGCGATGCCGGATGCCTGCACGCGCTGCGCCGCGCTGGCCGAGGATTGCTGGCTGGTGCCGGGCGACACGCAGTACGGCTGCTGCCGTTGCGACGACGCGGTGCCCGACGTGCGCCGTCCGCCGTCCGACACCGGCCACGTGCTGCCGGATGCGCCGTTGACCTGGGCCGAGCCGCTGCCGCCGCACGCGCCGGTGTGCAAGCTGCTGGCGCGCGATCCGCGCCTCGCGCTGCCGCAGCTCGTCGTGCATGGCGGCGCCTTGGCCGACTTGCTGGTGGACGGCACGCCCGACCCGCGCTGGCGCTGGTGGCCGCAGTACGACCTGCTGGAAAGTGGCCCGGACGACCGCCACGTCGTGGTCGAGATCGACGACGACGGCGCCGCGCACCTGCGCTTCGGCGACGGAGTGCTCGGTGCACAGCCGCAGGCTGGCGACTTCTTCCGCGCCGCCTCGCGCATCGGCAACGGCCCGGCCGGTAACGTCGGGCGCGACAGCATCGTGTGGCTGGCGCTGAAATCGGGCGTGCTGTCCGCCGACCTGGTGCCGCGCAATCCGCTGCCGGCCAGCGGCGGCACCGCGCCGGAAAGCCTGGCCGAGGTGAAGCTGTACGCGCCCGGCGCATTCCGCGCCAACCCGCTGCGCGCGATCGTCGCCGACGACTACGCGAGTTTCGCCGCGCGCGCATCGGAACTGCAGGGCGCCGCCGCCGCGCTGGAGTGGAGCGGCAGCTGGTACGCCGCCGACGTGGCGCTCGATCCCCTGGGCCGCGAAGACCTGCCGGCGGGCCTGGCGCGGCGCATCCGCGCACAACTGGAGCGCTACCGCCGCATCGGCCACGACGTCGAGGTGCATGCCGCCCGCTACGTGCCGCTGCGCATCGCACTGTTCGTCTGCGTGCGGCCGGATTTCCTCGTCGCCCACGTCGAGGCCGCGCTGCGCGACCGCTTCAGTTCGGGCCTGCGCCGCGACGGCACGCCGGGCTTCTTCCATCCGGACCGGCTCAAGCTGGGCGCGCCGGTGTTCGCCAGCGCACTGCTGGCCGAGGCGCAGGCGATCGCCGGCGTGTCCCACGTCGAGGTGTCGTGCCTGGCGCGCGCCGACGATGCGACCGACAGCGTGCCCGACGACGGCGTGCTGCGGCTGGCCGCGCGCGACATCGCCCGCGTCGACAACGACCCGGATCATCCCAATCACGGCAGCATCCGCTTCACGCTGGGAGGTGGCCGATGAGCTGCTGCAGCGCCTGTGGCAAGCACGCCTGCGCCTGCGGTTGCGGCGCGATCGCCGGTACGCCGTTGCCGCTGGCCAACCGGCCGGGGCTGGACGCGCTGAATTACCGCGTCGGCCGCTACGCCGATTTCCGCGCCACCATGCAAGCCGGCTTGAGCGACGCCGTCCTGCCGGCGCTGGCTGGGCTGCGCACGCGCGCAGCGGACGACCCGGCGATGGCTCTGCTCGACGCCTGGGCGGTGGGTGCCGACGTGCTGAGCTTCTACACCGAGCGCATCGCCAACGAGGCCTACCTGCGCACCGCCACCGAGCGCCGCTCGGTGCTGGAGCTGGCGCGGCTGCTCGACTACCGCCTGCGCCCCGGCGTCGCCGCCAGCGTGTACCTCGCCTATACGGTGGAAAAGGATTCGCCGCCGGTGACCATCCCTGCCGGCGCGCGCGCGCAATCGGTGCCCGCGCCCGGCGAGCAGATGCAGACCTTCGAGACCGCCGAGCCGCTGGATGCGCGCTACGAATGGAACGCGCTCAGGCCGCGGCTGACGCTGCCGCAGGACATCACGCTCGACAACGTGGCCACGCTGGACGCGCTGTGGGTGGCCAGCACGGCCACCGGCCTGAAGCCGAACGATCGGCTGCTGTTCCTGTTCGGGGAACTTCCCGCCTGCGTGCCGGTGGTTCGTCAGGTGCAGTCGATTGAAGTACAGCAGCAGAGCGGGCGCAGCAGGCTGGTGCTGCAGCCGTTCGGCGCATTGCAGGGGCAGATCGTGGCGGCGGCGAAAGTGGCGGTCGCCGCGTTGTCCGGCGGCACGTCATTGCGCGACCGGATCGAAAGGCTCTACCGCGGCTTGCTGCTCGGCGGCGGCGACGTCGGCAGCGTCAACCGTCTGCTGGGAAGCTTCGGCCTGGAGGTGGGGAATCTTGCCGGTGGCCCGGCGCCGGCGCAGGCGTTCCTGCTGGCCGTGGTGAAGGCGTTTGGCGGCGACGGCGCCGTCAGCCCGCCGCCGGCGGGCGGCTTCGGTGCGCTGTTCGGCGCGTTGACGCGGCAAGCCACGCTGCAGCCGGCCAACAGCTTGCGCCTGCAACGCAGCGTCGCCGCGGCGCTGGGCAAGGCCAGCGATGCGCGGCCGCAACTGCTGCTGAAATTCGCGCCGCAGCTGCATGACACCTTCTACCGTGCCTGGGCCAGCATGCCGCAGGGCGAGCCTTCGCCGGCCCTGAACGGCGTGTACGCGCTGCGCCTGGCCGCGCCGCTGTTCGGCTACAACGCGCCGCGCATCATGGGGCTGGGACTGAATGACGACCCCGCCACCAAGGGCACCGTGCCCTACGTCTCCAGGCCCGACGGCGACTGGGATGCCATCGCGGACGGCGGCGAGGAGGACGACCTCGTGCAGCTCGACAACGCCTACGACGGCGTGCAGGCGGGCAGCTTCCTGCTGATCCAGTCGGGGCGCTACGGGCCGCCGGTCGTCGCGCAGGCCAGGCGCGTACAGGTGCATCCGCGCAGTGCCTACGGCATCAGCGGCAAGACCACCGGGATCGAATTGGTCAAGCCGGATGCGGACACGTCCGTGTGGCAGGCGCCGAGCATGTCGACCCTGCGTGCCACGCAGGTCCACGCACAAAGCGAGTCGTTGCCGCTGGCCGAGCTGGTGATCGGCGACGAGGTCGGCGCGCTCGTCGCCGACGGCAGCCCGCGCAGCACCGGCGACAGCGCCACCCGGCTCACTCTCGATGGCGCCGTCGACGGCCTCGAGGCCGGCCGCTGGGTGATCGTCGAGGGCCGCCGCAGCGACGTGCCGGGCACCGACGCGGTAAGCGCCGCCGAGCTGGTGATGCTGTCCGCAGTGGAGCAGGGCGTGGACGCGAACCTGCCCGGCGACACCGTGCACAGCACCCTGGTGTTCGCCAACGCGGGGCTGGCCTATCGCTACGCGCGCGACAGCATGACGGTGCGCGCCAACGTAGTGCGCGCCACCCACGGCGAGAGCCGCCGCGAGGTGCTGGGCAGCGGCAGCGGCGCGGCGTCGATGCAGGCCTTCGTGCTGAAGCAGCCGCCGCTGACCTGGGTGTCGGCGGCCACGGTGGATGGCGTGCAGAGCACGCTCACGCTGCGCGTCAACGACCTGCAATGGCACGAGACGCGCAACCTCGCCTTCGTCGGCGCGAACGACCGCCGCTTCGTCACCGCCACCGACGACGACGGCAGGACCATCGTGCAGTTCGGCGACGGCGTGCACGGCGCGCGCCTGCCCACCGGCATCGAGAACGTCGTCGCAACGTACCGCAACGGCATCGGCGCGCCGGGCAACGTACGCGCGGGGCAGGTCAGCCTGCTGGCGACGCGGCCGCTGGGCGTGAAGGAGGTGATCAACCCGCTGCGCGCCTCCGGCGGCGCCGACGCGGAGACGCGCGACCAGGCGCGCCGCAACGTGCCGCTGGCAGTGCTGGCGCTGGACCGGCTGGTCTCGGTGGCGGACTACGCCGACTTCGCACGCACGTTCGGCGGCGTCGGCAAGGCGGCGGCAGTCAAGCTGGGCAACCTGGTGCAGGTGACCATTGCCGGCGCCGCCGATGCGCCGATCAATGCTACCTCCGATCTTTGCCGCAACCTGCTGCAGGCGCTGCGGCGCTACGGCGATCCGTCGCTGCCGGTGCGGCTGGGCGTGCGCGAGCTGCTGGCGCTGACCGTGAGCGCGAAGGTGGGGCTGCTGCCCGATTTCGCCTGGGAGTCGGTCGAGCCGGCGCTGCGTGCGGCGCTGCTGGATGCGTTCGGCTTCGAGCGGCGCGCGCTGGCGCAGAGCGTCTACCTCAGCGAACTGGTCGCCTGCGTGCAGGCCGTGCGCGGCGTGGCCTGGGTGGACGTGGATGCGTTCGGCAGTCTCGACGAGGCCACCTTGCTGGCCGGCTTCGGTGTGGGCGGCGACAACGGCAAGGCGGGCGACACGACCGCGCTGGCGTCACATGCCGCCTCGACAGCCAGCACGGTGCCGCCGCGCGTGCCGGTGCGGCCGGCCCGCTACGACGAGCACGGCATGTTGCGTCCGGCGCAGCTCGCCTATCTGCCGCCGAACGTTCCCGACACCTTGCTGCTGCAGGAGGCCACGCCATGAGCGCGCGTCCCGATCGCCTGTACGACCTGCTGCCGGTGGTCTACCGCATGCGCGACGCGGAGCAGGGCTGGCCGCTGCGCGACTTCCTGCGCGTGCTGACGCGCCAGGCCGACGTGCTGGAGCAGGACATCGCGCGGCTGTACGACAACGCCTTCATCGAGACCTGCGACGACTGGGTGGTGCCGTACATCGGCGACCTGCTCGGTTATACGTTGCTGCCGGAAGCGGCCACGCTGGGTGAGGACGGGTGCCGCGACGCCCGCCTCGGCCGCGTGCTGGCGCCGCGCGCCGACGTGGCCAACACGATCGACGCGCGGCGGCGCAAGGGCACGCTGTCGCTGCTGGAAGACCTGTCGCGCGATGCCGCCGGCTGGCCGGCGCGTGCGGTGGAGTTCTATCGCCGGCTCGGCTGGATGCAGCATCTCGACCACCAGCATCCACACCGCGGCGGCACCGCCGACCTGCGCGATCCGGGCCGGCTGCAACGCATCGGCTGGGTCGACGGCGCGTTCGATCCGTTTGCGCACAGCGTGGACGTGCGGCGCCTGGGCAGCGCGCAGCGGCGCGGCCGCCACAACGTCCCTGCGGTGGGCGTGTTCGCCTGTCGCCTGCGCAGCTATCCGGTGACGTGCACGCCGGCGTACTGCATCGAGGAGCGCGGCCCGCAGTGTTTCAGCTTCAGCGTGCTGGGCAACGACACGCCGCTGTTCCAGCGTCCGGTCGCGGAAACCGAACCCACGCACATCGCCGACGAGCGCAACCTGCCATTGCCGCTGCGCCGCTGGCAGTTCGCCGAACGCGGCCCGCTGGCCGATTACGCCAGCGTGTCGGCCGAACTCTACGGCGAGGGACGCAGCGTGGAAGTGTGGGCGCCGGACTGGCCGGCGAAAGGCCAGGGTGTGCCGGTGCCGCGTGAGCTGCTGGTACCGGCCGACCTGTCCGGCTGGCGCGGGCAGGTGAAGCGCGGGCGCGTGGCGGTCGACCCCGAGTGCGGCCGCCTGCTGTTTCCTGCCAACCAGCGGCCGAAGCGCGGCGTATGGGTGAGCTACCAGTACGGCTTCGCTGGCGATCTCGGCGGCGGCGAATACGCGCGGGTCACGCCGGAGCTGGAAGGCGCCACGCGCTACGTGGTGCACGCCGCGCGGCGGGATCGCGCGGCGAACGTCGGCTGGCCGGCCGGCCACTTCGGCAGCATCGCCGACGCCTTGGCGGCGTGGGCCGCAGCCAAGGCGGCCACGCCGGTGTTGCGCGCGCTGGTGATCGAGCTGGCGGAGAGCGGCGTGTACGAAGGCAGCGTCGAACTGCAGCTCGACGCCGGCGAGGCGATCCAGCTGCGTGCGGCCGAACGCACGCGGCCGGTGCTGCGCCTGCTCGACGTGCGTGCCAGCCAGCCGGACGCGCTCAGCGTCAGCGGTCGCGCCGGCAGCCGAGTGCTGCTGGACGGCTTGCTGATCGTGGGCCGCGGCATCGAGGTGCACGGGCCGGACGAGGAATCCGCTGCTGGCGGCGACCTGTGCGAGCTGCTGATCCGCCACTGCACGCTGGTGCCGGGCTGGGCGCTGCACTGCGACTGCGACCCCAAGCGCCCGGGCGAACCCAGCGTCACGCTCGACGGCACGCGCGCGGCGCTGCGTGTCGAGCACAGCATCCTCGGCGCGATCATGGTGATCAGCCCCGAGCGCCGCGGCGAGCCGCCGCCGCTGGAACTGTGCGACAGCATCCTCGACGCCACCGGCATGGAGCGCGTGGCGCTGGGTGCGCCGGACGAGGCGGTGGCGTACGTCGAGGCCAGCTTCCGCCGCTGCACGGTGATCGGCGAAGTGCAGGCGCATGGCATCGCATTGGCCGAGGACTCGATCTTCGCCGGTCCGCTGCGCGTGCTGCGCCGGCAGCAGGGCTGCGTGCGCTTCTGCCACGTGGCGGACGGTTCGCGCACGCCGCGTCGCTTCCATTGCCAGCCCGATCTGGCGCTGGCCGCGGTGGCGCCGGAGCAGCGCGTGCACGAACGGCTGCGCCTGGTGCCGCAGTTCCGCAGCTGGCGCTACGGCACGCCGCACTACCTGCGCCTGGCCGACGGCTGCTGCGCGGAGATCCGCCGCGGCGCGTCCGACCGTTCGGCGATGGGCGTCTGGCACGACCTGTACGAGCCGCAGCGCGAGGCGAACCTCGCGGCGCGGCTGGCCGAATACGTTCCGGCGGGCACGGACGCCGGCATTCTTTTCGCGAGTTAGGAGATCGACATGAAAGGCGACTTCGCACGCGTCAGCTTCGACCCGACCCTGCATTACAGCCAGGTGTTCCAGCAGCAGGGACGCGTGCTGCTGGAGGCGGACTGGAACGAACAGGCGCACATCCAGCTGCACCTGCTGCGCAGCCTGGTGCGCGACCTGGTCGGCCCGTGCTGGGCGGCGGGTGGCGGCTTCGCCATCACCGACAGCACCACCAAGGCCGATGGCAGCAGCAAGCCGTTGCCGCTGACCGACTGGCAGCTGGCGCCGGGGCATTTCTACGTCGACGGCATCCTGTGCGTGAACGAGGCCGCGTGCACGCTGGCGCAGCAACCGAACGCGCCGACCCCCGACTATGGTGTGGCCGACGGGAAGAGCGGTTTCGAGAATCCGCCGGCGGGTTTTGCGCTGTGGCTGGACGTGTGGGAGCGGCACCTGTGCGCGGTGGAAGCGCCGCGCATCGCCGACGTGGCGCTGGACGGCGTCGACACCGCGTCGCGCGCGCAGGTGGTATGGCAGCTGCGCCTGCTCGACCAGCCGTGGGCGCAGCAGCAGCTCGACGACGTCACCGCGGCACTGAAGACGCGCCAGCAGGCCGCCGGCAGTTCTGCCGACGCCGCCGCGATCAAGCAGCAGCTCGCCGAGGTGGCGCAGTTGCGCAAGGGTCTCGACGGCGGCAACCAGACCAACGCCTCGCCCTGCGCGTTGCTGCGCCAGCTGCTCGGCGCGCGTGCGGCGTACGCGTTGCCGCGATTGCGCGCGGAGCTGGCTCCGCAGGAGTCCGATGACGATCCCTGCGTGATCGCCGCCGACGCGCGCTACCGCGGCTGCGAGAACCAGCTGTACCGGGTCGAGATCCACCAGGGTGGGCCGGCCGGCACGGCCAGCTTCAAGTGGTCGCGCGAGAACGGCTCGGTGGTGTTTCCGGTCATGCGCAGCGACCTCGGCGCGGCGGCCGATGACGGCAGTGCGCCGCTCACGGTGACGCTGGCCCGGCTCGGTCGCGATGCCCGGCTCGGGCTGGCGGCGAACGACTGGGTGGAGCTGGTCGACGACCGCTACACGCTGGGGCAACGCGCGTATCCGCTGCTGCAGGTGATCGCGATCGACCTGGCAAGCTGCAGCGTCACCCTGAATGTGCCGAAGAACACCACGCCGTGGCCGCTGGACGACGACCCGCGCCGGCATCCGCTGCTGCGCCGCTGGGACCAGCACGATGCGGTGAGTGCGCAAGGCGTGCTGGCCGTGGCCGAGGGCGCGCCGATCGCGCTGGAGGACGGCATCCAGGTCAGCTTCGAACAGGGCGGGTTGTATGCCACCGGCGACTACTGGCTGATTCCCGCGCGGGTGGCCGGCAACGGCCAGCTCGACTGGCCGATGACGGGTACGGCGCCCGCCGCGCTGCCGCCGCGCGGATTGCATCACCACGCGGTGCTCGGCGTCAGCGGCGACAACGGCGGCTACGACGAATGCTGCTGCCGCTTCGACAGCCTGTGCGAGATGCTGCGTGCCTCGACCAAGGCCACGCCCGGCACGACTACGCACACGTTGTTCGCCGCGCCCACGGCCGGCGCGGCCAAGTCCACGGTGGCGGGTGGTGCCAGGCGCAAGCGAGCCCGCAAGCCGGTGAAACCCGCCGGCCCGGCCTGAGCATCGTCGTGCCGATGTCTTTTCCGCCCGAGAACATCAAAGAGGAAACGGCCCCATGGATCCGCTGACCGCCCCCTACTTCCCGATCATCTACGTCCGCGGCTACGCGATGACGGCGAACGAGATCGCCGACACCGTCGCCACGCCGTACATGGGCTTCAATCTCGGCTCCACCAAGGTGCGCCAGGCCTGGGACGGCACCGTGCGGCGCCACGTGTTCGAATCGCCGCTGGTGCGGCTGATGAAGGACTACGGCTACCGCGACACCTACACCGATGGCAGCGAGATCGACGGCGAGCTGCCGGCGCGCAGCGTGGTGATCTACCGTTACTACGAAACGGCCGATACCGACCTTGGCGACGGCAAGGTGCTGTCGATCGTCGAGGCCGCCACCGGCCTGCGCGACCTGATCCGCAAGTTGCGCGACCAGGTTTGCGGCGCCGACGCGGCGCGGAAGAAGGCATTCCGCGTGTACCTGGTCGCCCATTCGATGGGTGGACTGGTATGCCGCAGCTTCCTGCAGAACGACAAGATCAGCACCGGCGCCGACCGTGCCATGGTCGACAAGGTGTTCACCTACGCCACGCCGCACAACGGCATCGAGATGGCCGGCTTCAACGTGCCGGCGGTGCTCGGCCTGTGGGACATGAACAACTTCAACCGCAAGACCATGGCCGGCTACCTCGGCCTGAAGGGCACGCCGGAGCGCGTGGACACGCTGGACGGCAAGTTCGATCCGCAGCAGTTTTTCTGCTTTGTCGGCACCAATCACCGCGACTACGAAGCCGCGCTCGGCGTGTCGCGCAAGCTGGCCGGCGAGATGAGCGACGGCCTGGTGAAGATCGAGAACGCCACCGTGAGCGGCGCGCCGCGCGCGTTCGCCTACCGCAGCCACAGCGGCGTGTACGGCGTGGTCAATTCCGAGGAGGGCTACCAGAACCTGGTGCGCTTCCTGTTCGGCGACATGCGCGTGGACGGCACGCTGGAGGCCGACGCGCTGCCGCTGCCGGCCTCGGTGCAGAAAGCCAAGGACGACGGCAAGCAGGTGCGCGCCTCGTACTATTTCGAGGCCACCGTGGCGCCGCGCGGCACCAACAGCTACCGCCTGACCGAGCGCCGCCGCGACACTTTCAGCGCGGTGCTGCGCAGCTTCGACGAACTGCTGCGCCCGGCCAACGCCGGGCTGGACGCACCGCGCTCGCCGGTGCTGTTCTCGGCCTTCCTCGACACCAGCAAGATCACCTCCGGCAAGACCGTCGTGTTCAGCGTGGAGCTGACCGTATCGACCACCGGCTACACCATCGACAACAAACTGTGGCTGGACAAGCACGTCGAAGGCGAATACCTGTTCCGCGACACGCTGGTGGTGCGTGCCACGCAGACCGACGAAGGCTGGAACCTGCGCTACCTGCTCGTCGACGAGCAGTCCAGCGAGAGCCTGGGCACCCTGGTCGAGCCGCAGGACGACGGGGGTTACCTCATTCCGCTGTCGTCGCAGAAAGGCTTCCAGGGGCGATTGCGCCTGGTGGTGTCGATGACGCGCGGAAAGGCGTAGCCGCCGCCATGCGGCCCGGCTGCCGCCAGTGCGGGCGGCGGCAGCACGTACACTACGCGCATGAACGATTCCGCCGCCGCCTCGCCGTGGCACTTCAGCGTCGCGCCCATGATGGACTGGACCGACCGCCACTGCCGCTACTTCCACCGGCTGCTGTCGCCGCGTGCGCGGCTGTACACCGAGATGGTGACCAGCGCCGCGCTGGTGCGCGGCAAGCAGCTGCGCCTGCTCGAACACAGCCAGCAGGAACATCCGCTGGCGTTGCAGCTGGGCGGCAGCGAGCCGCAGGAACTGGCACAGGCGGCGCGCTTCGGCGCCGAGGCCGGCTACGACGAGATCAACCTCAACGTCGGTTGCCCCTCCGACCGGGTGCAGTCGGGCCGCTTCGGCGCCTGCCTGATGCGCGAACCGGCCCTGGTCGGCGAGTGCGTGAAGGCGATGCGCGATGCGGTCGAGGTGCCGGTGACGGTGAAGTGCCGCATCGGCGTGGACGACCAGGATGACTACGCAGGCCTGCAGCACTTCACCGAGACCATGCTGGAGGCGGGCGTGCGCGTGCTGGTGGTGCACGCGCGCAAGGCCTGGCTCAAGGGCCTGTCGCCGAAGGAGAACCGCGAGATCCCGCCGCTGGACTACGAGCGCGTGTACCGGCTCAAGCGCGAGTTTCCCGAGCTCGTGGTGGTGGTCAACGGGGGCATCACCACGGTCGAGCAGGTGCGTACCCACCTGGCCCGGCTGGATGGGGTGATGCTGGGCCGTGCGGCATACCACGATCCGTACCTGCTGGCGCAGATCGAGCACGCGCTGCACGGCGAGCCGCTGCCTACCCGGGAAAGCGTGCTGCAGCGCCTGCGGCCCTACATCGAGGCCGAGCTGGCGCGCGGCACCGCGTTCAAGCACATCAGCCGCCACCTGCTGGGCCTTTACCAGGGCGAGCCTGGCGCGCGCGCATTCCGCCGCGCGCTCAGCGAGGGCGCGCATCTGCCCGGGGCAGGCTGGGCATTGCTCCAGCAGGCCATGGCGCCGTGCGCGGCGGCAGCGTGACAGGCGCGCCCCGTCCGGCCAGTATTCAGGCCTGACCTCTTAGGCTGGGCGTTCGCTCAACGCCGGACAGGATATTCACGCATGATCAGGTACAAGAGCATGCTGCTGGCCGCCCTGATCCCGTTCGGGGGCGTGGCGGCGGCGCAGACGGGCAAGCCGGCGGTGACGCTGGATCAGGCGGTGCTCCAGGTGCAGCAGGAAACCGGTGGCAAGGTGTTGTCGGCGGAATCGCGCGGTGTCGGCCGCCGGATGGAGTACCGCATCAAGGTGCTCACCCCGAACGGCCACGTGAAGGTGATGGCGATTTCCTCCGAAGCGAGCAAGAATCCGGGGTCGGCCCAGTCGACCAAGAACCCGCCCGGGCGGAATGCGGGCAGCAAGGAGAAACATTGATATGCGCATCCTGTTGGTGGAAGACGAGGCGCCGTTGCGCGAGACGCTGGCGGCCCGGCTGAAACGCGACGGCTTTGCCGTCGATGCGGCGCAGGACGGCGAGGAGGGCATCTATCTCGGCCGCGAGGTGCCATTCGACCTGGCCATCATCGACCTGGGCCTGCCCAAGATGTCCGGCATGGACCTGGTCAAGGCGCTGCGCGAGGCGGGTCAGCGCTATCCGATCCTGATCCTCACCGCGCGCGGCAGCTGGCAGGACAAGGTCGAGGGACTGAAGTACGGCGCCGACGACTACCTGGTCAAGCCGTTCCACGTCGAGGAGCTGCTGGCGCGCATCAACGCGCTGGTGCGCCGGGCCAGCGGCTGGTCCAAGCCGATCCTGGCCTGCGGGGTGATCAAGCTCGACACCACCGCGCAGACGGTGACGGTGGAGGGCAAGCTGGTCGACCTCACCAGCTACGAGTACAAGGTGCTCGAATACCTGATGCTGCACGCGGGCGAACTGGTCTCCAAGGCCGACCTCACCGAGCATATCTACCAGCAGGATTTCGACCGCGACTCCAACGTGCTGGAAGTCTTCATCGGCCGCCTGCGCCGCAAGCTCGATCCGGAAGGCACCCTGAAACCCATCGAGACGGTACGTGGACGCGGATACCGCTTTGCCATCCCGCGCACCGACGGCGACGACGAATGAGCCATCGCCCGCGCGCCGCCCGCTGTCGCTGGCGGCGCGCGCGGCGATCGCCACCGGATTCGTGCTGGCCGGCTTCCTCGGCCTGGTCGGCCTGACCCTGTCGCAGGCGAACAAGGAGCGTGCGCTGAGCGCGCTGCACGACCGCCTGCAGAACTTCGCGATCGCCTACATCACCAACTTCGACGTCAACCGCTACGGCCGCATCCTGTCGCCGGACACCTCGCCGGATCCGAATTTCTCGCGCCCGGGTTCCGGCCTCTACGCGGTGGCGGTGGGCGACAAGGACTTCCGCTGGGAGTCACCCTCCGCGATCGGCCGTGACTTCAGTTTCCTGGTGCCGCTGGAGCCGGGCGCCAGCCGCTTCGTCGGCCCGATCGACACGCGCATGGGTCGCCTCTACTACTACAGCTACGGCGTGGCCTGGGACACCGAGGCGGGCAAGTCGGTGCGCTTCACCGTGATGGTGGCGCAGACCGAGGATCAGCTCGAGGGCGGCAACATGGCCTACCGGCGCGCGCTGGTGATCTGGCTGTCGATCCTGGGCGTGATGCTGATGGTGCTCCAGCTATTGCTGCTGCGCTGGAGCCTCACCCCGCTGCGCAAGGTGGCCAGCGACATGAGCCGGGTCGAGCGCGGCGACAGCGAGCAGCTGGACAGCCAGTACCCGCTGGAACTGACCGGCCTGACCGAGCGCATCAACGCCTTCATCACCAACGAGCGCGAGCAGCGCACGCGCTACCGGCACACGCTGGCGGATCTCGCGCACAGCCTGAAGACGCCGCTGGCGGTAATCCGCTCGCAACTGGAATCCACCACCGGCGAGGTGCTGGCCGGACGCAGCACGGCGGTGCTCGATCAGGTGCGCCGGATGGACGAACTGGTCGCCTATCAACTGGCCCGCGCGGCCACCTCTGGCCGGCAGACTTTCGCCAGCGCGGTGCCGATCGCGGGCGCGGCCGAGGATCTGGTGCAGGGTCTGGAGAAGGTCTACGCGGCCAAGAACGTGTTGTGCGAGTTCGACATCGGCGAGGGCGCGGCGTTCTACGGCGAGCAGGGCGACCTGCTCGAACTGCTCGGCAACCTGCTGGAGAATGCCTTCAAGTGGGCCTCCCACCGCGTGTTGCTGGAGGTCAAGGCGCAACCGGAGCACGGGCGCAAGCGGCCGGGCCTCTACATCAGCGTGGAAGATGACGGCCCCGGCATCGCCGAGGACAAGATCGAGAAAGTCCTGCAGCGCGGCGTGCGCGGCGACGAGCGCGTGCAGGGCCACGGCATCGGCCTGTCGATCGTGCAGGACATCGTGCACGCCTACCAGGGCGAACTGGTGGTCGACCGCTCGCCGGAACTCGGCGGCGCACGCTTCAGCGTGCGGCTGGCGGCGAGCTGAGCCGCCGCGCCGGGCTGCCGGAAAGCTGGAGAATCTGACAGACCCGTCCCGGAATTCGCGGTAGGCTCGACGAACCGCCCAAGGCCTGGCGCAGGATGCCGGCGATGCGTGGCGCTTCCGATCGACACGACCGACAAGGACATCACGATGCCGAAACTGCCCCCGCCCCCGGTTCCGCAGCGTCTGCGGGAAATGCTCAAGGACTATCCGGGGCACATCGATCGACTGCAGGAGGTGCTGAACTATGTAGTCGAAACGTCCTCAGCGGGCGTTGGGCCGTTTGATCGTGCGATTTGGGTGCTCGAAAGCAGACTGGGAACCTTCATCGACGAAGCCGGCACCGAACTGCACGCCGCTGAAGCCAGTGGCGATGCGGAGGCGATCGCGAGGGCAGAAGCCAAGAATCTGCTTATGGGGCGTGCCCGATCAAAAGGTCGATGGATAGCCGATGACGCGCTGTGGGAGTACTTCCAGGCGAACAAGGAAGCGTTCGAAAAATGAGCTCCTCTGCCGACATCCTCGCCCCTCTGACTCATGCACGCGTGTTTTCCGAAACGGTCGTCCCTCGAAGTGAACTGGACGAAGCGCTGCCTCATGCGCGACCGAAGGCGATTATCTTGGGAGGGCAACCAGGCGCAGGAAAAGGTGGACTGACCCAAGCCGCGATTCACGAGTTTCATGGCGACATAGTCCCCATCGATCCCGACGAACTGCGCGACTACCACCCCCGCGTCCGGGAGTTCCGCTCCGCCCATCCCTACACCTGGTCAAGTCACACGCAAGCCGACGCCGGCCAGTGGGCCGACGAGTTGCGCGAGGCGGCAGTGGCCGGGCGCAAGCACTTCATCTTCGATACTACGCTGAGCAACGGGTCATGGTCGGCCGAGCTGATCCGCGACCTGCAGGCCCAAGGCTACGACGTCGAGGTGCGGGTGGTGGCATCGCCCAAGCTGGAGAGCGAACTGGGCGTCGACAAACGGTTTCTGGACCAGCTCAATATCGACGGTTACGGCCGCCACGTCCCCGAAGGTGCGCGCGACGCGATCTACGACAAGGTGCCGACGAGCCTGGACACGATCCACGCGGAAACGACCACGCCCATCCGCCTCTTCGATCGCGAAGGCCGCGAGCTTTACGACAGCCGCACCGATGCCCGCTCGCCGGGACAGGCGTTGATCGAGGCGCGCGAAGCGCGTCTGCACGATCCGGCGATCACCCGCAGCCTCAAACGCAGTTGGCAGGATCAGCGGCTGTGGCACGAGACGTTGCCCGAAGCGATCACCGACAACCCGAAGGTTGCACCGGACACGGCCCGACGCCTGTTGATCGAGCGCGATGCCTCCAGGGTGGTCGAGGGCGTCCAGGGCAACCTCTCCCGGATCACCCATGTGGACTACACCACCCGGGTCCACCCGAACGTCGTCAAGGGATTGGGCTTCGCCAGCGCCGCCGCCGTCGCCTGGGACGCCACGACCACCGCGCGCCACACGGCCACCCTGCTGCAGCAGGACAACCCGACGGGCGCCGCCTCGGCGGTCGAGCATTTCGGCTCGCGCAACCTGGGCATGCTCGGCGGCGCACTGCTGGGGGCGCAAGTCCTGGGCGCGGCGGGGATCGAGTCCGGCCCGCTGGATCTGATCGTCGCTGGCGTGGGAGGCATCGGCGGGGCGGTTGCCGGCGACAAGCTGGTCGACTGGCACGACCAGCACAAAATCCACAACCAGACCGATGCACAAGGCCGCAGCTGGCACCACGACCCGCAGCATCCGGAACACGGCTGGACGCGCGAGGTGCCCACCGGCGAGATCGGTTATGCGCCCAACCATCCGGTGGTCGGCTACGGCGTCATGCCCACGCCGGGCTGGCGCAGTGTCCGGGCCGATCCCGCGCTGGCTGCGCAACTCACGTTTCAAGCCAACAACACCGCGGTGGAACTGGCCCTGGCACACCCGGCCCCACCGCGCGATCCGTACACCCAGCCGGCCAGTGCGCAAGACACATCCAGCCGGCTTCCCGCGCCATGGCAGCGCGATGCCGCCTCGGGAGCGTGGTCGCGCACGGTCACCGACGCCGTACTGGAGCACGGCCTCAAGAGCACGCACGTGGAAACCGCCACGCCGTCACGCACCGCCGCCCTGGATGCCGCCGCGCATGCCACCCTCGCCGACAATCTGGCGCACTCCCGCCGCGGCATCGCCGCGCGCTATCAGGCGATCTACGCGCAACGCGGCTGGCAACAGCTCGGCCCCCTGCCCGATGCGGTAACCGACGCACTGCATGCGCCCACGAACATCTTGGACGCCTCCGACGGCCATGCTTACACCCGCGACGCGCGGGGCCACTGGAGCACGCCGGGCCGGCTGTGGGGTCGGAACGCGGCCGAGGGCAACCTGCGCGCGGAGCTCGATGCCACCGCGCAGCTGATCTCCACGACCTTCGCCATGCACGCGGCAACCCACGCCACGCAACAAACGCCGGCGCACGCCGCCGTTCCACCCATCCCGCCGCACCTGCACGACTTCCGCCATCCCGGCCACCCTCTGCACGCGAGCTACGGCACCCTGCTGCAGCACGTGCACGCGATGGAAGAGCGAGTGCGGATGGCGCACGGCGAGCACAGCGAGCGGGCGGCAGCCGCGCTGCTGGACCGGCACAGCGCCGACCGCCTGGGTCCGGCGGCGCGGGTCGAGCTGCACGGCGAAGGCAAGGCCATGGCGATGCATCTGGTCACCAACGAGCGCGCGCCCGGGAACACCTACCTTACCGTCGAGCGCCGCACCCCGGTCAGCGTGTTCGACGCGGTGGCCCGGTCAGTCGACGACGCCAGCCGCGACTGGTCGCGGCGCGAACTGCCGCATCTGTACCAGTCCCCAGTGCGAGTGGCCGAGACGCCGTCGCGCGATCCGTCGTCGCTCGAACCTTGCGACCTGCGCCGCCCGGACCACCCGCGCCATGCCGCATTCGTCAACATGCGCGAACACGTCGGTGCGGCCTATGCCCAGTACGGCATCGCGCGCAGCGCCGATCAGCTCGATCGCGCCACCGCGGCCGTCATGCTCGATCGGCCGGTACACGCTCGCCAGCCGGACCAGGTGCAGCTGTTGCCCGGTCCGCAGACCGGCCGCATCGGGCCGGACAGCGGCGTGCTGACCCGCGACTCCTCATCGTTCCTGCCCTGCACCACGACCACCCACGCCGCGGCCATGCAACAGCCACCGGAGGCGATGTTCCGGCAGCTCGACCAGCTGACCATGCTGCAGAGGCAACAGGCGCAGGTGCAACAGGCGCAGATGCCGATGCAGCCGGCGCAGGCGATGGGGCGGTAGGAACACTCGCTCGCGTGGATTGCAGCAGCGCGGTGCGGCTGTCATCCGGACAGCTGTGCAGCCATGCATGCCACTTCCCTCAGCGACGGCACCCGCCAGCGAGTTCCTCGCCGTCGGCGGGCGAGGGGCCGTAGAACGCGTGCAGCAGTTCGGCCACCGCCGGCTCGGTTTCGCGCAATACGGCTGGCTGCGAGTAGTGCAGCTCGCTGACCACGGCGAAATACTCGCCGGCGCTTTCGGTCGCGTAGTGGTCGATCGGCGCGTGGCCGGGGCCGGCGGCCAGCAGGCGGTCGTAGGCGCGCTGGAACTCCCCGATCCAGCGCCGCCGCGGAATCTCGCGCAATGGCGGCACGCCGTCGGGCGGGCCGTCGAGCATGTCCAGCTTGTGGGCCATCTCGTGCACAACCACGTTGTAGCCGTCCCACGGCTGCTCCAGGTCCAGTTGCACGTCGGCCAGGGACAGCACCAGCGGGCCATGCTCCCAGGCCTCGCCGATCAGCACCTCGTCGCTCTCGGTGACCACGCCGGTGTGGTCGTCATGGTGGCTGCGGCGCACCTTGAACTCGCCCGGGTAGATCAGCACGTCGCGCCAGCCGCGCAGGCTGGTCGCACCCTGCTGCAGCGCCGGCAGGCAGGCCTGCATGGCAATCAGCAATCGCCAGTAGTCGTCCAGTACCGCGCCGGCCAGCGCGTGAAAACGCTTGCGCGCCAGGAAGATGCCGGCGAGCTGGCGCAGTTGCAGTTGTCGCGCGGGGTCCAGCCGACGCGCCAGCGGACAGGCCGCCAGGGCGCGCCGCCACAGCGGGTCGGCGATCGGTGCAGGTTCAAAGTGTGCCCGCAGGGATGTCCACCAACGGCGCGGCATGCCGCCGAACGCTTACTGGATCGACCCAGGCAGCAGCGATTGCCAACCCAGATGTGGCCGGGGCGCAGGGGCCGGTGCCGGCGAAGCCGCGCCGGAACGGTCGTTGCTGCTGCGCACGGCGCCGCTGGTGCTGCTGCTGCCGGGGCTGCTGTTCTCGCGGTTCATGCCCAGCACGTCGCCGGCGATGCCGTCTTCGCTATCGTGCGATGACGCGTTGCTTGCGGTTGGGCTGCCGCTGTCCACGCCCCGGCTATCGAGGCTGGCCGCTGCTGTCGCGCCGGCGAAGGCGAGGCACAGGATGCAAGCGATGATCCGGTGGGTGGCGCGCATGGCAGTGAAACTCCCCAGGCCGCAAGCGAAGAATCCGATCGTCGCAGAAACCGGGCGCTGCTGCCAGTGCAAGCGGCGGGCGCGCGTGCCGCAGTGCAGCGTGCGGCAGGCTAGAATGATTCGATGGTTCTTTTCTCCACCGTTCCCCTGCCTCGCGCTGCCCCCACGGCGCGCGCTGCCGCGCGCCGGGTTCGCTGATGCAGCCGCTGCAATTGCTGGCCTTGCTGGCTCCCGGCGCACCGCTTTCCGGCGCGGCGCTGGCCGAGCGCAGCGGGGTGACCCGGGCGGCGATCTGGAAGCAGGTCGAGGCACTGCGTGCGCGGGGCGTGCCGGTGCAGACCCGCGGCCGGGCCGGCTATTGCCTGCCGTGGCCACTGCAGATGCTCGACGCGCAGCGCATCCGCGCCGCCTTGCCGGCCGATGTCGCACGCACGCTGGGTACGCTGGAAGTGCACGACGAGCTCGACTCGACCTCCAGCGAACTGCAGCGGCGGCTTGCCGATGCAGCCGACCTTTGCGTGGTGCTGGCCGAATCGCAGAGTGCCGGGCGCGGCCGGCGCGGTCGCGACTGGCTGTCGCCGCCGGGGTTGAACATCTATCTCTCCTGCCTGAAACGATTCGGTGCGGGCTTCGCGGCGCTGGGCGGCCTGTCGCTGGCGATCGGCGTGATCGTGCTGCGCGCGCTGGATGAACTGGGCGTTGCCGGTGCGGGGCTGAAATGGCCGAACGATGTCTTGGCCAGCGACGGCAGCGGCAAGCTGGCGGGCATCCTGGTCGAGCTCAGCGGCGAATTCCAGGGGCCGTGTTCGGCGATCATCGGCATCGGACTCAACCTGCGCCTGACCCCGGCCCTGCAAGGCCAGGCCGGCCAGCCGGCCACCGACCTGGCCAGCCTGTGCGCGGGCGCGCCGCCGGATCGCAACCGCGTGGCCGCGGCGCTGATCGCTGCGTTGGCGCAAGGCTTGGCCGAGTTCGAGCGCGAAGGCTTCCACGCCTTCGCCGCCGACTATGCGCGCCACGACCTGCTGCGCGGCCGGCCGCTGCAACTCAGCGGAGCGCTCGGCACGTTCGACGCACTCGGCGCAGGCATCGACGCGCGCGGCGCCTTGCGGGTGCAACTGCCTGACGGCAGCGAGCGGCGCATCGACAGCGCCGACGTCACGGTGCGCCGCGCATGAGACTGCTGCTGGATCTGGGCAATTCGCGCCTGAAATGGGCGCTGCAGGGACCGTCGCCCGCATGGCTGGCGCAGGGCGTGCTGGAGTGGCGCGAGGATCTGGCCACGCTGCCGGATGCGGCGTGGGCGGGTTTTCCGCGATCGACCCAGGTGGTCGGCGCGTCGGTGGTCGACGACGCGCGCGAGCAGCGCGTTGCCGCCGTGCTGCGGCAGGCATTCGACAGCGCGCCCGAATGGCTGCGCACCCCGGCCAGCGCCTGTGGCGTACGCAATGCCTATGCCGAGCCACAGCGGCTGGGCGTGGATCGCTTCCTCGCCATGGTTGCCGCGCATGCCGCCCATCGCGAGCCGTGCGTGCTCGCCAGCGCCGGCACCGCGCTGGTGCTCGATGCGCTGGCCGCCAATGGCCGGCACCTGGGCGGGTTGATCGCGCCGGGCGTGCAGCTGATGCAGCGCTCGCTGCTCGATGCGACTGCGCTGGTGCGCCCGCAGCGACCCGGCGACATCCTGCAGCTGGCCGACAACACCGCCGATGCGGTGACCTCCGGCTGCTGGCAGGCCGCCGCCGCACTGATCGAGCGCTTCCATGCGCAGATGCGTCCGCGCCTGGGCGGCGAACCGGCGCTGATCCTCGACGGCGGCGATGCGCCGCGACTGGCGCCGTTGCTGTCGCTGCCCGTGCAAGTCGGCCAGGACAGCGTGTTGCGTGGCCTGGCATTGTGGGCGGATGCGCACATGCCGACGCCGGCCAGCCACTAGAATGAGTGGTTGGCGGTCTTGATGGGGGTTCGATGTTCCTGCGTCTGCTGTTTGTCCTGTTGAGCGCGCTGAATATCGCGGTCGGAGCGTGGCTGCTGCTGGGCCAGCCCTACCGGCACGTCGGCGACGCCACCGACCCGGGCGTGGCGCCACTGCAACTGTTGTCGGAACTGCCCGCGGCGGAAGGCACGATCGCGGTGCCCGAAACGCCGGCCGCGGCCGTCGATGCCTCGCAAGGCTTTCGTTGCATGGCGCTGGGGCCGTTTGACACGCCGCAGGACCTGCGCAGCGCGCGCCAGGCGCTGGACGGGCACGTCGCGCGCATGCGTTCGCGCCAGCAACAGACCACCCAGCCCAGCGCGTGGTGGGTCTACCTGCCCGCCGTCGCCAGCCGTGCGCAGGCGCTGCAGACGGCCCGCCAGCTTGCCGCGAAAAACATCAACGACTATTTCGTGGTCGGCTCCGGCGACCAGGCCAACACGGTGTCGCTCGGCCTGTTCCGCGACCCGGCCAATGCGCGCAAGCGCCTGGACCAGGTGGCCGCCGCCGGCTTTCCCGCGCGCATGAGCGAGCGCAGCGAAAGCGTCCCGGAGTACTGGCTCGACCTCGCCATCGCCACCGCCCAACCCTTCGACTGGCGCCAGTACCTCGGCGCCAGCGACCTCGGCACGCACGACATCCGCTGCTTCTGAGCGAGCGCAGCGCCCCGCTGCTAGAATCCCCGCCTGCGCCGGCATAGCTCAGTTGGTAGAGCAGCTGATTTGTAATCAGCAGGTCCCGGGTTCGATTCCTGGTGCCGGCACCATCCGCCTGCATGGCCGCCGCCGCGCCATCCGTCCGCGGCGCGCCGACTCCCCACAGCAACTGTAGGCCTGCGCTGACAGACCCGGCGCCAGGCCTCGACGCATCCTTGGCAAGCTCCGGTGCGCCCCTGCGCGCATCGGTCTCTATTCTTCGGCCGAGGGGGCGCCCATGAGCGTGGTCCTGACCATCAAGGAAAGCCGCCACGGCCTGTGGCGCATCTGCAGCGGCCCGGACGTCCTGTTCGACCGCCTGCGCTTTGCCCATGCCATCCGCCTGGGCCGCGGCCTGGCCCGCGAGGAGCACGCCAGCTCCGGTACCGCCGCCCGCGTGGAGATGATCTGCAACGATTTCAGCATCCCGCTGGTGCAGTACGCCGAGGTACGCCGCTCCCCGATGACCGCCGTGTCCTGAGCCCAAAGCTTGGCGGTACGTTGCGGCGCGGCGTGCGTGCGTCGCGAAATTTGTTACGATCGCTTCAACGGCTACGCAGGGGTAGCCGGGAGTGATCGACATGCAAACACCGTATGTGCAGCCCGCCCTTTGGCGCGGCTTGCAGCTGTTTGCAGGGATGCTGTGGGGGAAACCGGCCAAACCAGCTACCGCGGGCGCGACAGCGCGTGCGGCGGGCGATCTGGTGACGTGGCGGGCCGGCGCGCGATCGCGCCGCGAGGATGAACTCGAACGCATGCGCGACGACGCACCTCTGACTTGACGGCGTCCCGACCCGGTTTCGGGCTCGTCGTTCCGGCGAAGGCAAGCTGTTGTCCGCAGCAGATCCGTCCTTGACGTCCACCGCGTCAAGGCGCAAGACGGGCGTTGCGTGGCCCACCTCGACACGCCCGCTTGCCCCTTCGTCGGTCCGGCGGAGGCTGGCATTGTCCTTCCGTCATGCCACCACACGGCGCGCGGGCCAGAGCGTGGCCATGGCAGCCCACGGGCGTCGGGTTCCGCTGTCGTCGCAGGCCACCCGCCCGTCATGGCGTGGTGGGTCATGCATCGCGCGTGACGCGGCCCCCACGACCTGATCCGTTAGACTTGCACCATGCGCGGCGGTCATCGCCGCGCATGCATTCTTGCGTCCACGACCGCGCACCATGTTTGCGCGATGTCCCGGTACAGCGCCATGGACGCCGCGTGATCCACCGTGCCGGTGCACCGCGTCAGCGTGCGCGCCGGACTCCACCGCAGGCAAGAACTTCATGAACACACAAACCGTTTCACTGATCGGCGTTCCCACCGACATCGGCGCCGGCCACCGTGGCGCCTCGATGGGGCCGGAAGCCATGCGCGTCGCCAACCTGGCCGCCAAACTCGAACAGCGCGGCCTGCAGGTAATCGACCGCGGCAACCTGCAGGGGCCGCTCAATCCGTGGCTGCCGCCGGTCGACGGCTATCGCCATCTCGACGAAGTGGCCGCATGGAATACGGCCGTCTATACGGCTGTTCGCCAGGAGCTGCAGTCCGGCCGCCTGCCGATCATGCTCGGCGGCGACCATTGCCTCGCCATCGGCTCGATCAGCGCGGTGGCCGACCACTGCCGTGAAACCGGCAAGCAGCTGCGCGTGCTGTGGCTCGACGCGCATTCGGATTTCAACACCGCCGAGGCGACGCCGTCGGGCAACATCCATGGCATGCCGGTGGCCTGCCTGTGCGGCCGCGGCCCCCGGGTGCTCACCCACATCGGCAGCGCCACCCCCGCGATCACCCCCGACGTGATCCGCCAGATCGGCATCCGCTCGGTCGACTACGGCGAGAAGCAGCTCGTGCGCGAAGCCAACGTGGGCATCTTCGACATGCGCCGGATCGACGAGGACGGCATGAAGCGGGTGATGGAGCAGGCACTGGAAGGCATGGACGACAACACCCACCTGCACGTGAGCTTCGACGTCGACTTCCTCGACCCCAGCATCGCGCCCGGCGTCGGCACCACCGTGCGCGGCGGCCCCGGCTACCGCGAGGCGCAGCTGTGCATGGAAATGATCTCCGACAGCGGCCGGATGGCCTCGCTCGACCTGGTCGAGCTCAACCCCGCCTTCGACCGCCGCAACGCCACCGCCAAGCTGGCGGTGGATCTGATCGAGTCGCTGTTCGGCAAATCCACGCTGATCCGCTGAGGCATTCATTGGTCGCGGTCGCACTCAACCATCGCGTGACGCCCGCGGCCGGATTGCCTTGGCGGGGCGATGACGTAAACTGAAATCTTTACTTGCGCAGCGCAGCATGCAGACTCGAGTCCTTACCGGCATCACCACCACCGGCACCCCCCACTTGGGCAACTACGTCGGGGCGATCCGTCCCGCCGTCGCGGCCAGTCGACGGGCGGACGTGGACGCGTTCTACTTCATGGCCGATTACCACGCGTTGATCAAGAGCGACGACGCGGCGCGGATCGAGCGGTCGCGGCTGGAGATTGCGGCGAGCTGGCTGGCGGCGGGGCTCGATCCGGCGCGGGTGACGTTCTATCGGCAATCGGACATCCCGGAAATCCCCGAGCTGACCTGGTTCCTGACCTGCATCGCGTCCAAGGGCATGCTCAACCGCGCGCACGCATACAAGGCGGCGGTGGACAAGAACGCCGCGGCAGGCGAGGACGCCGACGCCGGCATCACCGCCGGCCTGTACATGTATCCGGTGCTGATGGCGGCCGACATCCTGGCGTTCGATGCGCACCAGGTGCCGGTGGGGCGCGACCAGATCCAGCACATCGAGATGGCGCGCGACCTCGGCCAGCGTTTCAACCATCTGCACGGGCGCGAATTCTTCGTGCTGCCCGAGGCGCTGATCGAGGAGCAGGTGGCCACGCTGCCGGGGCTCGACGGACGCAAGATGTCCAAGAGCTACGACAACACCATCCCGCTGTTCGCTGGCGGCAAGAAGCAGCTGCGCGAGGCGATCATGCGCATCGTCACGGATTCGCGCCTGCCCGGCGAGCCGAAGGACCCGGACAGCTGCGCGCTGTTCACCATCTTCCGCGCCTTTGCCAGCGAGACCGAAACGGCGGCATTCCGCCGCGCGTTGGAGGAGGGGCTCGGCTGGGGTGAAGCCAAGCAGGTGCTGTACGAGCGCATCGAAGCCGACGTGGCGCCGATGCGCGAGCGCTACGACACGCTGATGGCCGACCCGGCCGCGATCGAGGTGATCCTGCAGGAAGGCGCGCGCAAGGCGCGGGCGATCGCCACGCCGAAAGTGGCCGGCCTGCGCGAGGTGCTGGGTTTGCGTGCGATGCGCACGGCTGGCGCAGCGGCGGGCCCGGCGCGGCCGGCGAAGGTGCAGCGCGTCGCACGGCTGGCCAGTTTTCGCGACGACGACGGCCGCTTTCGTTTCCGCCTGTTCTCGGCCGAGGGAGAGGAGCTGCTGCTGTCGGTGCCGTTCGCCGACCCCAAGGCGGCGGGTGCAAGCCAGAAGCGCCTGAAGCAGTTGGGCGCCACCGCGGCCGTGGTGCAGGTGCGCGGCGCGAATCTGGTGCTGGAGATCGATGGCGAGGCCGTGGCGAGCACGCCGGATTATCCGGACGAAGCCGCGCGCGAGCAGGCGCTGACGCGCCTGCGGCTCGCGCTGGACCAGCTCGCGACGCAGGATTGAATGGTCGTGGTGCTCTCGTCGTTCCGACTCGCCGCCGCGCCCTGAAAGGAGATATCCGTGCGTTACCTGTCCATCCTGTTGTTGGCCCCCTGGCTGCTGGTGCTGTGCGTGATCTACTGGATCTGGCCGCGCAGCCTGCCGCGAACGGCGGGCCGGCGCACGTTCGACGTGCTGGTGCTGCTGCTGGCCGGCATCGCCACCGCGCTCGCCGCGCTTGCCGGTTTCGATTCGGCCGTGCTGCCGGAGCCGGGCGAATTCGGCCCGGTCAGCGGGTCGATCTGGCAGCAGGTGCTGCCCGCGTTGTGGGGCTACGGCGCATTTGCCGCGGTGATCGTGCCGGCGCTGGTGCTGCGCCAGTGGTGGTGGGGGCGCAAGCGCTGATCGTGTCCCGGCGCGGTGCGGGCCGCGCCTGCGTCATGCCCTTTGCATGACCAATGGCCGTCGAGGAATTCAAACCTTCGCGGCAAGCTGTGCATCTACCCCATGCCGAGCGCGCCGGTTCCACTGCGCCGCGCGGCATTCTCTCCCCGTGGATTCCCCGACATGCGCCTTGCATGCCTGTTGTTCCTGACCCTGGCCGCGGCCTCGGCGCCGGCGCTCGCCGTCGAGATTGACGGTCACATCCAGCCGGCCGAGTGGGCCGGCGCACGACACATCACCGATTTTCGCCAGACCCAGCCGCTCAACGGCCAGCCCGGCACGCTGCATACCGAGGCCTGGGTGCTGGCGACGCCGGAGGGGCTGGCGGTGGCGTTCCGCTGCGACCAGCCACCGGAGGTGCCGCGCACGCGCCAGCGCGTGCAGCGCGATTTCGACGACCAGGTGGACCGCGTCAACGTGATGGTCGACTTCAACGGCGACGGGCGCACCGGCTACGATTTCGTGGTCAGCTCGACCAACGGCATCAACGATGCGGTGATCACCAACGAGAGCCGGTTCAACAAGGACTGGGACGGCAGCTGGCAGCACGCGGTGAGCGAAGATGCGGCCGGCTGGAGCGTGGAGATCCTGATCCCCTGGTACACCGCGCCGATGCATGCGGCGAAGGACGGCCAGCGCACGCTCGGCATCTATCTCGATCGCGTCACCGGCTCCACCGGCGAACGCGACGCATGGCCGGTGGCCAGCTTCATGCGCCCGCGCTTCCTGTCCGAGTTCGAGCGGATCGAGGTGCCGCAGTACCACCAGTCGCTGTTTGCGATCACGCCGTATGCGTCGGGCCTGTACGACAACGTGCGCGGCCGCAGCCATTTCCAGCAGGGCGCCGACATCCTGTGGAAACCGAACGGCCAGTTCCAGCTGACCGCGGCGTTGAACCCGGATTTCGGCCAGGTCGAGAGCGACGACCTGGTGGTCAACTTCGGCGCCACCGAAACCTACGTCAGCGACAAGCGCCCGTTCTTCACCGAGAACCAGGGCATCTTCGATTTCAGCCTGCTCGACGACAACAGCCAGCTGGTCTACACGCGCCGCGTCGGTGGTCCTTCGGACGATGGCATGGGCGCGGCGGACATCGACGCCGCGGTGAAGCTCAACGGCAGCGTCGGCACCACCAGCTACGGCGTGCTGGCCGCCGACGAGGACGGTCGGGCCGGGCGCTTCTTCGGGGCTGCGCGGGTGACCCACGACTTCGGCACGCAGAGCCTGGGCATGCTGCTGACCCGCGTCGACCGGCCATGGCTGGATCGCGAGGCGACCGTGCTCGGCGTCGATCACCACTGGCAGCCCACCGCGCAGCTGACCATCGCCACCAACGTGGTGGCCAGCGACATCCTGCAATCGGGAACGCACACGCGCGACAGCGGCGGCACCGTCATCGCCGACCTGGAAATGGGCGACGGCTGGCGCCAGCAATGGCTGGGCATGCACTTCGGCGACCGGCTGCAGGTCAACGATTTCGGCTACCTCGAACGCAACAATTTCAACTACGCCCACTGGGAGGTGCGCAAGCGCTACGCCTCGCTGCCGGCGGACTCGGCCTACAGCTCGCACGACTGGCATTTCCGCGTCGACGCGCTGGACAACGACCACGGCCTGCGCCTGCGGCGGCAATTGCGCATCCGCCGCACCAGCACGTTGCGCGACGGCACCACCGAGGATGCACAGCTCAACGTCAACACGGCCGGCTGGGACGACTTGCTGACGCGCGGGCATGGCGCGCTGTTCCTGCCGCCGTCGCTGGATTTCTTCTACGAGCGCATCAGTCCGCGCCACGGCGATTGGGCGTTCAAGCTGGATGCGGAGGTTTTCACCGGCGGCCTCGGCGGCAACCGGCAGGCCGCCTTCGACATCGAGTTCGTGCCCACCTACTTCATCAACGACGCCTTCAGCGTATACGCCGGGCCGTCCTGGCAGCGCATTCCGGACTGGCTGGTCTGGCAGCACGACAACCTGATCGGCCGCTTCGACCAGCACACGCTGCAACTCGATGCCGGTTTCGACTGGGCCATCGACCCGCGCCAGGAACTGCGCGTGAAGCTGCAGGCGATCGGCCTGGACGCGCGCCTGCGCGGCGGCTACCGCGTCGGCGCCAGCGGCCGCGCCGAGGCCAGCGACGAGCCGATCGACGACTTCAACGTGCGCAACCTCGGCCTGCAGATCCGCTACCGCTACGAGCTGGCTCCGCTGTCCTACCTGTACGTGGTCTACGGCCGCGGCGGTTACGCGATGGATGGCCTGGCGCGCCACACGGGCGATGTCCTCGGCAACAGCTTTGCGTTGCGCGACGACGAGCAACTGCTGGTCAAGCTGAGTTACCGCTTCGACATGTAGCGGCGCGCGTCGTCGCATCCGCGCGACTTCCGTGGGCGCTCCACCCGGATCGAGGCGGCGCAGTGCGAGAATGGCCGCATGGTCGCGCTCAAGTATCTCCAGGCATACCCCGCCACGCTGCAGGGCAAGGTGCGCGCGCTGATTGCGCAGGAGCGCCTGGGCGAGCACCTGGCCAGGCGTTACCCGGCGCGCCACGACGTGCAGAGCGACAAGGCGCTGTATGCCTACGTGGCTGCCTTGAAACAGCAGCACATGAAGAATGCACCCGGCATCGACAAGGTGCTGTACGACGCCAGGCTCGACGTGCTGCGCAACGCGCTTGGCCTGCACACCGCGGTCTCGCGCGTGCAGGGCGGGCGGCTCAAGGCGAAAAAGGAGATCCGCGTGGCCAGCCTGTTCAAGGCCGCTGCGCCGGAGTTCCTGCAGATGATCGTGGTGCACGAACTGGCGCACCTGAAAGAGATGGAGCACAACAAGGCGTTCTACCAGCTGTGCACGCACATGTTGCCGGACTACCATCAGCTGGAGTTCGACCTGCGTGTCTACCTGACCTGGCGCGAGCTGCCGTCGAACGACACCACCCCCTCGCAGGCATGACGATGGACAGCGCGGCGTTGCAGAAATACCTGTTGCAGTTGTTCGAGCGCCACGACGTCGAGCTGGAAGCGGACGAGGACGGCTGGCTGGTCACCGACGGCGACTTTCCGGCGATCCGCGCTGCCTGGCATGCGGGTGCGGCGGGCGAGCCCGGCCGGCTCGACGTCGACGTGGTGCTGAGCGAGGAGCGCTACATCGAGGAGAGCTTCGCCGGAGCGGGCGGCGGCGACACCGGTTGC
This sequence comes from Rhodanobacter sp. UC4452_H20, assembly GCF_052978205.1. The sequence continues at coordinate 2,370,059 of NZ_CM129662.1, read as the reverse complement.
CGCGACGCGCTGCGCGCGTTCGAGCACGATGCGTTCCACCCGCTGCTGGCCGCGTGCTGGTACGTCACCGACGACCGCCGCATGCGCATTGCCGCGTGGGAGATCGGCGTGCGCACGTGGGACGTGTTCATCGGCCCGTTCGGTGCACGCGGCGCGGATGCCGCCAGCATGCCCACCGAGGCGCTGGCGTCGATCGAGGCGGCATTGAAGCGCGAAGCGCTCAGCCCCGAACTGCACTGGGTGCGCCTCGTGCACAGCCATGCCGCGGATGGCGATTCGCGCTGCGAGGCACTGCTCGACAACGAGCTGTGGACCGCCGGCACGCTGGCGCTCGCCAGCGTCGCATGGCCGCAAGCCGGCGACTACAGCGCGCGCTGTTTCCTGTTGCTGGACGTGCGCGATTATTGAACGGGCGCCACCCGCCGGGCACGCGCGAAGTCTTCCGGTTTGGGTGGTGAATCCCTGGCGGGCATGGCGCAGCGATAGCAAGCTGGCGCTACCGCAGATGCGGCAGCCACAGCATCATCGACGCGGCGAAGATGCCGGCCGCCGTCAGCAGCGTCGCGGCAAACAGGCTCGCGGCCATGGCCGTGCGTCCGCGCGACCCGCCTCGGTCCTGCGCGTGGAAGTAGAGCTGGAGCACGGCCAGCGGCAGCAGGTACTGGGCGAACGCGAGGGTGGTGAGCGCCGGCCCGGTGAACGTCTCCGGGTCGAAACCCGCCGGCCCCTGGTTCAGCAATATCCAGAACGTCAGGCCGATGCGGAAGAACCACACGCCGCTCACCGCCAGGAACAGGCGCAGCGCCCAGCGCCGATGCAGTGCGAAGCGACGGTCCATGGCGTGGCGCAACGCCATCGCCGCACACAACAGGATCAGGATCGCGTTGATGCTGATCGCGACGTGCTGCCATGGGCCGCCCACCTTGGTTCCCGTCCATACCATCGCCAGGCCACCCACGCCCATCACGAACGCCGAGGCGAGATAGATGCGTCCGTTCCAGCGATGGAAACGCGGGAACCGCCGCCGCACGCCCGTCGCCAACTGAAGCAGGCCGCCGATGGTGATCAGCGCCGCGAAAGCCAGGTGCGCGGCCACCGCGGCGTTGTGCAGCGGATCTCCCGCCACGTGGGCGCGTGGAAAGATCCGGTTCCAGGCGTCGAATTGGCCGAGCAGCGCGGTGCGGCCGTAAAAGCCGAACAGGTACGCGACGAAGATCAGCTGGCCCAGTCCGGCCACCACGAACCAGCCCGTCGCCGCGGCCTGCAGCACGGATTTTCCGTGCGCAGGTGGTCGCGTGCCAGCGAAGGCCGCCGCCGGTGAATTGCGTATCCGTGGATCGGAGGCGCAAAGGCTGTCGCTGGCAGGCGTCGTCGCGTCGGGCGGAGGAGTCATCGGGCCGGTTCCGGAGTGCATTGCCCGGCAGTGTTGCCAGTGGCGGCATTGCCGGGAACACGTCAGGCGACGGACGGCGGTTTGAGGTTGCCGAGGCACGGTGGGAGACGACGGCGAGCGCTGCCGCCGACCGGTTTCCCCGCGCGGCGGCCTGCGCGCCCGAAGTCGGAGGGCAGCGCCTCGACTTCCTCGCCCTCAAGTGCGAACGGATCTGGATCGGGTACGGCGGTACTGCGCGTCGCCGGTAGCGCGGGATGTTGTCCGGGAACGGGGGCCGTACCCGCCCGCGAGCGTGAAAGAAACAGGGCGCCCGCGGGCGCCCTGTTTTCTGCCGGGGGTCGCCCGCTCAGTTCGGCAGGGACAGATCGTCCAGCAGCGCCTTGAGGAAGCGGGCTGCTTCGCCGCCGGTGGCGGCGCGGTGGTCGAAGGTCAGGCTGATCGGCATGCGCCGGTGCACTTCGATGCCGCCCATCACCGCCACCACGTCGTGGCCGAGCTTGCCGGCGCCGATGATGGCGACGGTCGGCGGCACCACGACGGGCGTGGCGTAGCGGCCGGCGAACATGCCGAAGTTGCTCAGGCTGATGGTGTAGCCGGACAACTCGGAGGCGGGGATGGTGCGGTCCTCGACCTGCGTGCGCAGGCGCTTGATCGCGGTGCGGATGCCGGCCGCGTCGAGCATGTCGGCGTTGCGCAACGCCGGCACGAACAGGCCGTCGTCGGTGTCCACCGCGATGCCGATGTCCACCTGCGGGTGCAGCGTGCGGGTGAGGTTCTTGCCGTCGAACCATGCGTTCAGCGCCGGCACCGTCTTGCACGCGGCGACGATCGCGCGGATCAGGCGCGCGGTGATGTCCTGCTTGCCGATCCAGGCGTGCAGGTCGGCGTCGTCGACCAGGGTGGTCGGCACGACCTGCGCGTGGGCGTCGGCCATCACTCGGGCCATGTTGCGACGCACGCCCTTCAACTGTTCCGGCTGGCCGGTGGCGGTGACGCTCGGCGGCGCGGTGCGCACCGGCTTGCCGGCCAGCGAGACCGGTCCGCGCTGCGGCTCGGCCGGCGGCAGTTCGGGCGCCAGGTGGCGGCCGGCGGAAGCGGGCACGGCGCGGGCCGGGGCGGCACCGAGCGCGGCGGTGCCGTTCGCGGCGGCGTCCTTGACGTCCTTCATCGTGACCACGCCGCCGGCGCCGCTGGGGCTCACGCGGGAGAGGTCGACCTTGAGCTTCTTCGCCAGCGCGCGTACCGCCGGCACCGCCTTCACGCCGCCGATGCTGGCCGCCTGCTCGACGTGCACGGTGTTGCCGCTGACCATCGCGCCGACCACGGTGCCTTCGTCTTCGCGCTCCTTGCCGGTCTGCGCGATCTCGCCGCCTTCGTCCGAGGCGATCACCTGGTCGTCGGCGTCGTCCGGGTTCGGCGTGGGCGTGCCGGCGCCGGCGGCCGGCTTTTTCGGGCCGTGGTGGTGGCCGGTGGCCTCGGCCTCGGCGCGCTGCTTGGCGTTCGGATCGGGTTCGAACTCGGCCAGCGCGGCGCCGGTCTCGATGATGTCGCCGGGTGCGCCATGCAGCTTGACGACCTTGCCGGTGTAGGGCGAGGGCACGTCGACCACCGCCTTGGCGGTTTCCATCGAGCACAGCGGTGCGTCGAGCTTGATGGTGTCGCCCACCTTCACGTGCCACTCGACCACGGTCGCGTCGGGCAGGCCTTCGCCGAGGTCGGGGAGGTAGAACGTCTTGATGTCAGCCATTGGTTTTTCCGGGAATAGGGAATAGGGAATGGGGAATCGGAAGAGCGGGCGGGCATTGCGCTTTGGCTTTGCCCATTCCCTATTCTCTATTCCCGATTCCCGGCGGCAAGCTCAGCTTGCCGCCAACGTGCGCTTCGCCGCGTCGACGACGCGTTCCACGCTCGGCAGGTATTTCATTTCCAGGCGGAACAGCGGGATGTGGGTGTCGGGGCCGGTGACGCGTTCGACCGGGGCAAGCAGGTCGTACATGCATTCCTCGGCCAGGCGGGCGGCAATCTCGGCGCCGAAGCCGGCGGTCTTGGGGGCTTCGTGCACGATCACGCAGCGACCGGTCTTGGCCACCGACTCGGCGATGGTGTCGAAGTCCAGCGGGGTCAGCGTGGCCACGTCGATCACTTCGGCGCTGATGCCTTCGGCGGCCAGCGCGTCGGCCGCTTCGAGCGACTCCTTCACCTGCGCGCCCCACGTGACGATGGTGACGTCGCTGCCGTCGCGCAGCACGAAGCACACGTCCAGCGGCAGGGCTTCGCCATCGTCCGGCACCTCTTCCTTGTACTGGCGGTAGATGCGCTTGGGCTCGAAGAACATCACCGGATCGGGGTCGCGGATCGCGGCCAGCAGCAGGCCGTAGGCGCGCGCCGGGGAGGAGGGCAGCACCACGCGCAGGCCGGGGATATTGGTGAACAGGTGCTCGTTGGCCTCGGAGTGATGCTCCGGTGCGCGGATGCCGCCGCCCCACGGCGCACGCCACACGGCCGGCACGGTGAGGCGGCCGCGGGTGCGGTTGCGCATGCGTGCGGCATGGCAGGCGATCTGCTCCATCATCGGGTAGATGAAGCCCTCGAACTGCGCCTCGGCGACCGGCTTCATGCCCTGCACGGCGAGGCCGACGGTGACGCCGGCGATGGTGGTTTCGTCCAGCGGCGTGTCGAGCACGCGCAGTTCGCCGAATTTTTCCTGCAGGCCCTGGGTGGCGCGGAACACGCCGCCGTTGACGCCGACGTCTTCGCCCAGCACCACGACCGATTCGTCATGGGCCATTTCGTAGGCGAGCGCCTGGGTGACCGCTTCGATGAGAGTGATTTGTGCCATGGCTTAGTGGGCCTTCTGGTCAAGCGAGAGAACGTGGTCGCGCTGTTTTTCGAGGTCGGCGGGCAGCTCCGCGAAGGTGTAGTCGAACATCGCCGAGACCGGCTGGGTCCTGGTTTCCAGGTACGCGTTGACCTCGTTGTCCATCCACTCGTCGCATTCGGCCTTCCACGCCTCTTCCTTCGCGTCGTCCCACACTTTCTTCGCCACCAGCCAGTTGCGCAGGCGCTTCATCGGCTCCTTGGCCCAGGCTTCGTCGACCTCGTCCTTGCCGCGGTAGCGACGCGCGTCGTCGGCGGTGGTGTGGTCGCCCAGGCGATAGGTGACCAGTTCCAGCACGCTGCCGCCTTCGCCGTTGCGCGCGCGATCGAGTGCGTCCTCCATCGCCTTGCGCACCGCGATGATGTCGTTGCCGTCGACCTGGATGCAGAACAGGCCGGCCGCGATGCCCTTCTGTGCCAGCGTCGGCGCACCGGACTGGATCTTGCGCGGCACCGAGATCGCCCACTGGTTGTTGACGATCACCGCCACCAGCGGCAGGTTCTGCGCGCCGGCGATGTTGATCGCGCCGTAGAAATCGCCCTTGGACGAACCGCCGTCGCCGATGGTGCACACCGCCACGCGCTTCTCGCCGCGGATCTTGAACGCCAGCGCCGAGCCGGCCGCGTGCAGGCATTGCGTGGCGATCGGCACGCTCCACGCGAAGTCGTGGCGCGCCGGCTCCTTCTGGTAGTCGTTGCCGCGTTCGTCACCCCCCCAGTACATGTAGACCTCGCGCGGCTGCACGCCGCGATACAGCTGCGCGCCGTATTCGCGGTAGCTCGGTGCGTAGACGTCTTCGGGCTTCATCGCGCTGCCGATGCCGACATGGGCAGCCTCGTGGCCGAGGCAGCTGGCGTAGGTGCCCAGCTTGCCGGTGCGCTGCAGCGCGATCGACTTGGCGTCGAACACGCGGGTGGACAGCATCAGCTTGTACAGCTCGACCATGTGGTCGAGGTCCTTGGCGAAGGCCGGGAGATCCTTGCGGACTTCCTTGCCTTCGGCATCGAGGTACTGCAGGTATTCGATTTCAAACTTGGCGGCGATGGTCACGACTCGCTCCGGAGTGAGTACAGAGGAAAACCTGGTGGCGCATGTCCCGCCGGTTGCGATCGGGCCGCAAACGACTGCGCAAGACCGCGCTTGATAACAGGCTGGCATGTTGCACTGCAAGGTACAGTGCAGCATGCGTGGCGGTATGGAAGGGCGGTTGCGGAGCCCGAAACCCCTGCAGGAGAGCACTCCGTGCGCGATGCTTCCGCGAATCCCGGATTCCGTTCCGGAAAGCATCGCGCACGGGGAGGGCTGCGCCTCTGTCCTGGATCAAGGTTCATGCGTCGCCCCAGCCGTTACCATGCCCGTTTCCGATGACACGACGGAACACCATGAGCGACAACCAGCGCGATCTCGAAGCGGGCATCCAGACCGACCTCAACGGACAGATCACCTACGGCGGCTACCTGCAGCTGGACACCTTGCTGTCGGCGCAGCAGCCGCTGAGCAATCCGCCGCATCACGACGAGATGCTGTTCATCGTGCAGCACCACGTGGCCGAGCTGTGGATGAAGCTGATGCTGCACGAGCTCACCGCCGCGGTGGCGCACCTGCAGCGCGATGATGTCGATGCCTGCCTGAAGATCCTGGCGCGGGTGAAGCAGGTGCAGCGCCAACTGTTCGAGCAATGGGCGGTGCTGGAGACGCTCACTCCGTCGGAATACCTGGAGTTCCGCGGCGTGCTGGGGCCATCGTCGGGTTTCCAGTCGCTGCAGTACCGCAAGATCGAGTTCACCTTGGGCAACAAGAATGCCGCGATGCTCAAGGTGTTCGCGCATGACCCGGTCGCGCAGGCCGGATTGCGTGCGGTGCTGGAGGCACCCAGCCTGTACGACGAGTTCCTGCGCTACCTGTCGCGCCGCGGCCATGCGGTGCCGGCCGAGCTGCTCGATCGCGACTGGACCCAGCCCTACCGCCGCAACGCGGGCCTGCTGCCGGTACTCAAGCGCATCTACGAGGGCCGTGCGGATTTCTGGCCGGAGTACCACCTGTGCGAGCAACTGGTGGACGTGGAGGAGAGCTTCCAGCTTTGGCGCTTCCGCCACATGAAGACGGTGGAGCGCATCATCGGCCATCGCCGCGGCACCGGCGGCTCGTCCGGGGTGAGTTTCCTGAAGAAGGCACTGGACCTGGAGTTTTTCCCCGAGTTGCTCGACGTGCGCACCGAACTCGGCGTCTGACGACGGCGACTCGCTCAGCCGGAAACGGCGTCGAGCGCGTCGGCGTCGATGCCGAACTCGCGCGCCAGCGCCGCCGCGCCCAGCGGGGTAGGTGTCAGTGCGCGGCTGCTCGGCCGCCGGCGCAGCCAGCCGACCCGATCGATCATGCCGTGCGCCAGATCGCGTCCCAGCGTACCGCCGACGTGATGGCGGCGTTCGGTCCAGTCCAGGCATAGCCGGCCGCGCAAGGTGGCCGGGCTGTCGGCGGCCAGCAGGTCGAGCCGCTGCAGCGCGTCGCGTCCTGCCCGGCTGAGGCCGCAACCGTCGCCATCGAGTTGCAGCCAGCCGCGTTGCAGCAGCGATTCGCGCAACAGCACGCCGAGCTGGCCGGCCAGATGGTGGTAGCACAACCGCGCACGCCACAGCGACGGATCGCCCGGCCGCTGGCGCGGTGGCGGTCGTGGCATCAGGCTGGCCATCGCCTCCAGGGCGGCGGCCACGTCGGCATTGGCCAACCGGTAGTAGCGGTGGCGGCCCTGCGGCTCGACCGCGACGAAGCCCTCGGCGACCAGTCGCGCCAGGTGCGCGCTGGCAGTGGCGGCACTGATGCCGGCCAGTTGGGCCAGCTCGCCGGCAGGCAGGGCGACGCCATCCAGCAGCGCCGCGAGCATCGCGGCGCGGCTGGGTTCGGCCAGTGCGGCGGCGGGTTTGAACAGGTGTTCGGGCCAGACGGTTTTGCGCATGCCCGCAGTGTAAGTCGGCGGCCGCGGGGAGGTTTCGTCGCGCGACGAAGCATGGCGGTGGCGACGGTGCGCCGGCGTGCCGCGGGTTGACGGCGCGCCGTGGGCCGGTTACATCTTCGACGCAATATCTTGCGATCACGCCGGCCGCAGCCGGCGCATCACTCTCACGGAAACCCCATGACGACGAGCAACTCCACGGCCGCGCCGCTGCCGGAATACCCGCAACTGCTTGGCCACCCGCGACCGCTGTGGATGCTGTTCATGTCGGAGTTCTGGGAGCGCTTCGCGTTCTACGGCATGCGCTGGGCGCTCACGCTCTACATCGTGGCGCAGTTCTGGGACGGCAACGACGCCGGCCAGGCGGATGCCAGCCGCACCTACGGCGCGTACCTGGCGCTGGTCTACGCCACCGCGGTGTTCGGCGGCTACGTGGCCGACAAGATCCTCGGCTACCAGCGCTCGATCCTGCTCGGCGCGGTGGTGATGGCGGCCGGCCTGTTCATGATCATGCTGCCCAGCCACGAGGTGTTCATGCTGGGCCTGGCCACGATCATCGTCGGCAACGGCCTGTTCAAGCCGAACATCTCCTCGATGGTCGGCCAGCTCTACGCGCCGGGCGACTCGCGCCGCGACCGCGGCTTCACGCTGTTCTACATGGGCATCAACGCCGGTGCGCTGATTGCGCCGGTGCTGACCAGCATCCTGGCCAACAAGGTGTTCGGCACGCCCGGGCACCACAGCTACAACGTGGTGTTCGCCGCCTCCGGCGTGGGCATGCTGATCAGCCTGGTGTGGTTCTGGTTCGGCCGGCGCCAGCTCGGTCCGGTCGGCCGGCCCTCGCCGGAGATGGCCAACCCGATGCGCGTGGTGTACGTGGCGATCGGCGTGCTGGTGGCGATCCCGCTGGTGTACCTGCTGATGGATCGCGCCGGCGCGGTGGTGCTGCAGTGGCTCCTCACCGCGCTGTTCCTGGGCGTGGGCGTGATGCTGGTGATCGAGGCGATCCGCACCGGCCGCGTGCAGATCCAGCGGGTGATCGCGATGCTGATCATCTTCACCTTCAACGTGCTGTTCTGGATGTTCTTCGAACAGGCCGGCAGCTCGTTCAACTTCCTGGCGCAGCACATCGTGGATCGCGACCTGGGCGGCTGGATGTTCCCGATCGGCTGGTTCCAGTCGGTCAACCCGGTGGCGATCGTGCTGCTGGCGCCGCTGATCGCACTGGCCTGGGGCTGGCTGGACAAGCGGCGCATCGAGCCGTCGATCCCGCGCAAGTTCGGCCTGGGCCTGATCGGCAACGCGCTGGGTTTCGCGGTGCTGATGTATGCCTTGTCCAGCCTGGTCGGCGACAACGGCATGATTCCGCTGTGGACGCTGGTGCTGTGCTACGTGCTGCAGACCGCCGGCGAGTTGTGCCTGTCGCCGATCGGCCTGTCGATGGTGACCAAGCTGGCGCCGGTGCGGCTGGTCGGGCTGGGCATGGGCGGCTGGTTCCTGTCCACCGCGATCGGCAACAACCTGGCCGGCCTGTTCGCCGCCCACGTCAGCGGCGAGTCCGGCATGACCGTGGACTCGGCCCTCTCCGGCTACACCTCCGGCTTCTGGATCCTGCTCGGCGGCGGCGTGCTGCTGTTCCTGCTCGCGCCGCTGATCAACAAGCTGATGCACGGGGTTAGGTGAAGGCAGGGAATAGGGAGTAGGGAATAGGGAATGGTCAAAGCGGCAACGCGAAGCCTCGTCCCGCTCTTCCGATTCCCGATTCCCGATTCCCCACTCCCTGACTCTCAACCATTGACGCGACGCTTGGCGCCCGGTTACATCTGGGCGCTTGCGGCTGCCTCACGCATGCCGATGAAGGACTTGCATGAGCCAGACCGGTACCGTCGACGTCGTCCCGACGCCTGATTTCCCGCCATTGCTCGGGCATCCGCGACCGCTGTGGATGCTGTTCATGACCGAGTTCTGGGAGCGCTTCGCGTTCTACAGCGTGAGCTGGGCGCTGGCGTTGTACATCGTGGCCGAGTTCTACCACGGCGACAGTTCGGGCCAGGCGTGGGCCAGCGCGATCTTCGGTTCGTACACCGCGCTGATCTACGGCACCGGCATCTTCGGCGGCTGGGTGGCGGACAAGTTGATCGGCTATCAACGCACGATCCTGCTCGGTGCGGCGGTGATGGCGGCGGGACTGTTCGTGCTGGCGCTGCCCGACCGCGTGATGCTGCTGCTCGGGCTGGCGCTGGTGATCGTCGGCGACGGCCTGTTCAAGCCGAACATCTCCTCGATGGTGGGCCAGCTCTACGGCCGCGACGACCCGCGCCGCGACCGCGGCTTCACCCTGTTCTACATGGGCATCAATGCGGGCGCGCTGATTGCGCCGCTGCTTACCGGCTGGATGGCCGCGCAGTTCACCGCCACCCCGCTGGAGCAGAATTACCGGCTGGTGTTCATCACCGCCGGCGTGGGCATGCTGCTGAGCCTGCTGTGGTTCTGGTTCGGCCGGCGCCAGCTCAAGGGCGTGGGCCGGCCTGCGAACGGCGCGGAAAGCCGCTGGCGCGTGCTGTGGGTGGCGGCCGGCACGTTCGCCGCGGTGCCGGTGATGTACTGGCTGCTCTCGGGCATCGGCGCGCGCGGCCTGCAATGGGTGCTGGGTGCGCTGTTCGTGGTGGTGGCGGCGATGCTGCTGACGGAGGCGGCGCGGCACGGCCGGGTGCAGACCCGGCGGGTGATCGCGATGCTGATCATCTTCGCCTTCAACGTGCTGTTCTGGATGTTCTACTACCAGCTCGGCACCACCTTCAATTTCCTCGCCGAGAACCTGGTGGATCGCCGGCTGTTCGGCGGCTGGACCTTCCCGGTGGGCTGGTTCCAGTCGGTGAGCCCGCTGGCCATCATCGTGTTCGCGCCGCTGGTGGCGGCGGTGTGGGCGTGGCTGGACAGGCGCCGGCGCGAGCCCTCGATCCCGCGCAAGTTCGGCTTCGGCCTGGTCTTCAACGCGCTGGGTTTCCTGGTGCTGGTGTACGCACTGGGACAGCTGCTGGGCACCGACGGGCTGATCCCGTTCTGGCCGCTGGTGCTGTGCTACGTGATGCAGACCCTGGGCGAGCTGTGCCTGTCGCCGATCGGCCTGTCGATGGTGACCAAGCTGGCGCCGCCGAAGCTGGTGGGCTTCGCGATGGGCGGCTGGTTCCTGTCACTGGCGGTGGGCGGCAACCTGTCCGGCCTGTTCGCCAGCCGCATCACCGGCACCCACGGCCTCACCGCCAGCGCCGCACTCGACGGCTTCACCTTCAGCTTCTGGCTGCTGCTCGGCGCCGGCGCGCTGCTGCTCGCCATCGCGCCGCTGGTGAACCGGCTGATGCACGGGGTGCGTTGAGGCCGGGAATGGGGAATAGGGAATGGAGAATCGTCAAAGCTCACGCCGCGGCGCTGTGCTCTCCCATTCCCGATTCCCTATTCCCCATTCTCGGCCTTCAGGCCAGCAGCTTGTCCAGTATCCGCTCCAGCCACTGGCGCTCCTCGGCATCGAGTTTGGCCAGCACTTCACGTTCGCGGGCGCGGGCCATCGGGGCGACGTCGTCGTGGATGGCCCAGCCGGCGGCGCTGAGCTTGAGCACCGAGCGGCGCTTGTCGTTGTCGTGCACCGTGCGATCCACCCGGCCCGCGGCGACCAGGCGCGCCAGCGCGCGGCTCACCGCCACCTTGTCCATCGCCGTGCGCTCGGCCACCTCGCGCGCGGACAGCCCTTCGAAGCGGGCCAGCACCGCCATCACCCGCCATTCCGTCACCGAGAGATCGTGGCGGCTCTGGTAGTCGTCGGCGATCGTCTGGCTGATCGTGTTGGACAGGATCGACAGCCGGTAGGGCAGGAAGTGCTCCAGTTGCAACGGGGCGTGCTCGGCGCGGGCCGGCGTGCTCTTGTGGCGGAGGGACATGGACGGGTTCCTTGCAATTGGTTTCATTTGTAACTATAACGAAGGATTACCAGTGGTGATGGCACGCTCGTGGGCGGCCATCGTGCACCGACAATCAGGAGAGCGCCATGAACGCCCAGCCCAACCTTGGCATGCAGGTCAGCACCTTCGACAACCCGATGGGGATCGACGGCTTCGAATTCGTCGAGTTCGCCGCGCCCGCCGGTCGTGCCGGGGAGCTGCACGAACTGTTCAAGCGGATGGGCTTCGCGGCAGTGCTGAAACACAAGTCGCGGCCAATCACCGTCTACCGGCAGAACGGCGTGAACTTCCTGGTCAACGAGGACCCCGATTCCTTCGCCGCGGATTTCGCCAAGGCACACGGCCCCAGCGCCTGCGGTTTCGGCATCCGCTTCCGCAAGCCCGGCGCGCAGGTGCTGCAGGCGGTGCTCGACAACGGCGGCGAGCAGGTCGGCCACAAGGAAGCCAGCAAGGCGGTCAACGCGGCGGTCATCAAGGGCATCGGCGACTGCATGCTGTACCTGGTCGACCGTTACGGCAACCTCGGCAGCATCTACGACGCCGATTACGTGGCGATCGCGGGGGCGGAGCAGAACCCGACCGGGTTCGGCCTCACCTTCATCGACCATCTCACCCACAACCTGTACTTCGGCAACATGCAGAAGTGGTCGGACTACTACGAGAAGCTGTTCAACTTCCGCGAGATCCGCTACTTCGACATCAAGGGCGCCAAGACCGGCCTGGTCTCCAAGGCGATGACCGCGCCGGACGGCGTCGTGCGCATCCCGCTGAACGAGTCGAACGACCCGAAGAGCCAGATCAACGAATACCTCGACGCCTACCACGGCGAAGGCATCCAGCACATCGCCTGCTTCACCGACGACATCTACGCCACGGTGGAGAAGATGCGCGCGTCCGGCGTGGAGTTCCTCGACACCCCCGACACCTATTTCGAGGTGATCGACGAGCGCATCCCCGGGCACGGCGAGGACGTGCCGCGGCTGGCGAAGAACAAGATCCTGATCGACGCCGACAAGGAAACGAAGAAGCGCCTGCTGCTGCAGATCTTCACCCAGAACTGCATCGGCCCGATCTTCTTCGAGATCATCCAGCGCAAGGGCAACGAAGGTTTCGGCGAAGGCAATTTCCAGGCGCTGTTCGAGTCGATCGAGCGCGACCAGATGAAGCGCGGTTTCCTCTGAGGAGCGGTTCCCATGGCGATCGGCGTCAGCAAGGGTTACCAGTCGGGTTTCGGCAACGAGTTCGCCAGCGAGGCCATTCCCGGCACGCTGCCGGAAGGACAGAACTCGCCGCAACGCGTGGCGCACGGACTGTATGCGGAGCAGCTGTCGGGCACCGCGTTCACCGCGCCGCGTCATAGCAACCGGCGCAGCTGGCTGTACCGGATTCGCCCGGCGGCGGTGCACGAGCCGTTCCAGCCGCTGGCGCATGCCACCTTCCACAATCGTTTCGACGAGGCGCCGGCCACGCCGAACCAGTTGCGCTGGGATCCGCTGCCGCTGCCGGCGCAGCCGACGGATTTCATCGACGGCCTGGTCACCCTGGCCGGCAATGGCGGGCCGGCGGAGCAGGCGGGCATCGGCATCCATCTGTATGCGGCCAATCGCTCGATGCAGGGGCGGTTCTTCCACGACGCCGACGGTGAGCTGCTGATCGTGCCGCAACAGGGTCGGCTGCGGCTGGCCACCGAGCTGGGCGTGATCGAGCTGGAGCCGCAGGAGATCGCGGTGGTTCCGCGTGGCGTGCGCTTCCGCGTGGACCTGCTCGATGGCGAGGCGCGCGGTTACGTCTGCGAGAACTTCGGCGCGCTGCTGCGGCTGCCGGATCTCGGCCCGATCGGCTCCAATTGCCTGGCCAACGCGCGCGACTTCCTCACCCCGGTGGCAGCGTACGAGGACGTCGAGGGCGCGTTCGAACTGGTGGCGAAATTCCAGGGTGCGTTGTGGTCGGCGAAGATCGGCCATTCGCCGCTGGACGTGGTCGGCTGGCACGGCAATTACGCGCCGTACAAGTACGACCTGCGCCGTTTCAACACGATCGGCTCGATCAGCGTCGACCATCCCGATCCGTCGATCTTCACCGTGCTGACCTCGCCCAGCGACACCGCCGGCACGGCAAACGTGGATTTCGCGATCTTCCCGCCGCGCTGGCTGGTCGCGCAGCACACGTTCCGGCCGCCGTGGTTCCACCGCAACGTGGCCAGCGAGTTCATGGGCCTGATCACCGGCGTGTACGACGCCAAGGCCGAGGGCTTCGTGCCCGGCGGCGCCTCGCTGCACAACTGCATGAGCGCGCACGGCCCGGATGCGGCGACGTTCGAGAAGGCTTCGACTGCCGACCTGTCCAAGCCTGACGTCATCACCGCCACCATGGCCTTCATGTTCGAGACGCGCAAGGTGATCCGGCCCACGCAGCAGGCGCTGGACGCGCCGCAGTTGCAGCAGAACTATTACGCCTGCTGGCAGGGCATCGCGAAGCACTTCGCGCCGTGACGGCCATCCATCCACGAAGCACATACAAGGCGACACGATGAAACTCGGATCTCTCAAGGAAGGCGGCCGCGACGGCACGCTGATCGTGGTCAGCCGCGACCTCTCCCGCGCGGTGAAGGCCGACGCCATCGCGCCGACGCTGCAGGCGGCGCTGGACGACTGGTCGAACGCGGCGCCGCGGCTCAATGCGCTGTCCGAAGAGTTGAATGCCGGCCATGCCGCTGGCGCCTTTGCGCTGGACGTCCACGCGCTGGCCTCGCCGCTGCCGCGCGCCTACGAGTTCGTCGACGGCTCGGCCTACCTGCCGCACGTGGAGCGCGTGCGCAAGGCGCGCGGCGCCGAGGTGCCGGCCTCGTTCTACACCGACCCGCTGATGTACCAGGCCACCAGCGCCGGCTTCCTCGGCCCGCGCGATCCGGTGGTGGTGCCCAGCGAGGATTTCGGCATCGACCTGGAAGCGGAAGTGATCGTGGTCACCGACGACGTGCCGATGGCGGCGACGCCGACGCAGGCGTCCGGACACATCCAGCTGGTGGGCCTGGTCAACGACGTCAGCCTGCGCGGACTGATTCCGGGCGAGCTGGCCAAGGGCTTCGGCTTCCTGCAGTCCAAGCCGCGCTCCGCGCTGTCGCCGGTGCTGGTGACGCCGGACGAACTGGGCGACGCCTGGCAGGGTGACAAGCTGCACCTGCCGATGCGCACCTGGCTCAACGGCGCCTGGTTCGGCGAGGCCGAGTGTGGCGTGGACATGCAGTTCTCCTTCGCCGAGCTGGTGGCCCACGTGGCGAAAACGCGTCCGCTCACCGCCGGCACCATCGTCGGCTCCGGCACCATCGCCAACCAGGACACCGGCAAGGGCGCCTCCTGCCTGGCCGAGCAGCGCACCGTGGAAACGCTGCGCGATGGCAAGCCGTCCACGCCGTTCCTCAAGTTCGGCGACCGCCTGAAGATCGACGTCACCGACGCTGCCGGCGCCTCGATCTTCGGCTCCATCGAGCAGCAGGTCGAACCGCTCAAGCGCTGAAAGGCCGGGAATGGGGAATAGGGAATAGGGAATAGGGAATAGGGAATAGGGAATAGGGAATAGGGAATAGAGCATCATGCCCGTCGACACGCCGCGCGAGCCAAGCGCTTCACCGAGGACGGGCGATGCCTGCGTGTGAAGCGTTTCGCCAGCGGGAGCACCTCGGCGTGCGTGTTTCCCCGATTCCCGATTCCCTATTCTCCATTCCCTGCATCAAAGACGCTGCGGCAGGTTGACGCGACTTCCGGCGGGTTGATCCGGATCAAGGCGGACGGGCAGGGGGGTGGACAGACTCGTCCCCATGGCCACTCCCATCGAACCTCCCGACTTCGACCCTGCGCTGATTGCCCGTTACGACGTGGCCGGTCCGCGTTACACCAGCTATCCGACGGCGCCGCAGTTCAAGACCGAATTCGACGAAACCGTGCTGCGCGGCGTGATCCGGGCGTCCAACGAGGAGCCGATCCCGCGCCCGCTCTCGCTGTACGTGCACGTGCCGTTCTGCATGAGCCCGTGCTTCTACTGCGGCTGCAACCGCATCATCACGCGCGACCACAGTCAGGCCGATCGCTACCTCGAACGGCTGTACCGCGAGATCGAGCTGATCGCGCCGTTGTTCGACCGCGACCGTCCGGTGCGCCAGCTGCACTTCGGCGGCGGCACGCCCAACTTCCTCGACATCCGCCAGATGGGCGAACTGCTGGAATCGCTGGCGCGGCATTTCAGCTTCAGCCGCGCGGCGGATCGCGAATTCGGCATCGAGATCGACCCGCGCTTCGCCGACGGTGCCTATGTGCACGGCCTGGGCGAGCTGGGTTTCAACCGCATGTCGGTGGGCATCCAGGATTTCGACCCGGCGGTGCAGGAAGCAGTCAACCGCATCCAGAGTTTCGAGCAAACCCGCGAGGTGCTCGAGGCGGCGCGCAAGTCGTGGTTCCGCTCGACCAGCGTGGATCTGATCTACGGCCTGCCGCTGCAGACCGTCGAGGGCTTCAGCCGCACGCTGGAGCAGGTGGTGTCGCTCGACCCGGATCGCGTGGCCGTCTACGGCTACGCGCACCTGCCGGAGATGTTCAAGGCGCAGCGGCAAATCGCCGCAGCCGACCTGCCCGACGCCGCCACGCGGCTGGCCCTGTTCGGCCGCGCGGTGGCGCAGTTGTCGGCGGCGGGTTACGTCTATGTCGGCATGGACCATTTCGCCAAGGCCACCGACGAACTGGTGCTGGCGCAGCGCGCCGGCACGCTGCAACGCAATTTCCAGGGCTATTCGACCCACGGCCACTGCGACATCGTGGGGCTGGGCGTCAGCGCGATCGGCCGCATCGGCGACAGCTACAGCCAGAACGCGCGCGACCTGATGGGCTATTACGGGGCGCTGGACGCTGGCCGGCTGCCGGTGGCGCGCGGGCTGGAGCTGGATGAGGACGACCTGATCCGGCGCGAGCTGATCGGCGAGCTGATGTGCCACGGGGTGGTCGACAAGCAGCAGTTCGGTGCGCGCCATCGGCTGCTGTTCGACGAATATTTCGTGCGCGCGCGCGAACGCCTCGCGCCGCTGGTGGCCGACGGTTTGGTGGAAGACGACGCGCGCGAGGTGCGGGTGACCTCGCGGGGCCGTCTGCTGTTGCGTATCATCGCCATGTGCTTTGACGCCTATCTCGACGACAAGGCACAGGCGGCGCGCTATTCGCGCGTGATCTGATCCACGCAGCTCCGACCAGGCAACCCGATCGCATCATGGATTCCAAGCACCCGGCAGGGCGCCTGCCCGAGCCGCCCAATCCGATTGCCGACGACGGCGACGAGGCGCACTTCTGCGGTACCTGTGCGTTCTCCAGTGCCTGCATCGCTGCGGGCTACAACAAGCCCGAGCTGGCGCAGTTGCAATGCCTGGTCGAGCACGTCGGGCCGTTCCGTGCCGGCGAGCACATCTTCCGCACCGGCGATCCGTTCCGCGCGATCTTCGCGGTGCGCAGCGGCACGGTGAAAACCCGCATGGTGGACAAGGAGGGCCGCGAGCAGGTGCTGGGTTTCTACCTGCCCGGCGAGGTGATCGGCCTCAACGCGATCTATCCCGAGCACTTCCCCTGCGACGCGGTGGCGCTGGATACCTCGTTCTTCTGCCGTTTCTCCTTCCCCGCGATGAGCGCGCTGGCCTCGCGCATACCGGCAGTGCAGAAGCACCTGTTCCGCCTGTTGAGCAAGGAACTGGGCAGCGCCAGCCTGCTGGCCGGCGACCACAGCGCGGACGAGCGCATGGCGGCGTTCCTGATGGATCTCGCCGGACGCTATGCCGCGCGCGGTTTCTCCGCCACGCGCTTCCACCTCAGCATGTCGCGCGGCGACATCGCCAACTACCTGCGCCTGGCCGCCGAAACGGTGAGCCGCGTGCTGAGCCGCTTCCGCAGCCAGAACCTGATCCGCATCGAGGGTCGCGAACTGGAGCTGCTCAACCCCGATGCCCTGCGCCAGCTCGGCCAGGCGCTGCTGCCGGACTGAGTTCCAAGGTGTTCTGACCAGGCCGTCGTTCCAGCGAGGACTTGGCCATGGTGTCTCTAAGCTGCCGGCACGGCTTCCTCGATCACTCGCGGACGCGCGCGCGAGCGGCGATAGCTGGCGATGATGTCGCCGTAGTGGATCACCCGGCCGATCGTGTAGGTGGTGATGCGGGTGACGTCGCGCACCGGTTTCAGGTGGCTGGGGCGGAACGTGCCGTGGTAGCGCGAGGCGATCGGCACCGAGACGATGCCGAGTTTCTTCTCGCGCGAGGCGGCGATCAGGATGGCGGCCTCGAACACGAAGTTCTCCGCGGCCAGGTCGACCAGTTCCAGTGCCTCGCGCGGATACCAGCGCTGGCCGCTCTGGGTGTCGGCCACCGGTTGGGCGCAGGCCCACGAGATGCCCCAGTCGGCGACCGCGTTGGCCCGGCGACGGCCCTTCGGTTGCTGCGCCTTGTCCAGCAGCCGCGCGCCGATCACGATGTGTTGCGGGTAGCGCGCGGCGGCGGCGACGATGCGCGGGATGTCGCTGGCCAGGTGCTGGCCGTCGCCGTCCATCGTCAGTACCGCGTCGTAGCCCAGGCGCAGCGCCTCGCGGAAGCCCCGGCGCAGCGCCTCGCCCTTGCCGCAGCGTTGTTCGTGGCGCAGCAGGGTTACCGGCAGGCTGGCAGCGATATCCGGCGTGCGATCGTCCGAGCCGTCGTCGATCACGATCACCGGAGCCTCCAGCGCGAGCACGGATTCGATCACTGCGCGGATCGCCGCCTCCTCGTTGAGACAGGGGATCAGGACGCACCAGCGTGCGGTGGATGTATTCACGCGACCTTCTCCATGGCGATCTGCAATCCCAGCGCGGGGGCGGCGGCCAGCCGGCATGATCCCGCATTACTGGCCAGCACGGCGAGCAGGGCGAGGCTGCGGGCCGATGGATTGCCCCGGCACCAACCGGCCAGTGGCTCGGGCAGGGCATCGTCGGGCTGCGGCGGGGCCAGCTGCAGGTCGAGCCGGGCCAGCGTGGCCGCGCCCGCCGCAGGGGCCAGCACCAGCGCGCAGGCGAAAGGCTGGTCGCAGTCGGTGACTTCGGCCAGTGGCCAGCTGCCGGCGCCGTCGCTGCACACCAGCAACACCGCGCGTTGCTCGGTCAGCACCTGGCTGGCCGCTTCGAGCAGGCCGGCACCGAAGCTGGCTGCCTGCGCGGCGATCGCGGTGGACGGCGCGTGGCAGCCGGTGGCGATGGTCCAGTAGCCGACGGCGGCGTTGTGCACCGAGTTGTGGAAGCGGATCGGCGACAGCTCGGCCGGCGCATGGGCGAGCGTGGCGCACATGTAATCGGTGATCGTCTGGTCGCCGTGCGAGGAGGCGAACACGCACGCCAGCGTGGCGGCGTCGCGGCCGCTCATCGCGACCGCCTGTCCGGCCGCCTCGATCGCCAGCAGCACGCTGGCCGGCGCGCGCCGGCGCTCGTTCGGCGGCAGCGTGGCGGCAGTGGGGCGCGCCGGCGGCGGCGCTGGCGTCTGTCCGGCGAGCAGGCTGCGCAATGCGGCGAAGTCGGCCAGCTGCGGCGACCACAGGCCGATGCCTTCGACGTAGACGCGCAAGTCGCTCATGCGACGAACCCCGCGCGGGCGAAGGCCAGGCAGGCATTGTTGCCGCCGAAGCCGAACGAGTTGCTGAGTGCCACGTCGATGCGCTGCTGCTCGTTGTGCCAGGCGAACTGCGCGCCGCAGACCGGGTCGGGCGTGTCGCCGCCGAGGTTGCCGGGCACCAGGTCGTGTTCGATCGCCTGCAGCGCCATGGTCGCCTCGACGATGCCTGCGGCACCCAGCGTGTGGCCGGTGAAACCCTTGGTGGAGCTGGCCCGCGTGGTAGCCGGGAAGGCGCGCGCGACCAGCGCCGCTTCCACTTCGTCGTTCTTCTGGCTGGCGGTGCCGTGCAGGTTGATGTAGCCGACCTGCGCAGGATCGAGCCCGGCGCGCGCCAGCGCGTCGTTCAGTGCCAGCTCCGCACCGAGTCCTTGCGGGTGCGGCGTGGACATGTGGTGCGCGTCGCTGGATTCGCCGTAGCCCAGCAGGCGGGGTGCATCGGGTGCGGTGTCGATGCGCTCCAGCAGCGCGAAGCCGGCGGCCTCGCCGATCGAGATGCCGTTGCGCGCCGCGTCGAACGGCCGGCACGGCTCGGGCGAGACCAGTTCCAGCGCGTTGAAACCGAACAGCACGCTGTCGCACAAGGTGTCCACGCCGCCGACCACGGCCGCGTCGATCAGGCCCAGCCGCAGCATCCGCTCGGCGCTGGCGAACACCTTGGCGCTGGACGAGCAGGCGGTGGAGACGGTCAGGCACGGCCCTTCCAGTGCCAGCGCCGCGGCCACGAAGGCGGCCAGCGAATGCGGCGCGTGGATCGCCGGGCGCAGCATGTCGTCGGGAAAACCGCCGTCGGCGTCGAGCCGCCGATACGCCTCCTCGGTGGCGCCGATGCTGGCGGTGGAGGTGCCCAGCAGCAAGGCGACGCGGCCGGCGCCGTAGCGCGCGCGCGCGGCGCGCACGCGGTCGAGGAAGCCGTCCTGATTCAGGCCGAGCCAGGCCAGCCGGTTGTTGCGGCAATCCCATGACGCGAGCGCGGCGGGCAGCGCGGCGGTTTCCAGGCCATCGACGCGGCCGATCCAGCATGTCAGCGGCGCACTGCTGAAATCGTTCGGACGCAGGCCGCTGCGCTCGCCGCGCAACGCGTCGAGCTGGGCGTCGAGCCCGTGGCCGAGTGCCGACGTGGCGGTGTGCGCGGTGACCGCGAGAGGTGTCATCACATGAGGCATCGCGAAAGCCTAGCGGTCGCCCTGCAGCTTGCCTAGCCTGCGACCATCGGCGGAGTCCGATCGTGGCCAGCACGGCATGAAGATGCCGCGAACGTCGTACACCGTTAAGCTGTCGCGTCTCCCGCACCGACGATGCCTTGGCGTGTCCGCCCCGCGAAAACCCTCGAAATACCTGCGCGACGCCGACGTGCTGCATGCGGCAGTGGTCACCGGGCTGGTCGTGGTGCTCAGTGCCGGCCTGGTCTGGCTCGGCTATCTGGTCCATGTATGGCGCATCGCCACGCGCAGCCCGCTGTCGCCGCCGCGACGGATGACCGTGCTGGTGTTCGGCCGCCGGCTGGAACATGACGCGCCCGGCCATGATTACCGGCAGCGCCTGCAGCGCGCGCTGGTCCTGGCACGGCAGCAACAGACCGATCATCTGCTGCTGCTCGGCGGTTGCAGCGGCAGCGAGCTGAGCGAGGCCGCTGCCGGCGAGGCCTGGTTGCGCCAGCACGAGCTGACCGGCGACGTGCGCGTGGAGCTCGAACAGGATTCGATCGACTCGCTGGAGAACCTGCGCCATGCGCGCCGGCTGCTGCTGGAACGAGGCCACCTGCCGCCGGTGGCGCTGGTGACCAGCCGCTACCACCTTGCGCGCTGTCTGCTGCTGGCGCAGCGGCTCGGCTTCGACAGCATTGCCGTGGCGGCGGAACCGACGCTGCCGCGGCATGCGCGCTACCTCGGCCGGCTCGTGCTGGAAGCGGGCTACCTGATGTGGATCGACATCGGCATGCGCTGGGCGCGGTTGATCGGGCACGCGCGCATGGCCGCACGCATCAGTTGAATTGTGCCGGATCAGGCCGGCGCGGCGCTGCACCGCAGCCGGTCGCGCACGGCTGCTTGCTAAGCTTGGCGCCATCGAATCTTTCGGGCCAGACGATGAGTGCACAAGCCGACCTTGCCGAAACCTTCCTGCGCGAACTGCAGGACCGCATCTGCGCGGCGATCGAGCAGGCCGACGGCGGCGCACGCTTCGTCGAGGATGCGTGGACCCGCGCGGCGGGCGGTGGCGGGCGCACCCGCGTGCTGCGCGATGGCGCGGTGTTCGAGCAGGCCGGGGTGAATTTCTCGCGCGTGCATGGGCATCAGCTGCCACCCAGCGCCACCGCGCACCGGCCCGAGCTGGCCGGCGGCAGCTTCATCGCCACCGGCGTGTCGCTGGTGCTGCATCCGAAGAACCCGCACGTGCCGACCACGCATGCCAACGTGCGCTACTTCGAGGCCAGCAAGGAAGGCGTGGAGCCGGTGTGGTGGTTCGGCGGCGGCTTCGACCTCACCCCGTTCTACCCGGTGGACGAGGACGTGCGCCACTGGCATACCGTGGCGCGCGACCTGTGCGAACCGTATGGCCCGGACGTGTATCCGCGCTACAAGCAATGGTGCGACGAGTACTTCTACCTGAAGCACCGCGACGAAACGCGCGGCGTGGGCGGGCTGTTCTACGACGACATGAACGAGGGCGGCTTCGAGCGCTGCTTCGCGTTCACCCGTGACGTCGGCCAGGGTTTCCTCGATGCCTATCTGCCGATTGTCGAACGGCGCAAGGCCACGCCGTACGGCGAGCGCGAGCGCGAGTTCCAGCTGTACCGGCGCGGTCGCTACGTGGAGTTCAACCTGGTCTACGACCGCGGCACCTTGTTCGGCCTGCAGTCCGGCGGCCGCACCGAATCGATCCTGATGAGCCTGCCGCCGCGCGTGCGCTTCGAGTATGCGTACCAGCCGGAAGCCGGCTCCGCCGAGGCGAAGCTCGCCGACTACCTGAAGCCGCGCGACTGGGTCTGACGCAGCCGCGCGTAGGGCGGGCACCGCCCGCCGATGCCCGTTAGCATGTCGCGACCGCGGCGGGCATTGCCCGCCCTACGATCTGACCTACGGAGTGGCCCCGCTGAATTTCTCCACTGTTGCCCCCTTCACCGGGCCGATCGTGGCGCTGTCGCTGACTTTCAGTTCCACCTCGCGGCGGAACTCCAGCGTGCCCTGCACCACGGCGTGCGGGCCGATCACCACCACCGGCTTGCGGCTGTTGAAGTTGAACCAGCCGTTCTGCTTGTCGATCAGGATGCCGCCTTCGACGCGCGAGTTTTCGCCCACGCTGATGTCGCCGCTGACCGTGGCCAGACCGCCGGCGACGTGGGCGGCATCCAGCACGATGGCGCCGTTGACGTTGCCCAGCTTGCCGCCGACCTCGGCGCCGCGCGCCAGGCGGATGCTGCCGTTGACCGCGCTCACGTCACCACTGACCTTGCTGGCTTCGCCCAGCGTGATCGAGCCGTTGACGGTGTCCACCGCGGTGGCCTGGGCGCGGTCGCCGAGCTCCACCGCGCCGTTGACCGTGCCGGCCTTGCGCACGGTGGCGCCATCGCCGACATGGACCGCGCCGTTGACCGAGCTGACGTCGCCGGCCTGTTGGCCCGCCTCGACGCGTACCGCGCCGTTGACCTTGTCGATGTCGCCGTCGCGGGCCACTGCCAGGGCAGGCAGCAAGGCGAACGTGCACAGGAGAAGAATGGTCGAGATGCGATGCATGGCAGGCTCCGTGGTCGGTGGGAGTCTCTAGGATGCCGCCGCCGCGGCAAAGGTTTGCCATGACCTGTGGCAGGGTGCGGATTTGACGCTGCCGGAGCCGCACTGCACCATTCGCGGTTCATCCCGTTTGCTGAGCGCACCCATGCACAAGCTCGTCCTGATCCGCCACGGCCAATCGCAGTGGAACCTCGACAACCGCTTCAGCGGCTGGGCCGACGTCGACCTCACCGAGCAGGGCAGGGCGGAGGCGCGCGAAGCGGGCCGCCTGCTGACCGAAGGCGGCTACAGCTTCGACGTGGCGCACACCTCGGTGCTCAAGCGGGCCGTGCGCACGCTGTGGGGCGTGCAGGACGAGATGGGCCTGATGTGGCTGCCGGTGGTCACCGACTGGCGCCTCAACGAGCGTCACTACGGCGGCCTCACCGGCCTGAACAAGGCCGAGACCGCGGCGAAGTACGGCGAGGAGCAGGTGAAGATCTGGCGGCGCAGCTACGACGTGCCGCCGCCGCCGCTGGAGCGCGCCGCGAACGAGTCGGTGCACGATCCGCGTTACGCGAAGCTCGACCCGAAGGACATCCCCGATACCGAGTGCCTGAAGGACACCGTGGCGCGCGTGCTGCCGTACTGGCACCAGGTGCTGGCGCCGGCGATCAAGGCGGGCCAGCGCGTGCTGGTCGCCGCGCACGGCAACTCGCTGCGCGCGCTGGTGAAATATCTGGACGGCATCTCCGACGAGGCGATCGTCGAGCTCAACATCCCCAACGGCGTGCCGCTGGTGTATGAATTCGACGACGAACTGAAGCCGTTGCGCCATTACTACCTGGGCGACGCCGAGGCGATCGCGGCGAAGATGGCCGCGGTGGCCAACCAGGGCAAGGCGAAGTAGCCGGGATTCGGGCTTCGCCAGGAGCAAAATCGCCGGCAGCCGGTGCGGGTGCCTTCCCGAACCCCGGCCCCCAGTCCCTCATCCACCGGACCACGCCATGCCCGCCCATCTGACCAGTTATCTGATCATGCTGCCGCTGCTGGCCTGGATCGTGTGGCGGCGGGTCAGCCGGCAGTTCGGTCGCCAGCCGATCCGGCGCAAGCGGATGATCGCCCGCATCGTGATCTTCGCGGTCATCGGTGGCCTGCTGGCGCTGAGCGGTTTCCATCATCTGGCGTTGGCCGAAGGGTTGCTCGGCGGGGTGCTGATCGGCGCCGCGATCGGTCTGTTCGGCTTGCGGCTGACCCGCTTCGAGGTCGATCCGGCCAAGGGCGACTGCTACGTGCCCAATCCGTGGATCGGCGCCCTGCTCACCGTGCTGCTGCTCGGGCGCCTGGCCTGGCGGCTGATGGTGGTGTGGCCGCAGCTGCAGCACGCGCAGGCGGCGGCAGACGCGGGCACGTCGATGCAGCCGATGGGCTACGCGTCCAGCCCGCTGACCATGCTGGTGATCGGCCTGCTGGTCGGTTACTACATCGCCTATTACAGCGGCGTGCTGGTGCACCATCGGCGCTTCCTGCGCGCGCATCCTGCGGCGGCGGCCGCGCACGTCGAGTGATCCGGGGCGGCCCGGCGCTTCACGGCCCCGCGGCTCCCAGATAGTCCAGGCTTGCCTGCAGCATCGACTGCATGCCGACCTTCAGGGCGCCCTCGTCAAGGAAGAACTTCGGCGAATGGTTGGCCGGCGCGGTCGCGGCATCCTGGCCTTTCGGCGTGGCGCCGACGAAGAAATACACGCTGGGGACCGCCTCGGCGAACAGCGCGAAATCCTCCGACGCCATCCACGGTTTCGCCTCGCGCACCTGCGCTGCGCCGTTGATGCGCACCAGGCTGGCGCGCACGTCTGCGGCCAGCTTGTCGTCATTCACCAGCACCGGGTTGCTGAGCAGGGGAATCTGCTCGTCCACCGTGGCGCCATGCGCGGCGGCGACGTTTTCGGCGATGCGCTTGAGGCCGTCCAGCGCCTGCTTCCGCATGGCGGGGTCGAAGGTGCGCAGCGTGCCTTGCAACTCCACCTGGTCGGGCACGATGTTGTAGCGCGCGCCGCCATCGACGATGCCGAAACTGAGCACCGCCGGAAGCTTGCTGATGTCGAGCTGGCGGCTGACGATGGTCTGCGACGCGCTGATGATCTCCGCCGCGGTGACGATCGGATCGATTCCGTTCCACGGCATGGCACCGTGGGTCTGGCGCCCGTGCACGACCAGCTTGAACCAGTCCGAGCCGGCCATGGTCGGCCCCGGCCGCACCGAGACGGTGCCCACGTTGAGCGAGCTGACCACGTGCATGCCGAACATCGCATCCGGCTTGTAGTCGCGGAACATGCCTTCCTTCAGCATCAGCTCGGCGCCACCCTCCTCGCCGGCCGGTGCGCCTTCCTCCGCCGGCTGGAACACGAACAGCACCGAGCCGTGCAGTTGCCTTTTCATGCCGGCAAGCGCCTGCGCGATGCCCAGCAGCATCGCCGTGTGCGCGTCATGGCCGCAGGCGTGCATCACGCCGGTCTCCTTGCCGCGGTACTCGCCCTTCGCCTTCGAGGCGAAGGGCAGGTCGACCTCTTCGGTCACCGGCAGCGCATCCATGTCCGCGCGCAGCGCCAGGCGCGGCCCGGGCAAATCCCCCTTCAACAGCGCGACCACGCCGGTGTGGGCGATCCCCGCATGCACTTCCAATCCCAGCTTCTTCAACTCCCTGGCCACGAGCGCCGAGGTGCGCACCTCGCGGTTGCTCAGTTCCGGGTGCTGGTGGATATCGCGCCGCCACGCGGTGACCTGCGGCAGCTCCTGCTGCACCATGGCCTCTACCTGACGGGTCGGCGTCTGGCGGGTATCGGCGGCGTGCAGCGGCGAGGCGACCAGGGCGGCAAGCGCCAGGGCGAAGGCGGTGCGATGCATGGCTGTCTCCATGGCGGGGGTCGCTCGATGCTAGCGCCTGGACAGGCTGGTGCCTACGTGATGGCCGGCCTCTGCGCCGCGCAGGCGCCGCCGGCTCATTCGGGTCGATGCTCCAGCGCGAGGTATTCCTCGCTCTGCATCTCGATCAGGCGCGATTCGGTGCGGCCGAATTCGGCGCGCAGGCGCTCGCCGTCGTAGAGCTCGGTGATCGGCGCGGCGGCGGAAAGCACCAGCTTCACGCGCCGGTCGTAGAACTCGTCGACCAGTTGCACGAAGCGTTTCGCCGCGTCCTCGCTGTAGATGGTGAACTGCGGCACGTTGGCGACGATCACCGCCGGGCCGGCCTTGGCCAGCGCGATGTAGTCGGCCACGGCGCGCGGGCCCTCGCACAGCGCGGCGAACTGGAACCACAGGATGGTCTCGGCGCGCTTGTGGAACGGGATGTCGCGGCCGTTGATGCGCAGCATGCCGTCGAGTTCGATCGCGCCACTGGCCTGGCTGGCGAAGATGCGCTCCAGTGCGCGATGCGACTCGGCGCCCGGCGGGGTGAGGTAGACCGGCGCCTGGGTCAGCGCGCGCAGGCGCCAGTCATGCGCGGAAACCATCTCGACCACGTGGCAGTGCTGCTCGATCAGCGCGATCGCGGGCAGGAATCGGGCGCGCTGCAGGCCGTCCTTGTACAGGTTCGCCGGCGCGGTATTTGAGGTGGTGACCAGGCTCACCCCGCGCTCGAACAATGCGTCGAGCAGGTTGGCCAGGATCATCGCGTCGCCGATGTCGTTGACCAGGAACTCGTCCAGGCACAGCACGCGGCAGCGTCCGGCAATGCCGGCAGCGACCTCCACCAGCGGGCTCTGCCGCTCGCCCAGGGCGCGCAGGCTGTCGTGCACCTCGCCCATGAAGCGGTGGAAATGCCGCCGCAGCACCACGCCGTGCGGCAGGCTGGCGGCGAACAGGTCCATCAGGAACGTCTTGCCGCGACCCACGCTGCCCCACAGGTACAGTCCGGGCACGGCCGGCGGCGGCTCGTTGCCCAGCAGCGATTTCAGCCGGCCGAACAGGCCGCCTTCGCCGGCAGGTTCCGCGCACAGTGCCGCATGCATGCGGTCGAACTCGGCCAGCAGCGCCAGCTGGGCGGGGTCGGACTCCCAGCGATGGGCGGCCACGCCTTCGGCATAACGCGCGCTGGGCGCGAGCAAAAACGTTTCGGTCATGGAGGGGGTCAGGCCTGGCGTGTCGGCGGCAGCCAGTCGCGCACGGCGTGCTTGATCGCGCCGCGCAGATCCATCAGCCGGCGATGGAAGAAGTGGCTGGTGTCGGGCATGCGCACCAGTTCGGGCGGGTGTTCCAGGCTGTCGAGCCAGTCGAACACCGCCTGCGGTTCGACCACCTCGTCGGCCTCGCCCTGCACGACCAGCCAGGGGCAGGTCGGCGGCGTGATCGCATCGAGCCCGTAACGGCCCGCCGGCGGCGCGATGCTGATCAGCGCATCGGCGTGCAGCGGCGCCGCCTGGGCGATGCTCACGCCGCTGCCGAACGAGAAACCGGCCAGCCACAGCGCATCGTCGGGTCGCACGCGACGCACCCAGGCGACCACGGCGGCGAGATCGTCGCGCTCGCCGCGGCCCTTGTCGAAACTTCCCTCGGAACTGCCCGCCCCGCGGAAGTTGAAGCGTACGGTATCCAGCCCCGACTCGCGCAGCGCGCGTTCGACCATGGTCACCACCTTGTTGTGCATGCTGCCGCCTTCGCTGGTCAGCGGGTGGCAGATCACCGCCACGCCTCGGCGCGCGCCGTCAGGCTCGGCGATGTCGGTGACGGTTTCCAGCTTGCCGACCGGGCCGGTCAGCACGAAACTGGCGGCGACATCCGGAAAGCCGGCAGGGTCGGCAGGGAACGAGGCGGGTTTCATGCCCACGATGATAACCGCGACGCCGCACTGCCGCCCGCGGCAATGAACCATCTGGCGCATGCGCTGCTGGCCGGCGATGACGAGGCGCTGCAACTGGGCGGCCTGCTCGGCGACTTCGTGCGCGGCCAGCCCGATCCGGCGCAGTTCCCGCCACGGGTGATCCGCGGCATCCGCCTGCACCGCGCCATCGACGGTTACACCGACGCCCACCCCGCCGTGCTGGCCGCCAAGGCGCAGCTGCCGCCGCCGTATCGCCGCTACGCCGGCATCCTGCTGGACATGTGGTTCGATCACTTGCTGGCCCGGGAATTTCCACGCTGGAGCGCACAGCCGCTGGAGGACTACTCGCTCGGCCTGCGTGGACTGCTGCGGCGGCGCGATGCCTTGCTGACGCCTGCGTTGCGGCGGTTCCGCAGTTACATGGAAGCCAACGACTTGCCTGGCGGCTACGCCGACCGAGCAGTGCTGGGGCGGGCGCTGGTCGGGATCGGGCAACGATTGACGCGAGCCAATTGTAAGCGGCCACTTGGTTTGCAAAGTCGGGACACTTGGTTTGCGGAGCGCCGCGGAGGGGGAATGACGGCATCGTAATGGGCCGTTGAAGGGGGTTCAAACCACGCTTGTGCGGCCGGCGCCTACAGGGCCCCGCTGCGGGGGATGATTCCGCTGCCTGATCCTGGCCGGCAGGATACAGGCATGGACGAGCGAATCGACTTGCGCAGCCCGCTCAGCCGGGCGCACTGGTGCGGCAATTTCAGCTGTAGCGACGCCGAGCTGCTGGCGGCCGTGAGAGCCACGCACAGCACGGACGTCGGGACGGTAGGGCTGTATCTGGCCACCAGGCATGCCCTGGAGGACTTCGACCAGCCCACCGCCCGTGGTTCCGCTACCGGGTGACCATGAGCAGTTCGCCGGCGGCCTTCCTGCCTCCACCGATGGTGTAGGTGGCGGTGAGTTTGCGCTGCTTGAAGCGGGCGAACGCGCGGCGGATGTCGGGGTGGTCATTGATGCTGAGGATGGCGCGGCCCAGCAGGTTGGCCATGACTTCGGCGAGCTGCTCGTATTCCGTCCAGGGGAACGCGTTCGCGTAGCCCTCGGTCTGCCAGTATGGCGGGTCGAGGTAGAACAGGGTGTCGGGGCGGTCGTAGCGGCGGATGCAGTCTTGCCACGGCAGGTGCTCGATGGTGACCCTGGCCAGGCGCAGGTGCGCGGCGGACAGGTCCTCCTCCAGACGTAGCAGGTTGAGGCGTGGCGGTTGCATGGCCGAGGTGCCGAAGGTGTGGTCGCTGACCTTGGCGCCGAAAGCCAGCTTTTGCAGGTAGAGGAACCGCGCGGCGCGCTGGATATCGGTCAGGGTCTCGGGTCGCTCCATCTTGGCCCACTCGAACATCTCGCGGCTGGCCAGCGCCCAGCGGAACTGACGCACCAGCTCGTCCAGGTGATGGCGGACGCAACGGTACAGGTGCACCAGTTCGGAGTGCATATCGTTGAGCACCTCCACCGGCGCCGGCGTGGCACGCATGAACAGCAGCGCGGCACCGCCGGCGAAGGGCTCGACGTAACACTGATGCGGGCTGTCAAAGAGCGGGAGGATGTGCTTTGCCAGCCTGCGCTTTCCGCCGGGCCAGGCGAGGATCGGTTTTGCCATGTTGCGTCTCCACTTCTGAGATCGTTGGTTCGTACGCTGGCCCCGCCGTGATCACGGAAGGGGCCGCGCTTGATCCACGCTCACTCGTGGGGAAAGGCCGGGCTGTTGACGCAGCCCGGCGCTCCGCTTAGGGCCGGGTGAAGATGCGGGTCATACCATTTGTCCATCCCGTTTGATTGCTCACCGCCCATTCATTGACCCATGTGCCGTCGAGGCCGGTGGTGCTATCGGCGCTCGATTGAATTCGGAAATCCTTCGGGCCTTGTCCATAAACGGTTGGGCCGTCGGGACGCACCTGAATCGAGACCTCGGCCACTTGCGACGTGGTGGGAAGCTGATAGGCGAGTATCCAGGGGCCGCCAAGCACGGCGCTGCTCGCCCAGAACGTGGATGCATTCGCGTCGAAGGCCTTCGACGCAATATAGGTACCCGAGTACGTGGCGTTGGCGGCGGCGACCCCACCCACGCACAAGGTGCTTCCGCCAGAAACCGCACGCAGTTGCAGTTCGGCGATGCTCGATCCATCAGGGCTGCCATCGCTCGCGGTGATGTAGATGCGCCAGTATCGGCGCGCGCCGCTCACCGTGATCGGGAGGTTGACCGTCGACGCGCTGCCGTTGGCGTCGGTGACCGTGAAGCTCACTGACGATGTGGCAATCTCGCCGCCGGTGCCGTCATAGCTGATCAGGCCGGCCGCATCCATCGTGACGCCAGCAGGCAGCGCCCCGGAGCTGTAGGTAAATGGCGCGGTGCCGAACTGTTCGGTGAGCTGGTAGCCGGATGCGGTGCCGGCGACGAAGGTCACGAAGGTGCTGGTGATCTGTGGGGCGCCGAAAGAGAACGTCGCCGTCAGCGGTTGCCAGCAGGTATAGCCATCGCGCACGGCCTCGACCTCGATGCGCACGATGCCACTGCCGGGGTTCGCCGGCGTATGCGTGGTGCCGGTGATGCCGGCGGTAGTGGACTTGAGCACGCCGTCGAGATAGGTGCGCACGGTGTACGTCGTCCCCATTTCCGGGCCGACATTGGCGGCGGTCGTGTCGATCAGCTGATCGGCCTGCAGGCCGCGGTCGCGGTGCGACCAGGTCAGCACCAACGCGCTGGGCACGCTGGCGGGGTACGCCACGCCATTGATCTTGAGGTTGCCGGGCGGGTACGGGCGGATCTGACGCTTGTTGAGCAGGATGCTGGCCGTGGTGGCCAGGGCCGGATCGAGCTTGCCGTTGCCGGCGTTGGTAAGCAGCTTGGCCTCGATGGTTTCGCCAGTGGTGTATTCGGTACGGTCAGCCGCGGTGAAGTGGTCGGTGCACCACACTCGCGCGCCCAGCGCATGTTCGGCTGGAACGGTGTCGACGCAGCCGCGGGCGAGCGTGGCGGTGCCGGCGGCGGCGTCGATCGCTTCGACGCGGAAGAGCTCGTCATCGATCAGCGCCTCGCTGCCGATGGCTACCAGGTCCAGATCCTTGGGGCTGGTGAGCGTGATGGCGACCGGCACGGCGCCGACAGGCACGGCTGCAGCCAGCAGGCCGGTAGGCGCGAAGTCACCGGCGGCGACTTCGGTGAAGGCGCCGGTGGTGCCGATGCGTGTGGTCAGCGCGTAGTTGATCGGCACGCCGGCGGGGCGCGCAGCCAATGAACCGACGTAGCCGGCCAGCGCCGTGACGGCAGCCAGATCGGCGGCGCGCAGGTTGGCGGCCAGGTCGCGATAATTGGCTTCGACCAGGCGCTGTATGGTGATCGGCTGGGGCGCAAGGTTAGGCGCCGTCCACAGCGGCGGCTGCGCGACCAGATAGGTGGTGGTGGGCAGCGCATAGACGTCTTGCGCGCAGCTGAGCGTGATGGTGTTGATGGTGGGTGTGCCGCGGTCGATATCGAGCACGCGGATCGGCATGCGCGAGAGGTTCAGGCGCGACCAGCTGAACGCCAACACGTCGCCCTTACGCACGTCGAGCGAGGAAAACACTTTGAGCTTCATGCGCGCCGGCAGGCTGCTGCTGGCATGCAGGTCGCGCATGCCAAGCCGCAGGGCCAGCTCTGCATTCCAGACGCCGTCGTAACGCACGGATTGGCTGACCACCCGGCCCTGCGCCTGGATATTGGCCAGATTGTTGATGGCGGGCGTGGCCGCATCCTTGTTGGTCTCGCTGTCGTGATAGGTCACGACGATCTGGTTCACCGAGCCGGCCAACGCGCTCTGCTCGTAGCTGACCAGATCCACGATGTTGGATTCGTCGACCAATGGCACCGTGTTGATGTCGTAGTCGCCGCGGTAGAGCTTCAGATATTGCTTGCCGGTGGTGGGGTCGTCGACGAAGTCGCCGCCCACGTGATCGCACACCGTGCGAATGAAGTTGCCGGTCACGTCGCTGCGTGACCACTTGAGGCATAGGCCGAGACCTTCGTCATGGAGCGTCTGCGCCGCGGCTTTCATGCGCACCAGGTCCAGCGCCTGGTCCGGGTTGCGGCCCAGACCGGTAGTCGGGTCCGTGATGGCACGGTAGATGAAATGCGCCCCGTTCATGCCCTGATCGATCTGGCACAGGCCCGGCTCCCAGACGGGCGTGCGCCAACCGGCGGTCCAGCGCTGCACCTGGAAGCCCCAGGGTTTGATGTATGGGTTCAGCGCACCGACGATGCCGCGGTACACCAACATCACCTTGCCGCGGAAGGCCGGCATGGGCGTGCCGAGCTGGCTGACCAGGTAGGCGTTGGGCATCTGGTCGGCCTCACCCATCATCAGGTCGGCGGTGCCCTGGATGCCGCCCTCCTTCTTTTCGCCGCCATAGAGCTCGGGCGCGTTGATCGTGATCGGGCCGCTGGTGGTGGCGTTGCCGGACCATGCCAGGCGGCCGCCGCCGGTGATTTTGCGCAGGGCATCGATCGGGCCGGTGCTGAGCCCGAACAGGATGCCCATCTGGTACCAATAGCCGATGGTGACCTTGCCGCCCTTACCCATTGTTGGCCTCCGCTTCCGCGCGTGCGATCGCCACCACGCGTTGGGCGTAGGCGTCGTCGATGGCCTCGGCCTGGCTGATCGGCAGGCCCTCCTCGGCCAGTTGGCGCAGATCCACATGGTGGCGATCGCACCAGGCACGGATGCTCGGGGCGCATAGCACGCCGGTGCCACCCAGCTTGGCCGCGCGCACATGCTGCATGGTGATACGGATCTCGCTCATTACTTGCCGCTCGATACCTGGATGGGCGGGTAGACCTTCAGATCGCCGTACCAGGTGATGTTGGGGTCATCAATCCAGACCGTGCCGCCGAAGTCCACGACTTCGCGGCCGTCCTCGACCGTAGGCACGTCGAAGTCGGTCAGTGCCGGCGGCTTGGCATTCTTCGGTTTGGGGGCCAGCGCGATCGCGAGGATCAGCGAGATGACCATGACGATCAGGTATACCCAGGTAATCGGGTCCATGTCGGCTCCTAATAGATGGGGTCGCTGCCCATCGGGTTCTTGTCGGGGATAAACGGATCGCCGCCGTAGTTGATCGCGTTGTTGAATTTCTGGTCGCATGTGGTGAGCGTGTGATCGTCGCCGGGGTAGGTGGCCACCACGGTGCCGACGCCGAGTTGTGCCGGACGCAGCAGAGTCAGCACAGTGCCAACATGCGAGACGATGGGCCGACGTTCGATGACGCCGTCGACGCTCCACTCGATCCAGCCGCCGTCGAACCAGCCATCCGGCTTGTCGGCCCATGCCGCGGCCGTGACCGTCAATCCGACAACGGAGATGATGGTGGCGTTCACCCGCATGGTCTCGCGATCCACGTTGCACTCGCCCAACCCAGCGCCATAAGTGGTCAACGGACAACCTTTCTGCCAGTTGCGCTTGAGCCCGAGGCCCTTGAGGCTGGC
Source organism: Rhodanobacter sp. UC4452_H20 (assembly GCF_052978205.1). The sequence goes on along the minus strand of NZ_CM129662.1, from coordinate 2,337,193 downwards.
CATCGGCGGCAGGCCGTGGATGATCGCCTTTGTGGTCGACCACTCGACACTGCCGATCACGCCGACCCAGCGTGTTTCGATGACGCCATCGCTCTTGCGTTGGCGTCGCAGGATCATCTCCACGTCCTGCATCGGCGCGGTGCCGCGGTAGAGATCCAGCAGTGGCAGATCCACGGGTACGGACAGGTCGAGCACGTTACGGGTGAGGTCGCCGCTTTCGGCCAGGCCGCTGCGCTTGATGTTGGCGTAGGTGTAGGGCTGGCCGAGGTATACCAACGCCTTGTTCTCGGTGACGTAGCGCCAGTGCTGCACGCCGCGAGCGAACTCGTAGAACTCGATCCAGCGGCTGATGAAGCTCACGGCTCCTCCTTCGGCACGCCGACGAAAGTAGTGCCGGCCGTGGCCGTGCCCGTGCTGTCGTGTACGTGGCCGATCTCCACGCGGTCGCTGCTGAGGCCGGCCAGCATCATCCAGTTGATCTGCCGCACCTGCGCCGGCGCGATCGGCGCGCCGATCGCGGTGTCGATGGCGAGTTGCTCGGTTTGCGCGTCGACCTCGACGGCGTTGGTGAGTCGGCGGTAATACACCGTGCCGGTCTTGAGTTCGATGCGGATGTGCGTGCGGCCGGGTTTGCCGAAGGCGAAGCGCGTGATGCCCGATGCCACCACGACCATCGACGTGGCCGAGGCCGTCATCGGTGCGGCCAGCGTGATGTCCGCGTTCCAGCTGGGCACCCAGGCGACATTGCCGCGGCCGTTGAACCAGTAGAGCAGACTGCGCAACGCGGCCCGCGCCGCGCGGCCCTGCACCAGCCAATAAAACGGCTGGCTGATCCATGTCTGGCCGCTGATGTCGTCGAGGGTGGGCGCACCCAGATCGTTGTCGATCGTGACGATCTGCCGGCGATAGGCGGCGGCCAGGTCCTGCGGTTCATCGGTGCGGGTTTCCAGCACCGGGATGCCGAGATACATGGCGGCCGGCGCGACGGCTGGCCAGGCGCAATCCTCGGCGGCCATGAAGCGCACCTGCGCGTCGACGCGTTCGTCATGCTTGCGGTTGAGCGTGGGGAAATCGGTGAGCGTGGCCGTGCGCACCGGCACAATGCGGTCGCCCTTGCCCCAGCCGTTGGCCAGCGGCTGCTTGAGTGTGATGGATGCGGTGGTGAGGGTGAGGATTTCGGCGAGCTCGAAGCTCGATGCCGAGCGGTAGAACGCGACGAGGCCGCCCTCGACATAGTCCAGGCCGGTGGTGTCGAACGCGATCACGCTGGCGCCGGCGGCGATCGGCGCGGTCAGCCAAGTCATGTCGACCCACACAGGCAGAGCCCAGGTGCGCGAGCTCCAGTCGTACAGTGCGTTCTCCATGATCTGGCGCTCGACGCCTTCGGCGATCACGCCAAACTCCCATTCGCGGCGCGGCGCCTCGCGGCATGGCTGGCGCAGCTGGCTGCCGTCGGCCGCATCCTGTACGTCGGTGAGCCAGCTGAGTGTCTCGGTGAGATTGTTGGCCCAGTCCGGCGCGATCATCCAGGCGGTGAGGCGGTTGCCGGTGATGATGGCTTCGACCGGATCATGACCAGCGAAAAGCCAACGCAAGGTGGCGTCGATGATCGGTGGCCCGGACGTGTCGATGGCAACCGACCAAGTGCGTTGCTGCAACGACGCGAAATTCAGCGGCAGCGCGCCCTCGCCCGTGAGCGTGATGCCATCGAGGCGGAGCGTGAGCAGATCCGTCAGCGTCAGCGATCGATCCGGCCACGCATTCCAGACCTCCAGCTCGCGCGTCTGTGCGGTAATGAGGTTGCCCAGGTCCAAGCGGCTGGGGATCACGTGCACCCGGAAATAGAAGTCCGCCAGATAGCTCGGCGGCATGCCACCGCCAAGCACGCGTGCCGAAGCGGTCACCGGGAGCTGGTTGATCAGGGTATTGCCGAAACGCTGTGCGCCGTCGATCGCGTGCGGCGGCCAGTAATCGACGCCGTATCCATGCATCGCCTTGGTGAGCGCCGGCGTGACGAGCGCGCCGAGCGCCGACCTCATGAGGTTGCCGGCCAGCACGCTCATGTCATGGCCCGTCGTAACGCACGGCCCAGCCGAGCGTGCCGGAATGCGTGACGTTATTGCCACCATCGCGCGCGCCGGCGAACTTGCGGAACCACGGGTAGATCCGCCAGCGATCCGTGCCCAAGGTGATGATGTCGCCCGGGGCATAGTTGTCGATGCGGATATAGCGCGCGTGCGCCAGGCTGCCGGCGATCGAGCGCCAACCCGACCCGCGCGCCACGCTGGGCTGGATCGGCATCAGCACGGATTCGCCGTTCCATGTGTTTGGCTGGCGACCCATGCGCGGCTGCAATTGCCCGCTGGCATTGGCGCGGGACCCGGCCGACGAGTTCACGCTGTTGTCATTGGTGCCGGACCAGCCGGCATCCCACCCGTGATGGATGAACGAGTTGTACAAAGCCACTGCCGTCGCCGCCTGTCCCCAGAACAATGCGGCGCTGGTAGGGCGGTCCACCGCACCGCCAAGCTGGGTCACGCCGGTGGGCTCGATCCAGATGTTGCAATTGCCATTCAACCGCGGCTGGTTCGAGGAAGTGGCGCCGTACCACACGCCGGTGCCCGGCACCCCCGGCGCGGGGCTTTTGCCGAAAGCCAGCCAGGCGTAGTACTCCACCGAGTAGCTCGCCACCATGTAGACCTCGTCAGGCGAGGTATGGATGTGGATGTCGTAGTTGATCGGTGACGTCAGCAACGGCGTGCTGCCCACCGGCCCCACATAGCAGGCGGCGGGACCAGCGCCGGTGAGGTTGTTGCTGCCATCGATGCCGGTGCCACCCAGAATGGACAGGAAATTGGTGCCGCCGGCCAGCGGCGCGCCGTCGACGATCTTCGCATCGACATAGACGCCGCTCTTGGAGAGCACATTGCCGCTCAATGTCCAGCCGTTGGCAGTGCAGGCGCCGCGCAATGCGGCGAGCAGATCCGTGACCGTATTGGCAGTGCCGCTGACGTGCGCCATCAGTTGAGCCTCATTGCGTAGTAGGCGTCGAATCCGCTGCGCCAGACGTCCTGGATCACGATGTATGTCACGCCGTCGATCACCAGGGTATTTTCGGTGGCGTTGGGGCCGTAGCCGGTGATCTGATAGATGCCGTCGAGCTCGCCGAGGTCACCCAGTGCGCTGTTGAATACGACGGGCAACAACTGATAGGTGGTATCGGTCACCCAGATGCGCGTGTTCACGCCGTCGCTGCCGTTGCCGTTGAACATCGGGCTGTTCCACGGCGCGCATTCGGGTTGCTGCCAGCTGCCGTCTAGGAAGCGCAGCAGGCAATTGGCGCGCGCGCCACGGTACGGGATGGCGTGATTGACATCGGAGAAGCGGATGGGTGGCAAGCCCGCCAGCATGCCGGCCACCACCAGCGGGTAAGGGAATTGCGAGGGCGTGGCATAAGGCAGGCATTTGCCCACGTAGGCGCTTTCATAGACCGGGTTGCCGACCTTCAACGCCATCGCGACGCGCTGGCCGTTCACCGCCAGCCAGTAGTCGATGCGGGTGCTGGTGGCCGGAATGCCGGATTCGGCATAGCCCGGCTGCGCCGTGAAGGCGTTGCCGGCGACATAGCCGGTGAAACCCGCCACCGAGAGGTTGTAGTAATCGAGGATGACATCGTGATAGCTGCGGAACCCGATGAAAATTTCCTCGGTGCCGCTCAGCCCCACGCCCTTCATGATTAGCTCGCGATTGCTGCCATCGGTAGGATTGAGATAGCGCAGCGTGGTCCAACCGTTGGCCTCGGCGAAGGTCTTGATCTTGAGCAGCATCTGCCAGTGGGCGAGGCCCTCGCTGCCGGTGTTGTCGACGAATCCGATTTCGTAGGCCATCAGCGTGCGATCTGCCGGATCTTGGTTTCGTTGCGCGAGATGATGTTCATGACGCTGGTTTCTCCATCGCCGCTGTCCAGGTAGTCGCGGACCAGGGCGGGGTCGATGACGTTGACGTTGCGCAGCGCGACCTGGGTGCCGGGCCGCGAATCGTTGGCGGCGGTGGTGGGCAGGCGCGTGCGTGCGATGGGTGCCGGCAGGCGCGGCGCATCGTTGAGCGGGTTGACGTAGCCGCCGTCGGCGTAGCCGTAGGCGATGGCATGACGCAGGGCGTAGAAGCCGGATGGACCGCCGAGCGCGGCGATCTCGCGTTGGTTCAGCACGCCTTCGCCGCGGTGGACCACGCCGGCGACCTGATACTTGCCGCCGTGGCCGGTGTAACCGCCCTCCGCGAAGCCGCCGACGCTGCCAATACTGTTGGCGATGAGCAGCGTGGTGGCGGCTGCCTGCAGCTTGTCGGCATTGCTGCCGAGCAGCGCGGCCGCACCGCCGACGACGCCGCCGGCCACCGCCAATTTGGTGGCACCCTGGCCGATGTCCTTGTTCTTGTCGCCGCCGCCGCCGAACAGGTTGCCCAACGCGTCGATCGCCTTGGCGGCCAATGCGCGCGCGGCGACCTGCGCCAGGCTTTGAATCACCGTGCGGGCCAGCGTCTTGAACGCTTCGCCCACCGTCATGGTGCGGGTTGACAGGCCTTCCAGAGCCTGTTCCAGACCGCTGGTCAAACCGCTTTCAAACGCCGTTTTCAGGTCGTTCGTCTGCAGCTTGAGGCGGCCCAGCTCGGCCTCCAGGTTCTTCAGCTGCTCGACCGCGCGCGGGTCGCCGGTGGCGGCCACCAGTTCGCGCATCTTGGGGATGAGCTGATCGAGTTGGGCGGCGGTGGCCTGGTGCAGATCGAGGATCTGCTTGCGCGCGGAATACTCGCTGATCAGGCCGGCCTGTTGCTCGGCCTGGATGCTCTGCTCCTGCCGGCTGGCGCCGGCCAGCACCTGGTCCACCTGTTGCTGCAGCTGCTGCAGTTGCGCGCGCGCCTCGCCCACGTTGATCAGCGATTTGACCAGGCGCACGCCGGCCTCGTCGCCACGGCGCTGCAGATCCGCCAGCAGCTCGCCGTACTGCGCCTCGATCTGCAACCGCGCCGCCTCGCCCTGCTGGCCGGTGGCCTGGAGGTAGGCGATGTTGAGGCCGCGCGACTGATCCGCCAGGGCGCGATCGCGCGCCTGAGCCGCCAACGTCTGCACCTGGCTGACCTGCGCCTGCACCGCCGTAACATCGCCACCAGCGGCGATCGCCTTGCCGCCAGCAGCCGTCGCGGCCAGCATCGCCTTGGTGTACTGATCCCAGATGCCCGTGACCGGTCCCAGCGCCGTGTTGCCGAGGGACAGAATCTGGTTTTGCAGCTGTTGCTGGGCGGCTGCGAGCGCGTTGGTGGTGTCCTTGGCCGCCACGGCCTTGGGTTGGGTGCGCTCGAACTGCGCCTGCGCGCCGGCCAATGCCTTGGCCAGGTCTGCGTTGATCTTGTCCGCATCGTTCGGCGCGGCCCTGATGGCCGCTGCTGCGGCATCCTTCAGCTCTTTCACGCGGTCGGCGTATTTTTGCGCCGCACTGCGGTACTGCAGAACGGCCGCATGCAGCACATCCGCGCCGGCTTTGCCTGCTGCGTCGGTCTGTTTATCGGCGCCTTGCGCCTCGGCCGTTTTCTGTTCCTGGAACTGCAGTTCGCGGAGCGCGGAAACCTGAGCGTACAGGCTGTCGATGCGCTGCTGGGCGAGGCGCTTGACGCCGGGAATGTTTCCCGTGAGCGGATTGTCGGCCAGGTCCTGCGCCGCACCGATCTTCAGGTACAACTGGTCGATCTGCTGCCCGAGATCCGCGCTGCCCCATTGCTTGATCAGCGCGATGCCGTGCGAAATCTCGCTGTGCAGATCTTTATAGGCCTGCTGGATGATGCCCAGGTTGGCGGCGTCACGCTGCTGGCGTTGCTCCAGTGTATCGGCCAGCGTGCGCATGGTGAGCGCATCGGCATCGGCTTCGCGACCGTGATCCTGCAACGCCTGGATCTGCAGGTACGTGGTGGTGGTGAGGAAGTGGAACTGGTCATCCAGCGCCTTCACTGCCTGCGCCGGGCTGCCTTGCAGGCGCAGGATCGAGGCGACGGACTTGTCGATGCTCTGACCGGTGAGCGCCGACATGGCCACGGCCGCGCGTGTCGCGTCGGTCATGCTCTCCGCGGTCACACGGCCGGACTGAGCGAACAACAGGATCGCGGTGCGTGCGTTTCCGTAGCTGCCGGTTGTCGCGCCCACCTCGATCGCCAGGTTGCGCATCTGGGTGCCGGTGGTGCCGGCGTAATTGCCGGTGGCGATCAGCGCACGGTCCAGCGTCTGCGCTTCCAGGTAACCCTTGACGGCCACTGCGGCAAGGGCGGCCAACGTCACTACCGTCAACCCTATGCCCAGGCGCAAGGCCGAAATGTCGCCCAGGGTCGCCCGGCTGTTGGTACCGAGCGTCGCCACGTTGCCCGCGGCGCCGCTGATGTCACCACTCGCGAGGTTGCGGCCCAGACTGACCACTTCACGCCCCAGACCTCTGGCGCTGGTGCTGGTAGCGTCCATGACCGTCTGCGTTTGGCCGAGCTGTTTGTTGAGGCTCGCCGCCTCTGCCTGCATCTCGCCGATGCGCTTGCCTGCGGCACCCAGCAGATCCGCGCTGGTCTTCGAGGTGTCGCCCGTTGCCTTGACGGATTTGGTCAGGTCATCCAATTGCTTGCGGGCCGACTCCAGATCGGCTTTGATGCGGAGCGCGATTTCCAGGTTGCGGTCGGCCACTGTTATGCTCCCGCCGACCCATCATGAAGGGGACTCGACATGGCACTGGTTACCTGCCCCGACTGCGCCGCCAAGATCTCCGATGTGGCGCCGGCTTGCCCGCACTGCGGACGGCCGCGCGACGGCATGACCACCATGCTGGGCCGCGCCAACGGGCAGCACGGCGCGACGAAGGTGCTGTCGGTGCTGTTGCTGTTGGTGGGCGGGTTCATGTTCGTGTCCGGATCCTGGCCGTTGATTGGTGCGTTTCTCGCCATCTGCGGCATCGTGTGCCTGATCATCGCCCTGGCGACGGACAGGCGCGGCTGATCAGTCCTTTCGCAGGGCCTCCACCAGCGCCCCCATCTTTTGGAGTGCGTCCTTGCTCTGGCAGCCACCGTAGCCATTGGCCACGGCTTCGATCAGGTTGGCCTGTTGCTTGTCGCGCAGATGCATCAGGCGGCCGTGGAAGAGGCGGAGCTGGCGCTCGGTGTATCGGCCGAGCTGCTCGGGGGTGCCGAAACCGGCATCGGTGAGTTCGACGTAGACGTCTGCCCAGCGAACAGCTCCTGACGTCGCATGCGCTCCCTCGCCCGGCGCAGCAACTGCCGCAAAAAAAAAGGGCCGCAGACTTCCCACCAGGTGACCAGCAGTGCATCGCTGTCCGCGTCGCCCAGCGCCTCCACCCACGCCAGTTCGACCTGCGCGCTCAGCGCGATCACCGGATTCATGATCTCGCGGTATTCGCCGACCACCGCCAGCACGTCGTCGGTCAGACCTTCCGAGTCCTGAAAGAGCTTCTCCAGCGCAAGCAGGAACGGCCGGGTTTGCGCACGGACCTGAAGGCCCCTTGGGTGGTCGTATTCGTGCACTGTGATGGCGCGGCCGGCGATCGCGATGTCACGATCGGGATGCGAGATCGAAAGATCATCGCGGCCCGTATCGGGCCGCTTGACGGGTTTCTTGGTGGTGACTTTGCGGGCCATGAATAGTCCTTGCGTGGACTCGTCGCGCCGGCATGGCGCGGCGAGTCAATGACGTCAGCCCGGCAGTTCGATCTTGCCGAAGCCGCCCAGGGCGCTGTCCGCCGCGTTGATCGTGTCGAACAGCACCGAGCCGCCGAGCTGCAGCTGGCCGAAGTCGTCGCTGATCAGGTCCAGCTGCGAGATCGGGTCGAACGCGCAACGCCACAGCCGCACGATCGCGCGCGAGTTGTCGACGGTGTTGATGCCGTCGAGGAACAGGTAGCGCTCGGGGATGTCGCCCGTGAACATCGTCACGTCGGTGCCACCGGCATAGCTGTAGGCGGCCTTGAACGGCTGGGTATAGGCGCCGAGCGCCTTGAGCGTGATCAGGCCACCATGCGCGGATTCGATCGCATAGTCGGTGTCCGGGGTCAGGGTAGCCGGACCGACGGCGCTGTCCGTGATCACCACCGAACTGACATTGCCATGCGCCAGCGCGATGGTGTTGCCGACAACCAGGTCATCTGGGAACGCCTCGGCGGTCGCCGTGCCGCTGGTTACCTGGTTGACCGTGCCGTAAAGGCCCAATGCGAGCTGCTTGGCGCCGAAATAGTTCAGCGTCATGGAGAGTTCGACCTTCTTGCCCTTCTTCAGCTGGGCCGACTGCACGCGGTTGCCGCTGAAGCTCTCGGTGCGGTCGCTCTTGTCGGTCGAGAACTTGAGCTGCAGCGTGGGGGCGTCGCCCACCCATTCCAGCGCGAGCGGCTTGCCATCGGTGCCGCGGCTGCCGAGCCAGATCTTGCCCTGGAACGAGAAATCCTGCATGTCCATTACGCTTTCTCCTCGGCGGCGGCGCCGCGCTTGGTGGACGACAACGGCGCGATCACTTTCTGATCGGCCAACCAAGTGGCGTCGTGATCGGCCACGTCGATCTCGTCGCCGGCCTTGTGCGGCTTGCCCGCATGGGTATGGTCTTTCAGCAGCTTGACTTTCATGATCATTGCGCCTCTGCGCCGATGAAGGTTTGGGTTTTCCACACGTCGCACCAAAGCGCGGTGGCGTCGTCGTACCGCAGCAAGTCGCCGCGTTGCATCTCGAAGGGGCGGGCACCGGGTACGTCGGGCACCCAACCGGCCAGCACGCCGCGCACGGACCCGATGAGCGCGTTCATGGCGTCGCTGAGTTGGGCGCCGCCCTGCTCGCGGTAGTTGCGCCCCACGATCACGACACCCACCGCCACCGTGCCGCGCTGCGTGGTGCGCACCTGTTCACCGCGCTGGCCGTTGCCGGTCTTGGCGCCGTCGAAGTTCTCCTGCGCCAGCACCACGAACACGCTTGGCGGGGTGAAGTCGCGCAGGCTCTTCACCGCCGCGTAATCCGCCGCCAGGCCCACTAGGCGAAGCCCGGCCACACCGGCCTTGATGCGGTCGGCAACCGGCTGCACGTCGAACGGCGCGAAGCTCATGGGTAGCGCCCCGCGTCGCGGCGGAACACGCGGCCATCGCCGGTGAACTGCACGTCCGCATCCTCGGTGTCGGCGAGCACGGGATCGTCGGCGCCCAGGCTGAACTTGCCGTCCGCGGTGAGCTGCAACATTTTCATCGCGTCGCGGTAGTCGCGCAGGATCGGATCGTCCTTGTCGTTGCTGATGCGGTCCTTGTGCAGCAGGTAGCGGGTGATCGAGCGCGACCACTCGACCACGACCGGCGACACGGTGGCCAGCGGCAGCGGGTAGCGGCGCGCCAGGAAGCCGTCGATCACGCCGGCGGCGCCGGTGATCGCTTCGTTGATGCGCGCCAGGGCGTCGTCGGCAATCGCTACCTGGTCGGATGACCAGGTGCTGCGGTCGGCATTGCGCAGCGTGGCGTCCATCAGGTCATCAGCCACGATCGCATCACGCTCGCGCGTCGCCACCTGGGCCAGCTCGCGGGCACCAGGTCGTTCGGCAAGTTGGGCGGGCGTGATGTACATGCGTCAGTCGGCCGGGGTGATGTCGAAGTAGTACGACTTGCCAATCTCGAACTGCGCGTTCGCCGCCGGATTCGTGCACAGCATTTCGAACGTGCCACTCGGAGTGGCTTCCTGGAAGCGCTGATCCTCCGGAATGGCGGTGTCGTACTGCGCCGAGAACTTCAACGTGCGGGCGCTGGTGTTCCAGCTATGGGTGGAGACGGTATCGAGACGAAACTTTGCACGGACGCTCATGGCGGATTTCCTTGGTTGGTCGGTGGCCAGGCTCTCCTGGCCACCGATTTCTTCGGCGTGCGAATCGAACGCCAACGCGCGCTCCCGGAATTACTTGCCGGCCTTCTTGCCGGCGACGGTTTTCTTGTCGCTGCTGGCCTGCTTGTCGCCTGCCTTCGCGGCATCAGCCGCGGCCTGCTTCTCGGCAGCCTTCGCGGCATCAGCCGCGGCCTGCTTCTCGGCAGCCTTCGCGGCATCAGCCGGGGCCTGCTTCTCGGCAGCGTCTCGCGCGACGGCGGCGCGCAGATCCTCGATTTGCTCGGCGTTGGGCCTGGGGAGCTTTTTGCCGTCTTCCAAGAAGATCAGCAGAGGCTCGCTGAAGATCGCCAGCGCCTGCGCCGGCGTCAGGTCGTTGCTGTCCACTTCCACGCCGGCGCGACTGAACTCGATGCCGGCGCGACGGAAGCTCTCGGTTTTCGATTTGACGGTGATGACGGACATGGGGGCTCCTGGCTCGGTGTGACGAAGCGGGCGGCGGATGCCGCCGCCCGTTCGCTTTCACTTCACGGCTGCGGGTTGTTCGGTCAGATGATCCAAGCCGTGTCGAGGACGTCGACGACGCCCTTCATCACGTTCTCGGCGCCGTTGGCCAGGGTGGTGGCGCTGACGATCTTGGCCGCGGCGAACTTGGCGCCCGGGCGCACCACCAGCAGGTTCGGCTTGAGGCCCAGCGGCTTGCCGTTGTCGCCGGTGCGCTCCGTCATCGCGGTGTAAGCCGCGGTGATGTTCTCTTCCGTCAGCGGCTGGTTCGAGGCGTACGCCATCTGCCAGAAGCCGAAGCCGACGTTGCGACGGCAATCGACGCCGTAGACGTATTCGGCGCGGTCGAACACATTGTCATCGGTCTCGGCCGTCTTGCTCACAAAATTGAGCGCCTGGCGGTTCTGGAAGATCAGCGGCTTCAACGCGCGGCTGGTATCCAGCAGGTACCAGGTGCTGCCGCCGCCGGAGCTGTCGTAGTTGGACTGACTGGCAACGACGCCGTTCGCACCGGTCACCGGATGATCGGTGTCGAAGAAATACTGGCCGTCGTAGCACAGCGAGGAGATACCTGCCTTGAGCAGACCAAAGGTCAGCTCGTCGGGGTGCGCCTCGGCGGCGCGGCCCATCTCCTGCATCATGGGCGTGAACACGCCGTACTGATCGTCCTGGATCGCCGGTTTCGGCACAGACACGGTCAGCTCGAACGGCTTGTTTTTGATGGTGTAGCCGTGCGTCTTCACGCCATTGACGACGCGCTCTCCGAGCCACTCGCGCATGCCGGGGAAATTGCCCAGCCAGCCGTACTCTTCGCTGCCCGTGGTGGACGGCACGATGGTGGCGATGCGCTTGTATGCCGTTTCCGCCGTGCCCACGCCGGCCGCGAAGGCTGCCTTGAAGGCGATGAACAGGGTCTTCAAATTGCCTGCGTTGATGATCATGAATAAAGCCTCTTGGGTTTAGCCTGGGCCAGCCGGTTCCACGGCTCGGCTACGGAAGGTGTCGGGTCAGCAGGTCAGAACTCGACCCAGACCCCGTAGGAGTCGACGAAGCGCACCACGCCGGCTTTCGAGCGGGCGCTGGAGCCGTCGGTCTTGGCCACCGTCTGGTTGTCCACCAGGTAGCAGGTGGCGCCGATGTCGGTGTTGGCGATCGCGTCGGTGCTGGCCGAGTTGGCGAACGGGAACACGCCGCGGCGCACCTGCACCTGCACGCCGCCGGCGCTGCCGCCGGTGTTGTCGACGGTCTCGTCGAACACGCCGACGCAGGTCTTGCCGGTGGCCGTGGTGGCCATCTCGGCGTTGCCGGCGGTGTTGAGCACCGCGATGGTGCCGGCCAGGCACTTGCTGGCGGCCGCCGGGAAGCTGAACAGCACGCCGTCGCGGCGCTGGGTGTTGCGTTCGGTGGTGGTAGCGGTCATTGCGGGTTCCTCAAGGACTGGAGTTCGGGACTCAGGCGGCTGCGGCCGCGCGTCGGGGTGGGGTCAGGCGGCCTTGGCGGCGGCCGCGAAGTCCTTGGGGTCGATGCCGGTGGCGCTGCACACCGCCAGCTGCTCGGCGTTCAGGCCGTTGGCCTCGTCGACGATCGGCTGCTTGCCCTTGGTCTGGCTGTTGTTGAGCGCGGCGATGGGCGCAGCGCTGTCCAGGTAGGCGGTGAGCTGGGCGATGTCGGACGCACCCAGCTTGCGGGCCCAGTCTTCCTGGGCCTTCAACAGGCGGCCATCGGCCAGGCCAGCCTTGACCAGAACGTCCACGTCGGCGCCCTGGACCTTGGCGGTCAACGCGGCAAGGTCGCCCTTGACGGACTCCAGCACGCTGACCGGCACGAACTTGGCCGGGTCCGGATCCGCCGAGCTGGCGTCCGCCTTGGTCTTGAGCGCGGTGCACGCGGCCACCAGGGCCTCGGGCTTGTCGTCGGCGCCGGCACCGATCGCCTTGCGGATGTCCGCCAGCGGGTCCGCCTTGAAGTGGGCGGTGAGCGCGGCCGCGGCCGCGTCTTCGGTGGTGCTTTCAGCGGAAAGGGCGAGCGCGGCGCACACCGCCAGCAAGAGCTTGTTCATGGGTGGTTCCTCTGGGTTGATGCCGAACGTGGCGGCAGCGCGGAGCGCGAGCGGCTCCATGCCATCGATGCCCGCGTAATTGGTGAGCGCGGCCATCTGGACATCCAGCACGTCGCCGGTGCGGCTGTCGTAGCTGAAAACGGGACTGACGAACTTGTACTCGCCGTCGTTGATCGCCTGGCGGGCGCGGGCCGTGAGCTCGACGGTGGCGAACAGGCCCTGGCCCTCGCGCCACGACAGCGCGGTGATCCACGCCGCGGCCGGGGCGGGCTGCCCGTTCTGCTCCTTGTGGAGCGTCTGGTGCTCGTAGTCGACGACAGCCGGGTTCTTGCGGTTGTTGAACCGCGCGATCACGCGGCTGGCCACCGCCTGGTCGATGTGCCAGTGCGGCACCTTCAGCTCGCGCCCGTCGCTGGGCAGGAAGTCGCCTGCCGGCGTCAGCTGCACGTCAATGGTGGTGTCGGTGCCGTGGCCCAGCGCAAACGCGCAGGCGGCAAGGGCAATGGCGAGGGATGTACGACGGGGCATGCGCCCAGTTTCGTGATGCCACCCTGGGCGGGTGGACCGAAGCGCTTCGCTGAATCAGCCGAGGAGGAAAACACCCGGATTGCGCGTGTTCAGCAGCCTACGCCGCCCGGCACGGTGCCGGCAAGCCGCCCCGATGGCGTTTGAAGGCATTTAAAACCCGTTTAAAAACGCCGAGGCCCCTCCAAGGCGTACCAGTGCCGCCCCCGCGGGGCCGCGAGGCGCGCACAGGCGCGCGTTAGGGCTTGCCCTCCTGGAGATGGGCGAGCAGATGATCGCGCGTCAGCGCCACGATCTTCTCCTCGTCGGCGGCGCTCACGCCGAGCCAGGGGCGCGCCGGGATCCCGTGCTCGCCGTTGCGCGCGCCGAACTGGTGGATGGCGCCGTAGATGGCACTGGTGCCGACCAGCACGGCCGCCTCGCCGTCGAGCTGCCAGCTCAACTGGTCGCCGAGCATGTGGTGGTCGAACTTGAGGATGGGCACGCCCGGGCGCTTCTTGGCCTTCCAGCGCGCATAGGAGGGTTCTAGTGCACGCCAGCGGTGGCCGCCGGGGTCGACCTGGTCCACGCCGCGGTCGCGGGTGGAGCGCAGCATGTATTCGCCGATATCCGACAACAGCAGCTTCTGCCCGGCCGGGCTGAGCTGCGCCGCGACGGCATCCAGCCCTGCGGCCGCGCCGGACGTGTCGACCTGGACCTCGATGCGTGCGCCAGCCATTACAGCGCCCCCTGCAACAGCACGAACTCGCCGGCGTCCAGGTGCTGCTGCAGGGTCGACACCTCGACCGTGTCGTCGCCGTCGTAGACGTTGGCGGTTTGCGCGCCAGTGGCCGCTGTCACCCAGGCGACATGCACGTTGCCATCGGCAGCGGGCGTGTCCACGTACAGGAGCTGGCCACCACGCACGTCGAGCAGCACCGCATGCGGCGCGGCCAGCAGTTGTGGCACGTCGGCGGACTGCGAGGCGCCAATGGCTTCGGGCGTGCCGATGATCGGGGCGGCGGCTGGCGTGATGCCGGCGCCGGCCAGCGCACGGACCAGGTCGGGCGCCAGCGCGCCCACCGCGGCGTCGTCGGGTGGCGCCTCGGTCGTCGCCAGCAAGCCCGCGCCGAGCACCAGGAGCTGCAGCGCGCTGAAGGTGCTGCTAAGCGTGCGCACGATGCGGGGGTTGGCCAGCAGCTGCGCCAGTGCCTCGGCGCCGGCCAGCGCCGGCAGCTGGCCGGCCTTGCGCAGCGTGTCCTGGGCGAGCCTGGCCAGCGGGTTCACCGGCGGCGTGGCGCCACGCTCGAACGCGCTCTTGCCCGGCGCGTAGCCAAAGCCCGGATCCACGCCGGCCGGCGTTTCCACCTGGCGCGGATGCGGCCCGTTCTTGCCCACCAGCACCTGCTGCATGTCCACCGGCGGGGCGGTGTCCGGCCCGTTCTTGCCCAGCCGCTTCAGGTCGCGCTCGTTCAACGCCTCGACCGTGCACTGGCAGCCCCAGCCGTTCGGCGGGAAGTGCGTGTTCCACCACGGGTGGTCCGCATCGAGCACCAGGCCATTCCACGCCAGGTGCATCGGCCGCGGGTGTTGCACGGCATCGCTGTGGCGGTAGCGCCAGAACGGCCGCACCGTCTTCAGCGCCTGCAGCTGCGAATAGCGCCCCGCCGCGTAGCTGGTGCGCAGGTTGGTCTCGTAGATCACGCGCGTGCGCCAGTTGCGCCCGCCGTTGTAAGCCCAGCCGTACTTCGCCACGATCCGGTCGAAGTCGCTGCGGAACGCCTCCAGCCCGGTGCCGTCCGCGATCGCGCGATCGACCGCCGCGCGCAGGTCGACCAGCAGGTCGATGCGGTTGGCCCCGGCCACCATGAACGCGTGGTCGTGTTCGGCCAGCCACAGATCCGTCCATGCTTCGGTGAGCACGTTCCGCTTGGCGCGGAAAAACGCGATCTGCTCCTTGAACGGCAGGGAGCCGTAGGCGACCCGGTCAGCCACCAGGCGCTCCCTGGGGTTTCGCAGCGATCTGCACGGCTACCGCCTTGCCGACGGACTGCGCCATCCAGCCCTGCGCGATGACGCCAGCCGCCTGGCCGAGCAGGTAGACCGATACCAGCCAGGTAAACGCGTTCACGAACTCCTCGCCGGTGAGCTTACCGACCAGCACCAGGCCGACCAGGACGCCCAGGGCGATCGTCGACCACAGATCCTTGAAACCTGCTTGCGTCATAGCGCACCCGCCTCTTGGAGAATCTCATAGCGGCCGGCCAGCGCCGCCGCGGCCAAGCCCTGCGCCATTGCTTCGGCGTACTGGTCCAGGCTCATGTCCGGCACCAGTTGCAGGATGCCCTCGCGCAGCGCATCGAGCGAATCGACGCGGCCGGCCAACGCGCGGACCTGAGCCAGCCAGTCGCCCAGCGCGGGCGCCACCGCCTTGTCCAACTGGTCGACCATGCGCGCGGGCGGATCCTGTGGCTCGACGGGGATCTGCGCGCTGGCGGCCGCGGTACCCGGCGGCACCTCGGCCGCCGCGTCGGCCGGCGCGGGCGTTGCAGCAGGCGCCGGCGGCTTATCCGCCACCAGCAGATCCGCGTCGTCGGCTTCGGGCTCCGGGATGCCCAGGCGTTCCTGCGCCCACTGGCGCGGGATCTTGAAACCGATGTTGACCAGTTTGGGCAGGGACTCCGAATACGCCGTGATGTCTTCGGTTTCCTCCACCGGGAAGGTGAAGCGCGGCGCGCGGCGGATGGTGGTGGCCAGGCCATTGAGCACGGCGATCGGGTAGATCAGGTCGCGGGTAAGCGTGGCGGCGATCTGCTTGGCGTCGCCGTCGCGCAGATCCTTGCGCACGTCGTCATGGACCTTGCCCAGCGCGTTGGTGCTGGTCTTGCCGTCCGCCTGACTGGTGAGCGTGCCGCCCAGAACCACCTTGCTCTGGGTCTTCTCGCACCAGTCGATCATGGCCATGAACGAGTCGGGGTCGCCGGTGGCCGGGTCGTGGAACTCCAGCGTCATGCCGTCCGGGATGATGCCGGCGGCGTTGTGGCCGAGCTCGGCCAGCGCGCGCAGCAGCGTGGCCTTTTCCGCCTTGCCGCTGCCGGGCGGGTATTTGCCCACGCGCAGCGGGATGCCGTAGATCTCCAGGAACTCGGCCAGGTCCGCGACGGAGTAGTTCTTGAACAGGTACGGCCACACCAGTACGCGGAACATGCCGCTGCGCGCCAGGTAACCGCTCTTGGCCTTGTGGGTGTGCGTGATCCAGCCGAACGGGTTCAACGGCTGGCCGTCAGCGGTGCCGTCGCGCAGGCGCACCTCCTCGCGGTAGCCGCGATAGATGTGGAACCAGCTCTGAGGACGGTGCGTGATGCTCTTGGGCAGCCAGTAGCCGTCGAGCTGGTGCCACTCGATCTCCAGGCACACGTAGCCCTTGCCGATCGCGTCGGTCACATCGAACAGCATCTCGTCGAAGTCCGGGATCTCGGCGAGCAGTTCCTTCAGCGCCTTGGCGTTCTTCTTTTCCGCCGCGTAGGGGCTGGACGGCGGCACGATGTCCCAATCCAGCTGGCGGATGGCGCCGCGGCGCTTGAGCATCTCGCTGGCCAGATGGCCGTCCTTTTCCTCCATGTCCTCGTACAGCTCGCACTGCGCGACCAGGTCACCCTGCTCGGCGCCGTCGAGGATGGCGGCCACGCGCGATGGCGTGAGCCCGCGGCTCGGGTGGCCCTGCCATTCGTTGCGTAGCTGCATGCTGCGGCTGGTCTGCGGCTCGGCCAGGTCCGCCGTGCGGATGGGCTGGCCATCCGGGCCAAGGATCGTGGAGGTCACCATGCTTTCGATTCCGGTAGGGCAAAGTCGGCGCTGTCGTCGGCACGCATGCGCATGCCGTCCTCGTCGCGCACGTTGTCGAAGCCGCGCGGTTGCCGCGGCAGCGCGTCCCACGCGATCTCGGCGGACAGGTTGAGCGTGGCAAACCATGCCAGCACCAGGAACACGGCAAAATCGCCGTGTCGGTGCAGGTCAGGGTCTTTCAGATCCTTGCGGCGTGTGGCGACTATCAACGGGATGCCGTCGACATCCTCGATTGCGCGCACGTCGTTGGCCAGGTCCGCATCGGCCGGATAATCGATCGTGGCGTCTTCGTGCGCCTGGATCAGCTTGGGCATCCAGGTGCCGTACCAGTTCCGGCTGAGCTTGACCTGGTGCACGCTGGCGCCGTATTTGTCGCCGGTGTATTCCGCGAAGGTCTCGCCCGATCCAGTGGCATCCATCGCACCGCCACAGCGGCGCGGAAGACCGTCGATCATCGTCCAGACGATCTGCTCCTGCTGACGCGCCGGCACATTGTTCATCTCGATCACGAACGGCACCGAGCGGCGCATGTCCTGGTGAATGGCGACTGGGCCGGCAATTGAAAAGTCGCGGTGACGTGCCCAGTCCTGCGCGAACACATGACGCAGCGTCGGATCCAGCTTGGCCAGCTCGGGCTTCAGGTAACGCTGTATCCAATCCTCGACATAGGACTCGCGTTCGAGCATGGACTTTTCGGTGAAGTCGCTGTCCAGCGCCAGGCGCAGCACCTTGCGCCCAGGAACCATCGCCTGGTCGATCCACACACCTGGGATGCATACGCCATTGCCGTCACGCGGGATCGCATCGAGCTCCTCGCGCATTGCCGCCTTTCGGGTGCCGTAGCCGTTGCGGATCTTGGCGTACCATTTGGCTTTGCCTTCGGCGCTGGGCGTCCAGCCCTTCATCATGCACACGCGTTCGTAGATGCCATTGCCCACCGCATCGTCGAATGTCACGGTGAACACCTTGGCGTCCTCGCCGTAGCGGCCTTCCTCGATGTCCTTGATCAGCTGGTTAAATGGGTTATTGCGCCCGTTGTGGCTGGAAATGATGATGATCTCGCCGCCCCAAATCAGCAGCGCCGTAGCGGCATCGAGCACGCCCTGAACGTCGGGATGGAATGCCGCTTCGTCGATTACAACCACGCCCTGGAGGCCGCGTATGTTTGCGGGGCGTGACGATAGCGCCGTGATCTGGAACCCGCTGGCAAAGCGGATGCGATACGACGTGATGTTGCGTGTGTGGCCGTCCTCGTCCTGGTCCTCGAACAGGAACTCCTCGATGCTGGACACGCCCATGCCCTGCGCCTGCGCGATGACGCGCGCGAACTTGGCGCAGTAGCCGACGAACTCCAGGCCCTTTTCCTTGGTGTCGCCGATGTAATAAATGTTGTCGCCGCCGGCGCTCTTGCGCGATGCGGCCTTGATCGTGCAATCCAGCGCCACGGCAAAGGTGATGCCGGTGCGCCGGCCCTTCGACGCCACCTTGATCGACGCATGAATGGCCAGGAACGCCGACTGGTGCTTCATCAACACGCCGGCGGCCAGCGGGTTGAAACCGTCCGGCACCTCGCGCACGCTGGCGGGCAGCTCGTCCCATTCGACGCTGCGCAGGGTGCTGCTCAGTGGGCGGAGGGAGCCGTCAGCCATCAGCCGATGCCCAGCACTTTCTTCCGCCAGAACTCGACCTGCGCGACATCCATGCCCTGGGCGCGAGCGACCTCCTGCAGGTTGCTCTCCTGCTCGGCCTGAAGCTGCTCGCGCGCCAGCCGGGCGATCTCCTGCCGCTCGGCCAGGCTCATCTTGCGGGCCTGCAGCACGGCCTTGGCGCCGCGCGCCAGCTCGCCGATCTGCTTGATCGACACGCCATCGTCGCCGTCGCTCTGCGCCTTGAGCGCGGCGTCGGTGGCCAGCGTGGTCACCGCCTGCACCAGCAGCTGGCCAGCGCGGTCGTTCGGATCCTCGCCCAGCTCGGTGACCAGGGCGGTGCTGGCCGCCTGGATATCGCGCATGCGGCCAGCCAGTTCGCTGACTTGCTTGCTGTAGCGGCCGATGGCGCTGCGACTGGGTACGGTCGCTTCGGGGAAGCGCTCGCGCGCCATCGCGAGGATCTCGTCCAGCGTATGGCGGTCGGCCCGGATCAGCTTTTCCAGAAACCGTCGCTGCTCGTCCGGCAGGCGCTTGATGCTCGATGCGCGGGGCATGGCGTTACCGCGGCCCTGGGCGGCGCACGCCCGGCACGACTGCGACGCCGTTCACCACGTCGTCACCGCGCGAGGTGATGGTGGCGATCGCCAGGTCCGGCACTTCCGGCAGCGTTTCCAGGCGCACCAGCGACTGGTCGCGCAGCCAGTGCAGGTCGGTGGTCACGTCGTCGCGGCTGGCGGCGATCCCCAGGCTATACAAGCCGGCGTGCAGGTTGCTGCTGTTGGCGCGATAGCCGGGCTGCTCGCTGAGCAGGCGCAGCAACACCAGGCGGCGGTCTTCGCGCAGGCGGTCGGTGAAGGTCTTGCTCATCGGTCGTTCTCCAGCAAGTGCTCCTGAATTGTGCGCAGCATCTGGGTCATGGCCTGCGTTTGGCCGCTGATGGAGGCAATGGTCTCCACAACCTCGCTGATCCCGCTGCGCAACTCGGTGAGGTCGCGGTGCGTGGGTAGGTTGTCCACGCGTGATTCCAGCTTGATCAACCGGCCCCACATCTGCCGGCTGTCGGCGGTCTGGCCGCTGATGCGGATCCCGACCATGAACAGGCCGATCAGGTCGATCACCAGCAGGGCGATGATCACGGCGGCAACGGTCTCGTTCATCGGCGGAAGCCTTTCAAGCGGTGTTCGTGGTCCGTGGCGCAGCTGGCGCAACGGCTTGTCATGTGGTCCAGCGCGGCCAGCCGGGCCGGCTCGATGGGTTCGTCGCAATCGATGCACAGGCCGTCGATCGAGGCGTTGCGCGGTGCGTGCGAGTCGGCAATGCGTTGTAGTGTCTGCGCCGTAGCGCGGGCCCGGTCTTGCTCGTCGCTCTCCTGGGCGCGGTCGATGTCGTCGCTCAAGGCTTCACTCCTTTTGGTACGGGCGCGAAGCCGTGCGTCCACATCAACCGCTGCAAGGCGCTGGCGCAGGCGGCCTTGGTGTTGCCGTGCGCGATCGCCGCGCTGCGCTCAACGCCGGTGAGCCGCTTGGCGACACGCTCCTGCTCGGCGGCATCGCCCTGCCACTCGCGGATCAGCGCCTGCGCATCCTTGGTCCAGTCGAATAGGCTCATGGCTGCGGCCCCGCGCTGACCTTGGCCGCGGTGGCGCGGTCGGCGTTGGCCTGCTGCAGCACGCCGCGCCATTGTTCGATCGAGATCAGCGCATCGAGCATGCACACCGCTGGCGCGACGGCCCAGGTGCAATGCGCCGGCGGCGCCGGCGGTTCGGCCAGCGGCTTGGTCAGCGAGGCATCCAGCGGGCGGTATGCCGGCACGGGAACCTCAATGATTTGCGCCGGGCGGGGCGCCGGCCGCAGTGCCCCACAGCCGCTCAGCCACGGCAGGGCACACAGGCAGGCGAGCCAGATCGGCACATTCAGGCGTCGCATGGGCGGCTTTCCTCAGGTCGAGCTCACGCGCGGCGGTGGCCGCGCTCAGTTGTTTGCGCAAGGTGCCGGACTCGGCGATGGCCGCGTCGGCGTAGAAGTTGGCGACCTGTAGCGCGCGCTTCTGATCGGTCAGGGTCTGGCGCAGCTGCGCCAGTGTCTGGGCCAATGCGTCGCGCTCACCGATTGCCTGGTTGCGTTCGGTCGCTGCCGCGCGGATCTGCGTCTGCGCTGCCTTCTGGACTGCCGCGGCGCCGTCGTCATAGCCGCGGTGGTGTCCCGCCCACAGCAGGCCAAGCGCGATCGCGCCAACGGCGAGCAAGCCGGCCACGAGCTTCACGAGCACACCGCCTTGCCGGACCAGCCGGCGTCGAGGTACGCCGGCTCGAGCACCAGCAGGATGCGGCGCACATAGCCGCGGTTCTCGCGCCACGCGGCGACGCTGCGCGATCGCTGGGCACTGACGGCTCCGAACCAGGTGCCCGGATCCTCGCGCATGCGCTCGGCCAGTTGCATCTCCTGGCGCAGGCGCTTCTCCCCGCCGTTGTAGGCGCTCAGGCCAAAGGCCCAGCTATCGCAGGCGGTGGTGCCCGGGTTGCGCTCGACCAGCCAGGCGTCATAGATCGCCGCCGCCAGGGCGGCCTGCTGCGGATCCCAGGGATCGAACTGGCCCAGCCGGTCCGGGAACTTCTCGGCGATCCAGCGACCGGTCGCCGGCATGAATTGCGCCAGGCCCTCCGCGCCGACGCGGCTGCGCGCGCGGGGGTTCCAGCTCGACTCCTGGTGCAACTGCGCGGCCAGGCGCGCGGGCGATCCATCCACGCCCCATTCCTCGGCCACCGCCTGCTCCACATAGCGGCGATACATGGTGTTGACCTCCGGCAGCGCCACGCGCACCTGCGCCGGCGTTGCCGGCGCGCTGGCGGGCGTGGCGCGGGCCACGGTGGCCAGCACCGCCAAACCGATGCAGAGCATCAGGATGCCTTGGGGCATGCACCCGCGCGGCATCTCGAAACCGATCATGCGGCGCCCGGTGGCACCGGCCATCAGCGAGATGCCGATCAGAACCAGCAGCGCGCCGCCGATCATGGGCTGACCGCCACGACAACCCGCACGCCGATCGCGGCCAGGAAGAAACCCCAACCCAGCAGGATGAAAAGCAACGCACGGATGGCGCGGTACGGCGCCAGCGGGTTGGCCGCCTCGCTGGAGCGATGTGGAAACAAGCACCAACCGCGCACCCAGCAGATGATGGCCAGCAGAAGGCACACCGCGCTCATGGCATCAACCCCGCCGCGATGATCGCCGCGGCCATGAGCGTGGCGCGGCGCGTCTGCGCCATCGCCATCTCGATGCCTTCGAGCTCGCTGGGCCGGCCGTCCGGGCTGGCGGCCCGGTCGAAGCCGTAGCCCAGCACCGCGGCCAGGCTCAGCTTGCTGATGATCCACAGATAGCTGCCGACCTTGGCCGGGTTGAGCCAGGCGGCGATCGCGGCCAGCAGCAGCAGGGAAAGCAGCGCCCACAGGGCCATGCGCCCGAAGTCGTTCACCGCAGCCGCAAACGCCTGGTAAGCCGTGCTCAAACGGGATTTGCTGGTGCCCATGCGCCGCTCCTGAATAGGGTGCCGGCGGGGCTGCAGGGGATCAGCCCCACCGGCGTACAGCGCGCAAGGGGTTACGCGCTGTGGCGTCAGGATGTGAGAGGTGCGGCGGTGAGCGTGGACGAAGCGCTTCGCTCAAATAAAAGCCCCGCACAAGGGCGGGGCTGGGTGGTGGGGTTGTAGGTGGTCAGCTTACCGATGTCGTGCAGTGTTGCGCAATGCGTTCACCTGGAGGCGAAGCCTGCCAGATCGATCACGTTCTTCATGCGCTTTCCCCTTTCGTCACGCCGAACAGATCCGGCTGGATGCGCCGAATGTACACCGCGCGCTGCTCCGCCGCGATCTGCTCGATGCGGCGGTCGGTGAGGCCGTGGCGGCGCGCGAGCTCGTCCTTGTTGGTGCCCTTGTACTCCAGGTAGATCGCCCGATCGCGCAGCCATTCCTTGAGCCGGTCGCCGCGCGGCAGGTAGATCTGCCGCCCGCCCAGGTATTCGCCGATGGCCAGCGCCGCGTGCTGCGCCTCGGCGATCGCCTCGCTCTCGCTGCGGCCGCGGCGCTGGAACGAGGCGCGCAGCACGTCCACCAGCTCGGCCAGCATGCTCGGCCAGACGTCGCTGGGTGCGTCGATCGCCACGTCCTGCAGGGTTTCCAGCGGCGTGCTCATGCGGTGGCCCCGTACTTCGCGAATGCCTTCTCACGCTCGGCGTCCCACTCCGGCTCGGTCAGCCGGCCGTAGTCGCGCATCTGGTCCAGGTAGGCGAGCTGCTCGGCGAGCGGGTCGCGGGCGACGGTGGGCGGGCTGGGGCCCACCGCGCGCCGGCCGGAGCGGGCGGCGGTTTCGCGCGCCTGCTCGGCCGCGGCGCCGGCCTGGTCGGCGATGCCGTAGACGATGGCGCGCAGGTAGTGGTGGTTGGCCAGCGGCAGCGTGAGCCGTGCGCGTTGCTCGATCATCTGCTCGATGCCAGCGGCCCAATGGGCGGCGGTGGCCGGGCGGCGCACGCCGCCGCGCTCGTCGCGGCACACGGTGCCCTCGCGCACCAGGGCGTCCAGCGCGGCGACCAGCTTCACCGCCCTGGCCAGGCGCAGCTTCTGCTTCGGCGGCGTGAACAGGCCCAGGTACTCCACCGTCGCGCGGCCCAGCACCGGCTCCATGCCGGCCAGCAGCATGCCGAAGCGCTTGCCATCCGGCTCCAGGAACCCGGCCACCAGCGGGAACGATTCGTTGCAGCTGGGGCAGGTCACGTGCATGCGGGCGCCCTGCTCAGCTGCACGACGTTGCCGGCGACCGGCTGCGCTTCCGCGGGCGGCGACACGTCGCTGCTGCTGACGCACTCCACACCGGCGGCGGTCCTCACCAGGTAGTCGACGGTCAACGGCCGAAACGTGACGCCCACCACGGTGCCGCGGCGCCGCGAGGCCCCGTGGTAGATCCACACCGGCGCGCCAATGGCGAACCGCGACGGCAGATCGTTGGAGCGGTGGGCGAAGTCCTGGTGGCAATGCGGGCAAGTGACGTGCATCACAGCGGCAACACCTGCTGGCCAGCCGCTTCGAGCTCGGCGTGTGTGGGCACATCCGGTTCGGCGTCGGTGTGTTCCCAGCAGTGCTCCTCTGCCACGTCTTCGTCATCGAACGTCGCGTGGCATACCGAACATTGAAAAACCTCACTGATCGTCGGCGCGCAGCACTCCCTGGCCTCGATGTCATCTTCGTGGATGTCGCCACACTCGTCACAGCGGTATTTGGTGTGCATCGTTGCCATGTCATTCCCCCTTGGCTTTCCGTTCGCGCTTCTGCGCATAGCTCAGCGCCGCCACCAGCTTGTGCAGCTGGTCCGCGCGCAACCACTCCACCCGGTGCACCTTGAACATCCGCTTGGCGGTGCCGTGGGCGTAGTTCCAGCTCTTGTCCAGCTCGGCCAGGATCGCGCCGACCTTGCCCACCATGCCGGCGATCTCGTCGCGCACGTTCTGCGGTTCGGCGGGCAGGTGCACGGCGTTGCGCATCTGCTTCTGGCCCTCGCCGGCCAGGCGGCGCAGTTCGTCCAGCACCTTGCCGCGGCCGCGCTGGTCCAGGTCGGCCGAGCTGTTCACGCCGCCCACGCGCTGCAGCAGCGCCACGTACGTCTCGCGGTCCAGGCGCAGCTGCTTGCTGGCCATCACGTGGATCGCGGCCAGCTCGCGGTTGCGTTGCGCCTTGGGTTTACTGATTGACGTGGCCATGTTCCGGGTCCCGTGCTTGAAGTTGTTGTTGCCGATCGAGCGCCCAGCGGCGCCAGCGTTGTGCGGTCGGCCTACTCATGCCCCAGATGTCTTGGAGCTCTTGGGGAAGTGGCACCGGCCGGCCGCGCAGGATGCGCTCGGCAAGCCACCAGGCAATGTCCCGGCGGTCGATGTCGAAATACCTGGGGAGGCGAGGCATCAGGCGGCCGCTGGCTCGAACAGCTCGACCGCGCTGTTGTGCTTGTGCAGGTGGCGCAGCAGGGTACGCACCGACGACCAGTACGGCAGGTAGTAGGTGTGCGTGTGCTTTTCGCGCTGCGCGTCGCACCACCGCTTGCCCAGGAGCTTCACCTGCTTGGGCGTGTAGGGCTTCGGCCGGCGGATCACTGGCCGAAGGAAGCGTCGGCGTTCCTCGCAGTCCTCGGCCATCCACTTCCCTTTGAAGTGGCCGTCGACATACACCATGACGACCATGCGCATCTTGTCGCGCTGCACTTCCAGCGCGACAACGTACTGGTCGCACTGGAGCTTCGCCACCGCGCCCGGGAACACCAGCCGCCGTTCCAGCTCCATTTGCTCGCCGCGGGTCATGGCGCGTCTCCACCCGCCAGCGCAACCCACAGCGTCACGCACGGCACCAGGTTGATGCACCAGCGGCGGTGGACCGGCGAGTAGTGCGCGCCGATCCAGAGGCTGCCTGGGCGGAACAGGAGGCCGGCTTTCATGGTTTGCGCCCCTTGGCCGCGGTCTCCAGCAACTCATCAGATTGCCAGCCGCCGCGCCGCCAGTAGCCCAACTCGCGTGCGACATCGTCTTGAAAATGGACGGTCACTTCATGCGGATTTTCGGCGCACCAATAGACATTCAACACCTTCCGCAGGTCGCCGTCGCCGTTGTCGATCTCCATGTCGATGGTGGGGACAAAGGGCATTTCGCCGTGCTTGAACCAGTTGATCCCGTCGATGCCCTCCGGTGCGGGCACATCGGTCGGCCACGGTGTTTCCATCTCATAGCGGACCTTCACGCCGACACCTGCTGCGCTGCTGGCACGGGTGCGGGCGCCATGATCGGGCGGTACGCGTAGACGTGCATCCGCAGCTCAAGCTCGGCGCCGCTGATCATCCACACGTGGTAGCCGCACGGCGTCGTGCCGCGCCACGCCATGAATGTGTGCGGGATGCCGTCGTCGGGCGAGTACGCGGAAACCAGCACGTCGACCAGCGGCGCCGGTTCGGCATCGGTGATCGGCTTCCAGTCGCCGGCGGCGAAGTCCTCCGCGTGCAGCCACTCGCGCTTGCCGTCCGGGTGGTGCAGGCACCAGGTGGTGTCGTCGCCCAGCGTGGTGGCCAGCGTGGCGAGGCTGGCGACGATCTCGGCGCGCTGCGCCGGGTCGAACGTCAGCACGTTGCGCCAACTGCCGCTGGTGTTGACCTGCAGCATGCAGGTGGTGCGTTGTCCAAGGATCTCGGCCACGTCACACCCCCGCAAGGTCCAGGCTGAGCGCCTGGTAGCTGCCGTTGGCCTGGCGACGGTAGAAGCGCACGTAGCTGCTGGTGCCCACGACTTGCACGGCGTCGCCGATGGCGTCCATCGCCCGCTGCCAGCGCTCGTCGTCGATGGCCAGGCGCTTGAGCGCCAGCACGTTGCCGGTGCGGATGTTGCCGGCCTGGTCGACGCGGAACGCGTCCTGCACCAGCAGCGCGATCTCCGGCCGGGCGTCGGCGGTCCATTCGGTGAGGCACTCGTCGATCAGTTGCTTGGCGGCCTGCAGGCGCTCGTCGAACACGATGCGCTCGGCGATCGCGCGCTGGATGCGCAGCTCGCCGTCGAAGCTGAGCAGCGATACGTTGCCCTTGGTGCCGCCCAGGTTCACGCCGTACTCCTCGGCGCTCAGATCCACGAACGCCTCGACGTCGGCGAACGCGGCCCGCTTGAACTCGCGCATGGCCTGGTTCAGCGCCTCGGCCTTGGCGTACAGCTCATGCACCAGGTCATCGCGGGTGCGGTCGATCGGCTTGATCTGCGACTCGGGCACCAGGCGCCCCTTGGCGTCGCGGCGGTGACCGGCAGGGATGGTGGTGTCATTCATCGTGCGTGTCCTTGGAATCGAGCGCCGCGGCGTGCGCGGCTAGGTGGATGTGGTGCGTGGTGTCGCGGTGGCGTTCGCCCAGCCACGGCGGCAGCTCGTCCTCGTCGTCGAGCGGCCGGCGCTGCGCGTTCGCCAGGCAGGGCGGGAGCGTGCTGTCGCGGGCGGTCATGTCGCAGTGGCCTTGAAGGCATCGCGGGCGGCACGCGCGGCGTGCACGCTTGCCTGCAGCCAGGTGTAGACATCGGCGTCGACCTTGGACAGCACGTAGGTCTCGCGCGCTGCCTCGGCCATCTGCACGGCGTAGTCGAGCGCGTCGGCCTGCTCGCTCGTCGCGGGCGGGCGCGGCGACTTGGGCGTGGCGGGCGCCGCGGGCGGTGCGGGCGGTTGGGGCTGCGCCGGTGGCGGTGCGGCGGGTGCGGACGTGGTGACATTGCGCACGTTCACGGCGACCGATACGCCGCCGCGGTCGGCGAGGCTATAGGCGAATTTGCGTCCTGTCCGCGAGGCGGTGAACTCACCGGCGCGCGCGCGCTGCGATAGCATGGACTGCACGCTGCTCTCGTTCGCATCTGGCAGCGCCGCGCAAACCTGCGCGGTGGTCAGTGGCTCCGAAGCGCTGCGCAGCAACTCGCGGATGCGCCCGATCAGCTTGGCGCGCGGCGGGGCGGTACTGGCCCAGGAATACGCCAGCCGGCCATCCTCCACCGAAGTCACCACCTCGCCGCGATCCTTGAGCTGGCGGCACGCCGCGCCGACCACGTTGCGTTCGGCGGTATCGGGCAGCTGCTCCATCAGATCGTCCAGGGTCAGCGGCGCGCCGGAGTCCTTGAGCGCTGTGCGGATAGCGTCGACGAGGCTCATTGCTGTTCTCCGCTTTGGCGCGGTTGATTGCCGACCACCTTCACCTTGGTGATCCGCATGCCGTGCTTTTTCAGCACGATCTCCCGGGCGTCCTTCGCGGTCTTGGCCTCGATATGGAACACGGCCTTGTCGGTGTGTACGGCGAATTTCATGGCTCAGCCCTCCATGACCAGGTGATTGATATCGACGCCACCGGTGCGGCCCTCGATCTTCACGACCACGGCGCCGTGGCCCAGCGTCCAGGCTTCGGAGCGAGTCTTCGTCTTGAGGTGTTCGCTGTCCCCAGCGACCGGGTAGTAGCGGCATGGCGTGCCGACCGGATACTGGGCGGTGAATGCATCGGCAGTCAGGTCGGGTTCGATCGCTGCGACGCGATAGTGGACGGTGAAGACGGTCGTCGCATCGGCGTCCCTCGTGAACGCCACCTTGGACCCCACCTTTAGCCGCTTGGGGTGCAGCACTGTGGCGCCGCACCAGAAGGTCGCCTGGAACGGCAGGCAATCCACCACGACGCCGTTGTTGTCGAGCTGCCAGGTGAGGAAGTCCTGGCCGTGATCCTCGAAAGTGATGCGCATGGCTCAGCCCTCCCGCTGCAGCAGCACGTGCGCTTCGCGCTCGATCCACTGCACCTGGCAGCCCAGCACCGGCGCGACGCGGACAACCTCGCGGTACCGCCCGTTCACGCGGGTGATGTGCATGGAGCCTTTCAGCCATTCGCCCGGCTGGTCGATCTCGATCACGACATGGTCGGGGCGGATGGTGACCTGCTGCACGGTGCAGCCGTGCAGGTGCAGGTAGCGGATGGCCTTGGCGGCCTTGTCCACCGCGCGCATGGCCGCGACGGACTGGGTGCGCAAACGCAGTTGGATGGACTCTCGAATGTCGTTCAAAACGCTCATGAGGCTTGCTCCAGGGGCAGCCCCAGCTGCCCGCGCAGGTCCGGCAGGGCGACGCGCTTCATCGCGCACACCTGGCGGAGGGATGTCATGGCCCGGTCGTGCAGGAAACTGCACGTCCGGTCGAGCTCGGTGTCGCTGGCAGCGAGGTAGTAGCCGTGGGCCGGGTTGGCGCAGATGCGGTGGCCGGCCGTGCGCAGCGCCTCGATCACGGTGCGCAGGCGGCGTAGGTCGGCGGCACTGCGCCGGCCGGTGATCGCCAGCACCAGCTGCTCGGCGGTGGCGCCGGAGGCTTCGCCGACACAGTTCTGCAGAGCGGCCAGAACGGTGTCGGGCGTCAGATCGTTGCTGCGGAACAGTTCGGCTTGCATGGCGCTACCTCACAGGCGGCTGGGCGGGTCGGCGGCGGCCACCGGATGCAGGTACTCGATGCGCGCCTCGCCCTCGTCGAGGCTGATCGGGCGGAACCCGGTCTGCGGTACGTCGGTGACCTCGCTCAGGGCCAGCGCCACCAGCGCAGCCGCGTCGAAGATCACCAGGCGCCGGGTGGCGCTCTCGTACACGCCGACGCGGAGATCCGGCGTCTTGAGCTTGTAGACGTCGCAGCCGTTGTGGTTGGTCAGCAGCTCGGCCTGCGTAGCGACCAGGAACGCCGCATCACCGCTCAGCACGGTGGTGGCCAGGCCGGTCACTTGGCACCGTCCATCGAGCCAAGCTCGGTAGCGGCGGCGCGCACGTCTTCGCAGCACACGCCGCGGCCTTCGGCGGCGGCGTACATGCTGGCCAGGCGCAGGGTCTTGGTGAGCGTGCGCAGGGCGCCGGGGCCGCGGGCCACGGCGATCAGGGTGGCGTGGCACTTGGCGTCGACGATGCCCCACGCCTTGATCAGCGCGACGATGTCGGCCTCGGTGCTCTGCTGCAGGCGCAGGCGCTTGCCGATGCGGCTGTACAGGCGATCCAGCTGCTGGGCATTGCGCCCGCCGGCCATGCGCGCGAACACGCCGTCATTGCCGACGAAAGCCAGGCCGATGCCGGTGGCGTCGTGGATGCTGCGCAGCTCGTCGAGCGCCTGCACGGACAGGTGCTGCGACTCGTCGATGATCAGCAGGCCGTGGGTGTCGCGCACGCGGCGCTCGATGCGTTTGTTCATCGCCCGCGCGCCGCCGCTGGAATCCAGCCCCAGCGCCTCGCAGACCTCCTGCAGGGCGGTGACCACGCCGGACGTGCTGGGCGTCATGGTGGCGATCCACACGCTGGGGCTGCTGGTGCGGTAGTGCTGGCAACTGGCGGTCTTGCCGACGCCGGCGTTGCCGTAGGCGATGGCGATGTCGCCCGCCATCTGTGCGTACGCCAGGGCGCCGAGCACGCGGCCGCTGGTGGGCGTGCTGATGTAGCCGGGCGCGACCGGCATGGCGCTGCCGGCGGCGCGGCGGGCCATGTCGGCCTCCAGCCACAGCCGCATCTTGCCGTCGATGCCTTCGTTGTCGCCCTGGTACTTGCCGGCCAGCCACTGGTTGAGGGTGGCCGCGCTGATGCCGGCCTCCTTCGACACGATGACCTGGCTCATGCGCTTGTCGCGCGCCATGCACGCCTGCACCTGGTCGCGGAGGTCGGCGTCGCCCTGATAGATTGATCGTACGGTTGCGGTATCGCTCATGATCTAGCCCCTTGGGTTGTGGTGGTGCTGCTACCTAGTCGCGGCGGTGCTCGTAACACCGCCGCGGCGTCTTTAAATCTGTTCCGCCTTCATTTGCTGGGCCCGCTGGAACATCAACACGTCCAGCGAGCTGGGCCCTTCGGTGCCGGTGGACGCGGCGCGCGGCGCGGGCGCTTCCGGCTTCTTGCCATGCAGCCCGAACACCGGCGCGATCACGCCGGCCGGGACGGTGTCCGGTGGCGTCATGTCCGGCAGCTGGGCCGCGACGGCGGCGGCATCCATGAGCTGCTCGGCGGCGAGCATGTCCTTGGCGGCGCGCTTGTATTGCTTCTTGCCACGGGCGTGCTCGCGTGCCGCATTGACGTCGGCGAAGCCGACCGCCGCGACGCACTCGGCGCCGGCGATGTAGGTGCCGTCCAGCGCGTAGACGTGGGCCACGCCCTGCAGGTGCCACGGATCCACGCGCAGCACGACCTTGCGGCCGGCGTGCTCGCTCAGCGCCTCGGTCCAGTAGCGGTTACCGGCCAGGCGCACGCTGCCGTCGATCGGGCTGGCGGTAACGGCCTCGGCGGCGAGCAGCAGCTGGCGCAGCTGTTCCTCGCTGACCTTGCGCACGGTGATGCGCGCGTAGCTCTCGGCGAACGCCTGGTCAAAGCTGCGGCCGGCGCAGGATTTCAACTGCCGGCCGGTGCGCGCGTTGTGCGCGTGGATCTCGCTGTTCACCACGCGCTCGAACTCGGCCCACTCGATCGCGCGGCTACCGTAGTTCTCCGGCTTGTTGGCCACGTTGTTGCCGACGTAGGCACCGGCGAACGCCGGGTGGCGCGCGATGCGGTCGCAGAAGTCACGCCACATGCGCTCGATCGGCTTGGCCTGGCCGTGGTACGGCGTGACCCAGTGGACGTTGTCGGCGCCGACCAGGCCGGTGATCAGGCCGGTGGGGTCTTCCTCGCGGATCTTGAAGCGGTAGCGGTTGGGTGTGCCGCCGGTCATCCACTTGCTGGCGAACGCGCGGCCGTTGTCCAGGTACACGCTGCCGGGTACGCCGTAAGTGCGCACCATGTCGCCGAAGCTGAGCCGCACCATGTCGCTGTTTTCGTGGTCGCCCAGGCGCCACGCCAGCAGCTTGCCGCGGCCCAGGTCCTGCCAGCCGAGGATGCACGGCCGACCGATGCTGCCATCGGGGAACCGCACGTTGATGTCCCAGCGGTGGCCGTCGGCGTTGACGCCTTCGAGCGCCTCCAGCATGGAGCGGTCGCGCTCCTGCGCCGGGTAGGTTTTCGCCAGCGCTTCCTCTCCCTCGCGGGCCAGTACTCGCACGGCGCGCGGCAGTTCGCGCATGACACGCCGGGTGAAGGTCTTGAGGCTCGGCAACTCCCAGCCGCGCGTGTCGGCGATGCGCTGCAGGCGGTCATAGCAACTGCTGGCGGTGGGCTGCTCCTGGCGCAGGTAGTCCGCCTTGAACAGCTCCCAGGCGTCCGGCTCGATCTCGACGGTGGTGGTGCGGCCGCTGTAGTGCGGCAACAGCAGCGCGAGCCAATCCTTGCGGTCGGCGTGCGCCACATCCTGCTGCCAGCGGCCGATGCTGGCGGCACTGCCGCCGCGCACGCCGTCGCGCTGGAGCTGGGCGGCGATGATCTCGCGCGCCTGCATTAGCGACGTGCCGCCGCGCACCAGCGCGCTGACGGCGTCGAGCGCCTGCAGGCGCAGGGCCGCCACGTCTTTCATGGCTTGCTTGGACTGGTCGAAGCGCTGCCACACGGTGGCCAGGCGAGCCTCGCTCGGCGCCAGCGTGTTGCGGGCGCGGACCGGGCGCGGTGGACGCTCGCGCAAGAGCAGCGCGGCTTGAGTGATCGCCGGCAAGCTGGCAAACGAGTATTCGTTCCCGCCGCCGCGGCCGCTGCGCGCGCGCGCCTGCCAACCTTCGCGCTTGGCTCGACTCGTGATGTTCTGCGGCGTGCTCGGCAGGCCAGCCAGACCCACCAGGTCGGCTGCGGCGTACCAGCGCTCGTGGACAGTGCCGTCGGCCATCAGCGGACCCTCCGGCGCAGCTCTTTCAGGTCGCGCATGCGTGCGTCCGCCAGGTCACGCTCGCGCATGAGCCGTCCGATCTCGGCGTCTATCGTTTCGGCGCCGACGCTCATGCGCCCGCCGTGCACGCCCACGTGCCAGGCGGCCAGCGGCGTGCTGCTGCAGACGATCTCCAGCACCGGTGCCAGCCACAGCGGGCAGTTGAACTCCTCGCGGGCCGGCGCGGTGTAGCCGTCGAGCATGTTCTTGGTCACGTCTTTGCCGGTCAGCCGGCTGGCGCGCGCGGCCACTTCGTGGCGGTCCATGCCCGAGTTGTGGGCGACCGCCAGCATGGCGGAGATCAGCTCGCTGACCACCGGGCGGAAGTCCAGAGACCCAGGCGCGGTGCCGACAGGTTGCGGGATCTCGAACAGATCACCGGAGGCCGCCCCTACGGCCCGGCGAGTCACAGAAGTTCTCCCAGCGGCTGCCAGCGACTGCGATCGGAAAGCATGGCGACCCTGCGGACAATGATGGCGCCGGTGGCATCGCAGCACAGGTAACGCTCGTCTGCGAGGCACCAGAACACGCGCCATGTCGTGCCGCGAACCGCTGGACCGAT
The DNA here is from genome assembly GCF_052978205.1 of Rhodanobacter sp. UC4452_H20. Next base: position 2,304,873 of record NZ_CM129662.1, on the reverse strand, counting down.
GGCGTGCCGGTTGTACAACACGGCGTCCAAGGGGAATGGTTGTGCGCTCGCGCTGGGGAGATACGACATCGCCGATGCGCGGCAACGCGCCACTGCGACCGCCGCAACGCGGCAAGCCAGCTCACGCACTGCAGGAAATGGAAACGGGGTTTTCGCGAGACGCGACGCGGGGCACTCTCCGGCTGATCCCCGCCCGTTTGCCCGGGCCAGGCGGTAAAGGGCGGCCATGTCTAGCGGCCCGAAGGGTTTTGTGGATTGCCGCTGCGCGCCACGGTGGTAGCCTTGGACACGATGCGGATATGTTCCGGGCGCATGGGCTTCATGCCACGCGCCCGGTTGGAGGTTCCGTCGGCGTTGTAGCGGGTTGGCCAGATCACCTGGGGCTTGATGCCCAGGGCTTCCGCGATCAGCTGCTCGGCCTTCGGGTACGGTTGGGCAAGAGCCTTCGCGAGAGAGGTCCGGCTGGCGTAGCCGTGGAACAATGCGAGCTGCTGCAGCGACCAGCCTTTCTTGCGGAGGGCGGCGACGACGTCGGCAGCGTGCCAGTCGATTACGACTGGCTTTTTTTGAGCCGTGGCGATGGACATGTGGCGCGTTTCCCCTTGGTGATATTTGCGACGTAGATAGTACGCATATCCGCGGCACTGTCAAGCGGATGCGCGGCATTCAAGTTCGTTCGCGGCGGCATATGCGCGGCACTCTTACTAAACCAGTGATTTACATGGATATTTCGTTATGTTGAATGCTGGAAGCGAACTTGAACGCGCCAGCCAAGTTCCAGCGCCGGAACTTGAACGCCGCATATCCGCGTTGATCAAGCTGTTCGACAGCCGCGCGGAAGCGGCCAGGGTGGCCGGGATGTCCACGGACCAGCTCGCTCGCTATGAAAAGGGAGGCACACCGTCATTCCGGCCCTTGGTCAAGCTGGCCGCCGCGAAGGGCGTTCGCCTGGAATGGCTCGCCACTGGCGATGGGGAGATGTACGCCCAGGAGGTCAGGGAAGCGCCCGCGCAATGGTCAACAGACGAGGCTTCGCAGTCCGTGAGACTTGACGAGCTGACGATGGCGTTGCAGCTGGCCGCTGATGCACTCGGCGAGAAGGAACTGCCCCCGGCCAAGCACGCCGAGCTCGTTTCCCTGATCTACGAACTGCTCATCGAAGGGCTGCCGGAGGCCCGGGTGCTTCACTTCGCGCGCGCATTCGCGGCGTGATTCCACTACCTACAGGGGGTAGACCATGCTTGAAGGGAAAGTGACAAGGGTCCGTCAGCTGCTGCAGGAAGCGACGGTTCAGACCCCGCCCAGGTCCGCGGCGTGGCTGCGTAGCGGCCCGCTCGGCACGGTCCGGCGCAAGGGCCTCATTTCAGACGCCAGGCTGTTGGCCGCGCGCTACTCGCTCCAGGAGCACCTGGAGAATTTCGTCTATTCGGCCGGCTGCGAGGCGATCACGGGCCTGGACCTGCCACAACTGGAGCAACTGGTCGCCACACTCGCCCGCCAGGGCGCGGCCCTCGACGCCGCCTGCGATCCGCCTTGCGCGCCGCCCGCCCGCTAACTTGTTGCAGACAACGTTCAAAAGCGTTGCTGGCAACACTTTTAAACGCCCCTCAAAGACGCATGAAGCCGGCACACACGCCGGCTTCATTTCGCAAACCTAATGTCTCTGGCCCTTTTTTCAGCCCCATTTCGCAAACCTGCGATATGGCGCGACTGCTACGGCGAAACGCCCCTAAACCCGCGCCGTTGTTGGCTTTCGTCCCGTTCCATCCCGCTATAATCCGCCATGTCCCGATTCCTCAAACCCCGTGTCCCTGCACACCAATCCGCTGGATACCGCGCTGCCGGTACTGGTGGCGCGGCAGGAGGAGTTGCAGCGGCGGTTCGAAGTGTTTTTTCCGGAGTTGCGGGGGTTTGTGGCGGGGTGGATGGAGGGGCAGGGTGATGGGGGTGTGGGAGCGAAACCTGGTTTCCTTCTCCCCTCGGGAGAAGGTGCCCGGAGGGCGGATGAGGGTGCGTGAGGAGTGTGATGGTTCATGCTGCGTCGAACGCTCAAGGCCCTTCACCCGCGAGTACGCACAGGGCCGGGAACCCTCTCCCCAACCCTCTCACCCGCAAGGGGACTCCCTTTTGTCGCCGCAGGGAGAGGGGGCGAACGAAAACGCCGCCCGGAGGGCGGCGTTTATCTTGAACTTCATTGAAGCCGAAATTACTTCGCCTGATCGACGATCCAGTGCACGGCGGCGGTGACCTGCTCGTCGGTGAGCGCGGGATTGCCGCCCTTGGGCGGCATGAAATTGCCGTCGGGGCCGTGGTAGCCCTCGATCGCATGCTTGACCAGCACGTCGATGCCCTGCTTGATGCGTGGGCCCCACATGGCCTTGTCGCCGAGCTTCGGCGCGCCGGCGATGCCGGCCGTATGGCAACTGGTGCACAGGTGGTCGTAGATTTCCTTGCCGTCGGTGGTGCCGCCGTAGGCCACCTGGGAGGCGGCGGCCTTGGCGGCCTGGTCGGCGGCGGCCTGCATGGCGGCACGGCCGGTGTCGCCGGCATAGACGGCGCCGGCGGGGGCGAGCCGTGCGGCGACCGTGGCCGGGTGGTTCGGATTGGTTTCCTTGGGCTCGCTGTTGTTGATCGCCAGCGCGGACAACACAAGGATCACGGTAAGAACCATCAGCGCGCCGATGGTCAGCGAGAACTGACGCAGGAAGCCCTGGTCGGATTTGCTAAGGGGACCGCTCACGCACGTACTCCTGTCAGTGGGCGGGCTTGGACCGCCTTGTTGCCTTACCGTCACGCCGGAATCGCGAAACCGCCGCAGCCGCCAGGGTCGAAAACCTCGATGCACCCCAACCCCTGCTGCCGGTGTCCGGATCGCGCCCTCGGGGGCGCGCTGGCGACCAGTCCGGTATTATAAACGAAGCGCCCGACAAGTTTCAGGGTGACCGATCGGGTGTATGCCGATGCGGTGCCCGGAACGTTGTGCACACGGCCCGGTCCCATGTGCGGCGGGGCGCAAAACCCTGCCATCGGTCATGCCCCACCCCTGTCGACCGGCATTGTTCAAAGCGGTTGCCGTCCACCTATGCTTTGTCCATGGGGGCGCGTCTGCCCACGTGGTGCCTGCGGCAGCGGCCTTCCCCGGTTGCTCGCCCCGGTTCAATCCAGGAGTTCCACATGTCGCGTTTTTGGAAGATCGCGTTGATCGTGCTGGCGGTGGTCGTGATCGCCGTGGTCGGCATCCGCATGTTGCACAAGCCGGGCGATGGCGCGGCGAAGGGCGCCAACGGCAAGGGCGGCGACGCGCCGCCGGTGCCGGTGACCGTGGTGCCGGTGGTCAAGCAGAACGTGCCGGTGTACCTGACGGCGCTGGGCACGGTGCAGGCGCTCAACACGGTGACGGTGATCCCGCAGGTGTCCGGGCGGCTGCTCAGCATCGAGTTCACCGAAGGACAGCCGGTGAAGCAGGGCCAGGTGCTGGCGCGCATCGACCCGCGCACCTTCCAGGCCAACTATGACCAGGCGGTCAGCCGGCGCAAGCAGGATCAATCCCTGCTGGCCACGGCGCGCAGCAACTACCAGCGCTCGCAGGACCCCAAGTACAGCCAGTACGTGGCCAAGATCGACCAGGTCACGCAGAAGAACACCGTGGCCCAGTACGAGGCGGCCGTGGCGGCCGACGAGGCCGCGATCCGCGACGCCAAGGTGCAGCTCGACTACACCGAGATCCGCTCGCCGATCGACGGCCTGGCCGGTATCCGCGCGGTGGACCCGGGCAACGTGGTGACCACCTCCAGTGCGATCGTCACGCTGACCCAGCTGCACCCGATCAACGTGATGTTTACCTTGCCGGAGCAGAACCTGGACATGGTGCGCAGCGCGGCGCAGGGCGGCAAGCCACTGGAGGTCACCGCGCTCGATCGCGTCGACGCCCATCCGATCGCCAGCGGCGGCGTGCTCAAGGTGATCGACAACCAGATCGACACCAGCACCGGCACGTTCCGCCTGAAGTCGGAGTTTTCCAACGAGCACGACGAGTTGTGGCCGGGCCAGTTCGTCAACGTGCGGCTGCTGGTGAACACCGTCGACGGCGGCCTGGTGATCCCCTCGCAGGGCGTGCAGCGCGGGCCGGACGGCGATTATGTCTACCTCGTGCAGGGCGACAACACGGTCAAGATGCAGTCGATCGTGGTGGCCGGCGAAGTCGGCGACAGCCACGTGATGGTCGGCAGCGGGCTCAAGGTCGGCGACAAGGTGGTGACCGAAGGCCAGTTCCGGCTCAAGCCCGGCAGCAAGGTCAACCCGCTCAAGCCGGGCGAAGTGCCGGCCGCGCCCACCGCGGCGGAATTGCAGAAGTCCAGGCAGGACAACAAGGGTGGCCGCGGTCGTCACTGATGTCCGCGTGAGCCCGCGGCGTTGCCGCGGGCTGGCGCGCGTCTCGAACGCGGCAACTGCCGCCCCACTTCGTCACGGATAGTCATGGGCTTCTCCACCCTCTTCATTCGCCGCCCGATCGCCACTTCGCTGCTGATGGTGGCGGTGCTGCTGCTCGGTATCCTGGGCTTTCGCCAGTTGCCGGTGTCGGCGCTGCCGGAGATCGAGGCGCCCAGCCTGGTGGTGACCACGCAGTATCCGGGTGCCAGCGCCACCACCATGGCGACGCTGATCACCACGCCGCTGGAGCGCAACCTGGGGCAGATCTCCGGGCTCAGCATGATGAGTTCGGACTCCTCCGCGGGCCTGTCGACGATCGTGCTGCAGTTCAACATGGGCCGCGACATCGACATCGCCGCGCAGGACGTGCAGGCGGCGATCAACCAGGCCAAGGGCACGCTGCCGGGCAACCTGCCGTATCCGCCGGTGTACAACCGGGTCAATCCGGCCGATGCGCCGATCCTCACCCTGGCGCTGCAGTCGGACAGCCGCCCGCTGCGCGACGTCAACGACCTGGCCGACTCGATCCTGGCGCAGAAGCTGTCGCAGGTGCAGGGCGTGGGCCTGGTCTCGATCGCCGGCAACGTGCGCCCGGCCGTGCGCATCCAGGTCAACCCGGCGCAACTGGCCAATCTCGGCCTGACCATGGAGGACGTGCGCAGCGCACTGACCCAGGCCAACGTCAACGCGCCCAAGGGCACGCTGAACGGCAAGACGCAGAGCTACTCGATCGGCACCAACGACCAGTTGGCCGATGCCGAGCAGTACAAGAGCACCATCATCAGCTACCGCGGCAACGCGCCGGTGCGGCTGTCCGACGTGGCCAGGGTGGTCGACGGCGTGGAGAACGACCAGCTCGCCGCGTGGGCCAACGGCAAGCCGGCGGTACTGCTGGACGTGCGCCGCCAGCCCGGCGCCAACATCGTGCAGACGGTGGAGCAGATCCGCCGCATCCTGCCCGAGCTGCGCAACGCGCTGCCGGCCGACGTGCACCTGGACGTGTTCGCCGACCGCACGGTGACCATCCGCGCCTCGGTGCACGACGTGGAGTTCACCCTGATCCTCACCGTGTTCCTGGTGGTGGGCGTGATCTTCGTGTTCCTGCGCCGGCTGTGGGCCACCATCATTCCGGCCACCGCGGTGCCGCTGTCGCTGCTGGGCACGTTCGGCGTGATGAGTTTCACCGGCATGTCGCTGGACAATCTCTCGCTGATGGCGCTGACGGTGGCCACCGGCTTCGTGGTCGACGATGCGATCGTGATGATCGAAAACATCGTGCGCTACATCGAACAGGGCAAGAGCGGCAAGGAGGCGGCCGAGATCGGCGCGAAGGAGATCGGCTTCACCGTGCTGTCGCTGACCGTGTCGCTGGTGGCGGTGTTCCTGCCGCTGCTGCTGATGCCCGGTGTCACCGGCCGGTTGTTCCACGAGTTCGCCTGGGTGCTGACCATCGCGGTGAGCATCTCGATGCTGGTCTCGCTGACGCTGACGCCGATGATGTGCGCCTACCTGCTCAAGCCCGACCAGCTGCCGGAAGGCGACGACGCGCACGAGCGCCACGCCGCCGCCGGCAGGCGCACCGTGTGGGCGCGCACCGTGCACGTGTACGAGAATTCGCTGGACTGGGTGCTCGACCACCAGCGCCTGACCATGCTGGTGGCCGGCGCCGCGGTGGTGCTGACCGTGTTCCTGTACATCGCCATCCCCAAGGGCCTGCTGCCCGAGCAGGACACCGGCCTGATCACCGGCGTGGTGCAGGCCGACGACAACATTGCGTTTCCGGCGATGGAGCAGCGCACCAAGGCAGTGGCCGAGGCGTTGCGCAAGGACCCGGCGGTGGCCGGCGTGGCGGCGTTCATCGGCGCCGGCACGATCAACCCCACCTTGAACCAGGGCCAGCTCAGCATCGTGCTGAAGGATCGCGGCGACCGCGACGGCTTGGACCAGCTGCTGCCGCGGCTGCAGCAGAGCGTGGCCGACATCCCCGGCGTGGCGCTGTACCTGAAACCGGTGCAGGACGTGACCCTGGACAGCACCGTGTCGGCCACCGAATACCAGTACGCGCTGTCCCAGGTGGACTCCGCCGAGCTGGCCAAGTACGCCGACCAGATGACCCGCGCCATGCGCCAGCGGCCGGAGCTGGCGGACGTCAGCAACAACCTGGCCGACCGCGGCAACGCGCTCAAGCTGACCATCGATCGCGAGAAGGCCAGCCGCATGGGCGTGCCGGTGCAGACCATCGACGACACCTTGTACGACGCCTTTGGCCAGCGCCAGATCTCCACCATCTTCACCCAGCTCAACCAGTACCGCGTGGTGCTGGAGGTGGCGCCGGAGTTCCGCAACAGCAGCGACCTGCTCAACAAGCTCACCGTGCGCGGCAACGGCTCCGGCGCGCTGACCGGCAGCAACGCCACCAGCTTCGGCCAGGTGAAGTCGAGCAACTCGGCCACCCCCAGCGGCATCGGCAACACCGGCAACATCGGCATCGCGCTGGGCGGCGGCGGCACCATCCCGCTGTCCTCGCTGGCCAATGCCGAGGTCACCAGCGCACCGCTGGTGGTCAGCCACCAGCAGCAGCTGCCGGCGGTGACGCTGTCGTTCAACGTGGCGCCGGGCTATTCGCTGTCCGACGCGGTGTCGGCGATCCACCAGATCAACGCGGAGCTGAACTTCCCGCCACAGGTGCGCGGCCAGTTCATCGGCAAGGCCGCCGAGTTCAACTCCTCGCTGGGCGACGAGGTGCTGTTGCTGCTGGCCGCGATCGTGGTGATCTACATCGTGCTGGGCGTGCTGTACGAGAGCTACATCCACCCGCTGACGATCATCTCCACCCTGCCGCCGGCTGGCGTGGGCGCGCTGCTGGCACTGATGATGTTCGGCATGAGCCTGTCGGTGGACGGCATCGTGGGCATCGTGCTCTTGATCGGCATCGTCAAGAAGAACGCGATCATGATGATCGACTTCGCGATCGAGGCGCGCCGCACCGGCCTCAACGCGCATGACGCGATCCGCCGCGCCTGCCTGCTGCGCTTCCGCCCGATCATGATGACCACCGCGGCGGCGATGCTCGGCGCCTTGCCGCTGGCGCTGGGCACCGGCATCGGCTCGGAGCTGCGCCGGCCGCTGGGCGTGTCGATCGTCGGCGGCCTGCTGCTGTCGCAGCTGGTGACGCTGTACACCACGCCCGTGATCTACCTGTACATGGAGCGTTTCTCCGACTGGCTCGCCGCACGCCGGGAACGGCGTGCGCTGGAACATGCACGGGCCGACGGCACGGCGTGACCTCGATCGCTTCCCTTTGCCCCTGCCCGCGCAATGCCGGCAGGGGTTTTTCCTTTTCGCGTCCCGATCAACCGTTTTGCCGCTGGTGCGTTGAGGGTGGGATGATTCGCCTGGATCCCGCCCGGCATCGTGCCGCCTGCACCACGGTCGTGTTTCCCGCATGAATGTCTCCGGCTCCTTCATCCGCCGTCCGATCGGCACCAGCTTGCTCGCGATCGGCCTGTTCGTCGGCGGCATGATCTGCTACTTCCTGCTCGGCGTGTCGGCGCTGCCGAACATGCAGTTCCCGGCGATCTTCGTGCAGGCCAGCCAGGCCGGCGCCGACGCCAGCACCATGGCCTCCACCGTGGCCGCGCCGCTGGAACGGCACCTGGGCCAGGTCCCCGGCATCGAGACGATGCGCTCGTCCAGTTCGGAAGGGCGCACCTTCGTCTTCATGATGTTCCGCAACGGCACCGACCTGGGTTCGGCCGCGCGCGACGTGCAGGCGGCGATCAACGCGGCCGCGCCGGACCTGCCCAGCGGCCTCAACGGCGCGCCCAGCTACCAGAAGGCCAATCCCAACGACGACCCGGTGATCGCCTTCGCGCTGACCTCCGACACGCAGGCCGCGGGCGATCTCTACAACGTCGCCGACACCTTGCTGGCGCAGCGCCTGCGCCAGTTGCCGGGTGTCTCGTCGGTGGAGATCGCCGGCGCTTCGACCCCGGCGATCCGCGTCGACGTGAACCTGCGCGCGCTCAACGCGATGGGCCTGTCGCCGGACCAGCTGCGCAACGCCTTGCGCGCGGCCAACGTGACCTCGCCGGAAGGCTTCCTCAGCGACGGCAAGACGCGCATGGCGGTGGCCGCCACCACCTCGCTGCACAGCGCCGCGGACTTCGCGAAACTGGTGGTGGCCAGCCACGATGGCACGCCGGTGCGCCTCGCCGACGTGGCGAACGTCTACGCCGGTACCGAGGACGCCTACCAGGCGGCGTGGTTCGGCGGCCAGCCGGCGGTGCTGATGTACGTGTACAAGAAGGCCGACGCCAACGTCATCTCCACCGTGGACCTGGTCAAGGCGCAACTGCCGGCGCTGCGCACGTTCCTGCAGCCAGGCACCCGGCTCACCCCGTTCTTCGACGGCACGCCAACCATCCGCGCCTCGCTGCATGAGGTACAGGCGACCTTGCTGATCTCGCTGGCGATGGTGGTGCTGACCATGGCGCTGTTCCTGCGTCGTCTCGCACCCACGCTGATCGCCGCGGTGGCGGTGCCGCTGTCGCTGGCCGGTGCGTTCGTGGCGATGTACATCCTCGACTACACGCTCAACAACCTCACCCTGCTGGCGCTGGTGATCGCGATCGGGTTCGTGGTGGACGACGCGATCGTGGTGATCGAGAACATCATTCGCCACATCGACGACGGCATGACGCGCATGCAGGCCACCCTGGCCGGCGCGCGCGAGATCGGCTTCACCATCGTCTCGATCACCGCCTCGCTGGTGGCGGTGTTCATCCCGCTGCTGTTCGCCGGCGGCATCACCGGCATGTTCATGCACGAGTTCGCGGTGACCCTGGTGGCGGCGATCGTGGTGTCGGCCGCGGTGTCGCTGACGCTCACGCCGGCGCTGTGCGGGCGTTTCCTCGGCGGCCATCGCGCACGCGAGGCCAGCGCCGGGCCCGAGCGCAGCCACGTGCTGGACCGCTTCCACGCCCGCATGCTCGGCGTGTACCGGCGGGCGCTGGATTTCTCGCTGCGCCACGTGCTGGCCTTCTCGCTGACGCCCCTGGTGCTGATCGTCGCCACGTTCTACCTGTTCACCGTGGTCAAGACCGGTCTGTTCCCGCAGCAGGACACCGGCCTGATCTGGGGCCGCGCCACCTCCAGCGCCACGGTATCGTTCGACGAGAGCCGGCAGCGGCTGGAGCGGCTCACCGCGATGCTGCTGGCCGACCCGGACGTGGCCACGGTGGGCACGCGCCTGGGCAGCAGCCGCCAGGGTGCCAGCGGCTCGTTCAACATCGACCTCAAGACGCGCAGCGAAGGGCGCACCGACGACACCTTCACCGTGCTGGCCCGGTTGAGCGCCAAGGCCGCGAAGTATCCCGACCTGCACCTGCGCCTGCGCGCCGTGCAGGACCTGCCCAGCGGCGGTGGCGGCGGCACCAGCCAGGGCGCGCAATACCAGGTCTCGCTGCAGGGCAACGACCTCGCCACGCTGCAACTGTGGCTGCCGCGACTGGTGGCCGAGCTGAAGAAGAACCCGCTGCTGCGCGACGTCGGCAGCGACGTGGAGGAGGGCGGCCTGCGCCAGAACATCGTGATCGATCGCGACACCGCGGCGCGGCTCGGGGTGTCCATCGGCGCCATCGACGGCGCGCTTTACGACGCCTTCGGCCAGCGCCAGGTGTCGACCATCTACTCGGACATCAACCAGTACAGCGTGGTGGTCAACGCGCTGCCCGCGCAGACCGCCACGCCGGACGCGCTCAATCGCGTATACGTGAAATCGAACCAGGGCCAGATGGTGCCGATCACCGCGTTCGCCCGCCAGGAATCCGGCCTGGCGCCGTCGCAGATCACCCACCAGAACCAGTTCACCACGATGGACCTGAGCTTCAACCTCGCGCCCGGGGTGAGCATGGGCCAGGCGATGCAGGTGATCCAGGCCACCGTGGGCAACATGCGCATGCCCGGCGACATCAAGCTCAACATGGGCGGGGATTTCCGCCGCTTCCAGGAGTCGCAGAGTGGCATGCTGTGGCTGGTGCTGGCCGCGATCGTCACCGTCTACATCGTGCTTGGCATGCTGTACGAGAGCCTGATCCACCCCGTCACCATCCTTTCCACGCTGCCGGCGGCAGGTGTCGGCGCGTTGCTGGCACTGTGGCTGACCGACACCGAGTTGTCGGTGGTGGCGCAGATCGCGCTGGTGCTGTTGATCGGCATCGTCAAGAAGAACGCGATCATGATGATCGACTTCGCCCTGGTCGCCCAGCGCGAACACCACAAGCCGCCGCTGGAGGCCGTGCGCGAAGCCTGCCTGGTGCGCTTCCGCCCGATCATGATGACCACCATGGTTGCCATCCTCGCCGCGCTGCCGATCGCCATCGGCCTGGGCGAAGGCAGCGAACTGCGCCGCCCGCTCGGCATCGCCCTGATCGGCGGCCTGCTGATCTCGCAAAGCCTCACCCTGCTCAGCACCCCGGCGCTGTACGTGGTGTTCTCCTGCCTGGCCGAACGGCGCAAGGCGTGGAGCGCGCGCCGGCGCGAGCGCAAGCTGGCACGGCGTCGTCAGGTTGTTGCCGGGACCTGATGGTTTCGCCCCTGCATTGTGCAATGCGGACGGTGGGCTGCCTGCGCGCCACGAACTGGGCACGAAGGTCGGGGGCGCGGCGGGTTTCTTTCTGAGCTGCCTGCGCGGCAGCGAACAACGCGGCCTGCTGCGGATCGACGCCGGTGCTTTTCTGAGCTGCCTGCGCGGCAGCGAACCATGGATGGTGCGAAGCGTCAGATCTGCGCGCTTTCTGAGCTGCCTGCGCGGCAGCGAACCTCGGTGAACTTCCCGGCGACGACCTTGCCCATTTCTGAGCTGCCTGCGCGGCAGCGAACGCCATCCCGTCGCCGCATCAGGTGGCCTTCGATTTCTGAGCTGCCTGCGCGGCAGCGAACAGAAACGCGCACCACCGCGCCGGTGTTCTCGATTTTCTGAGCTGCCTGCGCGGCAGCGAACGCACGATGGTATCGCCCGCGACGCCATACGGTTTTCTGAGCTGCCTGCGCGGCAGCGAACATTCGCATCAGCCACCTGTCGCACATCGACAATTTCTGAGCTGCCTGCGCGGCAGCGAACGCTGGCCTTGTCCAGCGCCTGCAGCAGCACTTTTTCTGAGCTGCCTGCGCGGCAGCGAACGCGGATGCTGCGCGCGGCCACGTCGGCGTCCATTTCTGAGCCGCCTGCGCGGCAGCGAACATCAGCGCGACCTATTGACACGGATTGCCGAATTTCTGAGCTGCCTGCGCGGCAGCGAACGCCATGTCGAGCGGCGTGGCGGCGGGCTTGGCTTTCTGAGCTGCCTGCGCGGCAGCGAACGAAACCACGCTCACGGCCGTCAACGGCCTGCATTTCTGAGCTGCCTGCGCGGCAGCGAACGGAGGACGCATTCCCGGTATTGCGTCGGGGCTTTTCTGAGCTGCCTGCGCGGCAGCGAACCCGGGGTCGGGCGGGAGGATGAACGCCTGGGCTTTCTGAGCTGCCTGCGCGGCAGCGAACGATTCGCCGTCTAATCAGGTGTTATGCCTCGCTTTCTGAGCTGCCTGCGCGGCAGCGAACTTCATTCTCCGTAGGGCAGCGCCCTAACTATCTTTCTGAGCTGCCTGCGCGGCAGCGAACGGACCGATCTGGTACTCGCCGCGGATGGTGCGTTTCTGAGCTGCCTGCGCGGCAGCGAACGGGAAATGGGTTTGCAGATCAGCGGCATCTCTTTTCTGAGCTGCCTGCGCGGCAGCGAACAACCAGGTCCGGGCGGCCAAGATCCACGATCTTTTCTGAGCTGCCTGCGCGGCAGCGAACACGTCTTCCACGCGCGGCTGTCCGCCCATTTCTTTCTGAGCTGCCTGCGCGGCAGCGAACGCCCCGGATGCGGCGCTGCATGGCTTCGCGTTTTTCTGAGCTGCCTGCGCGGCAGCGAACAAGGCGGGCCGCGGCGGCGCACTTACGCTGCATTTCTGAGCTGCCTGCGCGGCAGCGAACGATGGCCACAGCGCATGGGCCAGCCATCCTTTTCTGAGCTGCCTGCGCGGCAGCGAACTCGTTGCTGAGCCCGGTCTCAATGCGCGTCTTTTTCTGAGCTGCCTGCGCGGCAGCGAACGTCTCGCGCGTGCGCAACCGCGTCACCTATGCTTTCTGAGCTGCCTGCGCGGCAGCGAACTCCGTGCGGATGGCCTGCACGTAGAACGACGCTTTCTGAGCTGCCTGCGCGGCAGCGAACAAGTGGTATGCCGTGGCCCCCAACGGCTACAATTTCTGAGCTGCCTGCGCGGCAGCGAACATCGACCGTCAGGGCAGCGTGTTCCGCGACATTTTCTGAGCTGCCTGCGCGGCAGCGAGCCCGCTGATGGCGATGCGCAGCGCGGCCTTGGTTTTCTGAGCTGCCTGCGCGGCAGTGAACGTTCGGCGTGTCGGTCTCGGTGTTCGGGTCGTTTTCTGAGCTGCCTGCGCGGCAGCGAACACCATGAAGGAGATGACCATGATTGACCTGAATTTTTGAGCTGCCTGCGCGGCAGCGAACGAGCGGGAGGCGCACCGGGTCGATGCCGAGCATTTCTGAGCTGCCTGCGCGGCAGCGAACCATCGACCTGCACAACGATCGCAAGCCCGACTTTTCTGAGCTGCCTGCGCGGCAGCGAACCACCAGGGTATGCAGGGCGCGGCCGAACAGCATTTCTGAGCTGCCTGCGCGGCAGCGAACGCTGCGAGTACTTCGCGAGTGGCTCAGCCAAATTTCTGAGCTGCCTGCGCGGCAGCGAACTCGACGAAGCCTTTCGGGAAGCCTTCGCCCAATTTCTGAGCTGCCTGCGCGGCAGCGAACTTGCCGGCAGCGCAGGGGCAGCCGCATCCTCCTTTCTGAGCTGCCTGCGCGGCAGCGAACAAGATTGCCCAGCAGATCGCAACACAGAACAGCTTTCTGAGCTGCCTGCGCGGCAGCGAACGCCAGCCTTCCACAGCTCCGCAAGTTCGCGCATTTCTGAGCTGCCTGCGCGGCAGCGAACAAGGCGGAGTTCTTCGAGGACCGGCGCGACTTTTTCTGAGCTGCCTGCGCGGCAGCGAACGTGCAACAGTCATGGCATGGCTCCGTGGGAAATTTCTGAGCTGCCTGCGCGGCAGCGAACCTGCGCGTCGAAGCGATCCAGCAGAAGATTCATTTCTGAGCTGCCTGCGCGGCAGCGAACGTCGTTCGCGGAATACCTGTTGCCGATGCTGTTTTCTGAGCTGCCTGCGCGGCAGCGAACGTGGATGGTGACTGCTGGTACTGGCCGGCGAATTTCTGAGCTGCCTGCGCGGCAGCGAACCTGCCCCCAGCCCGAAACCCCGATCCGCGATATTTCTGAGCTGCCTGCGCGGCAGCGAACGATGACCGCGCTCATGTCTTTCTCCGTAGCTGTTTCTGAGCTGCCTGCGCGGCAGCGAACCAGCTCGGCGATGTAGGGGGTCATGGGCGTCATTTCTGAGCTGCCTGCGCGGCAGCGAACTCACTTCCGCGGATGTACCACTCGCTCTCAATTTTCTGAGCTGCCTGCGCGGCAGCGAACTCGAACTGACCGAACTCGTCCGCGTGAAGGAATTTCTGAGCTGCCTGCGCGGCAGCGAACCTCGCGTATGGTTATTCGCAAACCGCTGATTATTTTCTGAGCTGCCTGCGCGGCAGCGAACTGGCCGAGATGCAGCCCGAACTTCCGGCGATTTTTCTGAGCTGCCTGCGCGGCAGCGAACCCTCACCTTCCGCTCGATGGGTTCCGGCGTCTTTTCTGAGCTGCCTGCGCGGCAGCGAACGGTGATTATGGCGATGTACCGGCGCGCGTTCTTTTCTGAGCTGCCTGCGCGGCAGCGAACCGCCTCCAGTGCGCGCACGGCAAGCTCGACCTTTTCTGAGCTGCCTGCGCGGCAGCGAACACGGCCGCGCGCCGCAGGGCCTGAATCCCCGTTTTCTGAGCTGCCTGCGCGGCAGCGAACGACGAGAGCCCGTCGAATGCCTGCGACATGATTTTCTGAGCTGCCTGCGCGGCAGCGAACGTGTAATTCATCTAGCCACCTTTCTCGCGTATTTTCTGAGCTGCCTGCGCGGCAGCGAACAATTGAACGCAAAGACCCCAGCCGATTTATCGTTTCTGAGCTGCCTGCGCGGCAGCGAACTGTTCAAGCTGCTGCGGCTTCGGAGTTTGTAATTTCTGAGCTGCCTGCGCGGCAGCGAACGCAGCGAGGCGCGCCGCATCGCGGTTGAGTTCGTTTCTGAGCTGCCTGCGCGGCAGCGAACTGGATCGACCTGCGCCGCCTGTGCTGGCGGGTTTTCTGAGCTGCCTGCGCGGCAGCGAACCGCTCGACGTCCGTTCGTACAGTGCGGTACATTTTCTGAGCTGCCTGCGCGGCAGCGAACAGGCGCTGCTCGATCGCAACAGCCTGGAGCTTTTTCTGAGCTGCCTGCGCGGCAGCGAACGACGCCTTCGAGCTGACTCGGACGTTCGTGATTTTCTGAGCTGCCTGCGCGGCAGCGAACTTCGGCTTGTACGGCCAGGCCGACCCCATCCTTTTCTGAGCTGCCTGCGCGGCAGCGAACGACCTGACCGACGCGCGCGCCGTGATGCGCGTTTTCTGAGCTGCCTGCGCGGCAGCGAACGGCTGCTTGAACGAGTTGCGGAACCGCGGGCTTTTCTGAGCTGCCTGCGCGGCAGCGAACGAGTCCGGCGCGACCCTGCGCGACTACTTCGCTTTCTGAGCTGCCTGCGCGGCAGCGAACGGGGATCGACGTCGGCCGGGACGCGCTCGGGATTTCTGAGCTGCCTGCGCGGCAGCGAACGGTGCGCAACTACGCCGCCATCGCGCTGACATTTTCTGAGCTGCCTGCGCGGCAGCGAACCGTCCACGCCCACGAATCCACCGACGCATTGATTTCTGAGCTGCCTGCGCGGCAGCGAACATGGGGGTCTCGCGCGGGACGCTGCACCGCATTTTCTGAGCTGCCTGCGCGGCAGCGAACCCGCTCACGCTCACCGCCGGCACCGACTACACTTTCTGAGCTGCCTGCGCGGCAGCGAACTCATGGGTGTTCTCCGAAAGGTGGGCTTCGATTTTCTGAGCTGCCTGCGCGGCAGCGAACGACACCGAAAAGGCCGACCGCATCCGTGCGGATTTCTGAGCTGCCTGCGCGGCAGCGAACCGGCGCAGCAGCACGCTGCCGGGGCCGTGCCATTTCTGAGCTGCCTGCGCGGCAGCGAACGATTTCCGACCCGTGCACCGGTGGCTGCACGCTTTCTGAGCTGCCTGCGCGGCAGCGAACCACCACCAGGGTGGCGCCTTCGGGCAGGTGCATTTCTGAGCTGCCTGCGCGGCAGCGAACGCCAGCAACGGCGACACCGGCGCCAGCCGCATTTTCTGAGCTGCCTGCGCGGCAGCGAACGCATCGGGCTACTTCGAATGGCGCGTCGAGGCTTTCTGAGCTGCCTGCGCGGCAGCGAACTCGAGGCGCCGGACAACGACCACGTGCTGTTCTTTCTGAGCTGCCTGCGCGGCAGCGAACTGTGCGTACAGGCACAGGTTCAGGCGCTCGACTTTCTGAGCTGCCTGCGCGGCAGCGAACGCTGGCCTCGGTGGAGGTCAGGAAGAAGTCACTTTCTGAGCTGCCTGCGCGGCAGCGAACGCCGGGGACGCTATCGAGCTCGGTCGTGTACTTTTCTGAGCTGCCTGCGCGGCAGCGAACGATCCGTGCGGACGCGGGCCGCCAATCGCAACTTTCTGAGCTGCCTGCGCGGCAGCGAACGATGAGCTGCTAGGGCTGGCGCCGATCCGTGCTTTCTGAGCTGCCTGCGCGGCAGCGAACGCGAGACTTCACCGTTTCAGCACCGGGGTCTATTTCTGAGCTGCCTGCGCGGCAGCGAACGATCAGGTCGAAGGCGTACGGGTGCAGGAACTTTTCTGAGCTGCCTGCGCGGCAGCGAACTGGGCGAAAGATCAGACTCATGCCATTCATAGTTTCTGAGCTGCCTGCGCGGCAGCGAACACCTGCCGGCCAACGTGCTGCCGCTGCAGCCTTTTCTGAGCTGCCTGCGCGGCAGCGAACATCACGCACATCGGCGACATCGCCCTGGCGCTTTTCTGAGCTGCCTGCGCGGCAGCGAACATTGAAGATCGTTGCGATGAGATCGCGGCCGATTTCTGAGCTGCCTGCGCGGCAGCGAACTATCCGTCTGGCGCTTTGTCGTTGACGTACAATTTCTGAGCTGCCTGCGCGGCAGCGAACGTCCTCTGCTGAACCTCGTTCAAGCCAGCTTTTTTCTGAGCTGCCTGCGCGGCAGCGAACGGGCTGGCCGGCAACGCGTGGGGTCATCCACTTTTCTGAGCTGCCTGCGCGGCAGCGAACAGGATCACGCATCGACGCTGGATGATGTGTTATTTCTGAGCTGCCTGCGCGGCAGCGAACCTCAGCACCAGGCGGGCGCCATGGCTCCCAGATTTCTGAGCTGCCTGCGCGGCAGCGAACCCAGTGGTGGGCCAACAGAAGTGCAGGGTTTTTTTCTGAGCTGCCTGCGCGGCAGCGAACGCCTGGTGTGCTGCTTCGACTTCCTCGGGGCAGTTTCTGAGCTGCCTGCGCGGCAGCGAACTTGGTCACGGCACGGGTTTCCACCTTCTTCTTTTTCTGAGCTGCCTGCGCGGCAGCGAACGGCAGACCGTTCCACATGTCGCGCAGGCGGTTTTTCTGAGCTGCCTGCGCGGCAGCGAACTCGCCGAGTAACCACTATGGCGGCACGGACCATTTCTGAGCTGCCTGCGCGGCAGCGAACTACGCGACATGGCAGGACAGGCAGCGCGCGCATTTCTGAGCTGCCTGCGCGGCAGCGAACTTCCGTGCCGCCTTTCGCGCGCGGCGGTGCCTTTTCTGAGCTGCCTGCGCGGCAGCGAACGAGCACCAGCGCTTTAGGCGCGGCGGCGATCATTTCTGAGCTGCCTGCGCGGCAGCGAACGACAACCGCCGGGCCTACATCGCGCAGTCGGCTTTCTGAGCTGCCTGCGCGGCAGCGAACCTGCATGGCTGCCGTGCAGGAGGTCGCGTGATTTTCTGAGCTGCCTGCGCGGCAGCGAACGCCGGCGATGACCACGGACGGCTTGCCGACTATTTCTGAGCTGCCTGCGCGGCAGCGAACGACTCCAGCGAGATCGAGAAAGAGGCCGATCATTTCTGAGCTGCCTGCGCGGCAGCGAACCTCGCGTGGACCGCGATGGTCGCGCTGTCGCTTTTCTGAGCTGCCTGCGCGGCAGCGAACTCGCCCACCCCGCTTGGCGTCCGACTCGGATATTTCTGAGCTGCCTGCGCGGCAGCGAACGGCAACGGCGATGCCGTCACCGGATTTTCTCTTTTCTGAGCTGCCTGCGCGGCAGCGAACGGGATCACCCACGGCTCGTGGGTTTCCAGCATTTTCTGAGCTGCCTGCGCGGCAGCGAACTTGGTCGCATCGGCGGCGCTTGCCTTGCGACATTTCTGAGCTGCCTGCGCGGCAGCGAACAGAACAGGGGAGGTGTTCGGCGCATAGTTGGCTTTCTGAGCTGCCTGCGCGGCAGCGAACTTGAAGGTGTCCTCAGTGGCCTTTGTGGTCATTTTCTGAGCTGCCTGCGCGGCAGCGAACACGTTGTCACAACTGCGGCAGGCATTGGCAATTTTCTGAGCTGCCTGCGCGGCAGCGAACCAGAACTGCGACGTGTGCTGTGGCAGCGGGTTTTTCTGAGCTGCCTGCGCGGCAGCGAACACCCCGCCGCTGACCGCGCTGCAGGTGACCATTTTCTGAGCTGCCTGCGCGGCAGCGAACGGGAGGAAGCGCGTGGGTAGGGGGTGCGATGCTTTCTGAGCTGCCTGCGCGGCAGCGAACGAAGCCGCTATCTGCCGGCGCCTGCCGTTCCTTTTCTGAGCTGCCTGCGCGGCAGCGAACGCGGTAGCTGCTTCCTCGGCCGTTCTCGCCTATTTCTGAGCTGCCTGCGCGGCAGCGAACGCAGGGTGCATGGGACTACTACGTGCGCAATTTTTCTGAGCTGCCTGCGCGGCAGCGAACGACTCCTACGGCATATCGCACGGGATCATTCATTTCTGAGCTGCCTGCGCGGCAGCGAACGTGTATTTCATCTCGCCACCTTTCTCGCGTATTTTCTGAGCTGCCTGCGCGGCAGCGAACTGTCCATGCCAACCTTTCAGCGCGGCAGGCAATTTCTGAGCTGCCTGCGCGGCAGCGAACACAGAATGGCAACAACGCGGCGCTGGCGGGCTTTTCTGAGCTGCCTGCGCGGCAGCGAACTACACAGCGAAGTTGAAAACCCGCGCGCAGATTTTCTGAGCTGCCTGCGCGGCAGCGAACGTATGGATTCCACCTGTACGGATTCCGCGCCTTTTCTGAGCTGCCTGCGCGGCAGCGAACCTTCCAGGTCAGCGTGTACGAGGTCGATCCAATTTCTGAGCTGCCTGCGCGGCAGCGAACAGCTACATCGACCCCAACGCGCGCTGCGGCGTTTTCTGAGCTGCCTGCGCGGCAGCGAACTTGATGACCTTGTTCATCGCCGCGGTCTCGTTTTTCTGAGCTGCCTGCGCGGCAGCGAACTCGAACGCGAGCGCCATCTCCTCGCGGCGGCTTTTCTGAGCTGCCTGCGCGGCAGCGAACGAGGAGAGCTGAGATGGGCCTGAAGAATAAATTTTCTGAGCTGCCTGCGCGGCAGCGAACTGACGAAGGTGAGAGCGAGGTCACGCTGTGCTTTTCTGAGCTGCCTGCGCGGCAGCGAACGATTCGGTCGCCAATGCTGAGACGTGGCGGAATTTCTGAGCTGCCTGCGCGGCAGCGAACGCCCGCGCATTGATCGCCCGGGCGCCGATCTTTTTCTGAGCTGCCTGCGCGGCAGCGAACGAAATCACCCGCGAACTGAAGATGACGGCCAATTTCTGAGCTGCCTGCGCGGCAGCGAACCATGTTTAGACCTTTGCGCAGCGAGCCGGCCATTTCTGAGCTGCCTGCGCGGCAGCGAACACCCCTAACAGGGATCGGCGTTGATGAAGGTTTTTCTGAGCTGCCTGCGCGGCAGCGAACCACGTCCGCAACCTCTTTCGGGTAGCGCGTGATTTCTGAGCTGCCTGCGCGGCAGCGAACATCTCCGCGCGCCGGCAGGACGTGATCAACGTTTTCTGAGCTGCCTGCGCGGCAGCGAACGCCCACGATTTCGCGGTGTACTGGCGGTTTCTTTTCTGAGCTGCCTGCGCGGCAGCGAACTTGTGCAGACAAATTGCCGCCGCCGTCCCGATTTTCTGAGCTGCCTGCGCGGCAGCGAACTAATCGCCTGGTACTGTCATCCTATGCTGTATTTTCTGAGCTGCCTGCGCGGCAGCGAACTAGAGCGGAACTCATCCAAGTATCTGACTCGCCACGGCAAAGCGCAAAGAAGGAAGCCAGCTCCCTTTGATGAGAGCTGGCTTCCAAGTGGTTGAATGTGCTGACTTGTTGCGTGTTTCAAAAAAATGGGTCAGAACCAGGGCACGGTGGCTGGGCCGCCAAGTCCGTGGCTGTTGAAGGGACCGGCGGTGGCCTCGGGCTGGAGCGGGCCGAGCGCGATGAACAGGCAGAAAGGTTGTCGGGTACTTCGGCTGTGTAGGTGGATGTAGGGCAGATCAGGGCGGCGTTCCACGCTGGTGGGAATGGCATCCCTGGCCTGTTCCATGGTTTCGTCCTTGCGGCGCATGCGCCGTCGTCGCAGCCGATCGGCATTGGTCTTGAATTGCTTGCGTTGCACGGTGCGGTGCGGCGCGTCGGTGGGCGAAGCGGCGATCTCCTTTGTGCGGACGTGATCGCGCATACCTTTTAGCCAGTCGGTGGCCATCAGTTGTTGCAGATCGGCTTGACTACCATGAAGACGAAGCGTGGTGCCCAGCGTGCGCGGGCTCAAGCTGTAGTCGGGGAAGCTGATACCGATGGTGTCCCGGCGCTGCTGCACCAATGCAAGATGCAGGTTGTCGTAGAGCGCGCCCAAGAGTTGTGTCGGTCCCGATTCAGGGTCGGGAACGACCTTGAGGTCGATGTAGTGCGTGGTCATGGCGTCAGTTCGCTTCGCCGAACACGCCGCCGCGGATCAGGGTGGCGATCACGAAATGCTGCTGGTCGGGTTCGGGCGCCTTGTCCTTGATGATCCAGTTGTCGAGAAGGTTGTAGAAGTCGGTCTTTTCCTTGGGCTGGCGATATGCCTTGCCTTGGGTAGTGACTGAGCCGTAGGGCTCGATGGCAATGGGGCCGTTCGCGGCCGCTTCGGGATACCAGGTGTCGATGGTGCGCAGCGCATTGCCGATCTTCTGCGAGTGGATGGCGGCCACGCCATCGACATCGTACAGCGTCTTGCTCTTGTCGCTGCGGCCGCGGTCCAGGATCAGCTCCTGCGAGGGGAACACCTCCTGCCCGGCGCCGATGCGCACGAAGGCAGTGACCTGCAGCAGCACATGGCTATTGCCGGCGAGGCCGTTGGCGATGAGTGCTGCCAGCTCGGACAGTGGCTTGGCTTCCGCGGAAGGCGCCTTGAGGTCGAGCAACGAATGGGTCAGTGCATCGAAGGTCCAACTGGTTTTTGCCTGGCCGTTCTCGATGTGGGCCACGGTCACTTCTACCTGCTCCGCGCAGATGCGGTTGCGCCACAGGAAGCGGCCGTTGGCGAGGTTGGCGGCGTAGCGGTTGGCCAATTCGGCAAAACCGTTCTGTTGGACGTAGCCCGCCACGGTGGCCAACAGTTTCTGCCGATAGGCGGCATCGTTGCAGGCGGAGGGCTGCCCGGTGCCGGCCAGCACACGCAGGGTGAACTGAACCTTCAGCGTGTCGGCATCGGCGGGCAGGGTGGCCACGTCTACGGTTTGCAGGTTGGGGTTCTGGATGGCTGCATCCAGTTTGGCCGGGTCTGTTGCGCCACCTTTCAGGCGGTTGGAGATGGTGCCGCGCACGGATTTTGCGCGCAGCGTGATGGGCGTCCAGTTTTGCGACTCGGTGCGTGCGCTCCAGTTGCCACTGGACATCAGTGCATCGGAAGGGTCGAGTTTGCGCTCGAAGGCGAGGACGGAAGCGGTCTTGAGTTCATTGGCCATGATGGAATTCCTTGTCGTGTCAGAGAGTGGTGTCGGCGGAGCGGTAGTTGTTGCGGCAGCGGTACAGTCCTTCGTCGGGACGGCTGTCGGCGTACCAGAGCAGGTCTTGCGGTGCATGCAGGCGGTGCGGGCCTATCCATTCGCCCATGGAATACAGGCTTTCGACGAAGCGGAAGGGCGTGGTGGCGTCGCGCGCGTGGGCCACGGTGCCCGCATCGTGCAGTTCTCCGAGAGCGCCGTAGCCCACGGGAATGGGCACGACCCAGCCCGAGCCTTTCTTGCGATCGTTTTGCCAGCCACCATTGCCTTCATTGGCCTTGGCGTCGTAATGCCAATTGATGCGCGAGAGCGATAGCCACGCATCGAGACGCGTGGCTTGTGGCGACTGCTTGCGCAACTCGTCCAGCCGGCTGTCGATCAGGTCGTCGCGGGCCACCAATGCCGAGCCTGGCAACAGGCGAGCGCGCAGCTTGCGGAACTCCCTGGCTTGGTCGTCGCTGTCGCCGGTGAAGTTGGCCAGCCATGGGCGATGACGCGAAGCCGCCGCTTGCGTAGCCGGCAACAGCGTGCCACCGGCGATGCGCATGCCTTGCAACAGGTCGAGGATGGTTTCCAGATCGTGCTGCTGCGCGTCCCTGTCCCATGCCCCGGCGTTCACCGCCAGCACCATACTGAGGTCCAGGTGGATGCGACCTTCCTCGACGATGGCAGGCATAGCGGCTCTTCCATCCTTGTCTATGAGTTTCCGCTCGATATCACGCTGAATCGGGTTGCGGGTGAGCCGGAAGCTTTTGACGAAGCCACCCTCGGTGGTCTGCTCCTGCCGGTCGTGGCAGACCACGCCCACGGCACCGAACTCCAGATCCAGCCCGGCGGCGCGGGTTTTGCGTTCCAGTGCCCACATCAGCCCGAGAAAGGCAGTGATGGACGGGAAACCGTGAGTCAACGGGCTGGAGACAGCGTTGGCGTTGTGCACCTTGAGATGCGGCAACACCAGTAGATGGGTGAAGTGCGGAAGCGTATTCATGCGGCACCTGCCTTGGCGCGGGGTTGCAACGGGATGGGCCAGGCCACGTCGAGGATGGCCTGCCGGGCGAAGTGACGCATTTCCGCCTCGCCGAGCATGGTCAGTTTGTCGCTACGCTTGCGGAGTTGACCGTTGAGCCAGAGGCCGAAGCGAACCGCTACTTCGTCGGCCCAGTCGCCATGCTCATAAGCTTGCTTGAAGGCGAGGTCGTCCTCTTGCCAGTGTGGATGCCATGGATCGTTGCGTTCCGGCAGCTCGAAGCGGTCGGGGTCGAGCCAGAGTTGCTCGCACAGCGGTAACTGGCAGGCCTCGTCCCGCGTCCAGCCGGCTGGGTAGCTTCCTCGAATCGCCACGCCGAACATGGCCAACTCTTGGCCGATGGCTTGTTCGATGGTCTCTCGATGGTTGCGGGTTTCCATGGTGGGGTCAGGGTTGGCCTTGAGGAAGGCGGTCAGGGTGCGCAGCAACTCGCGCATCCCGCCGAACCGGTTCAACTCGCCATGCCTTTCCCCGAACACCGAATCGAGCCTGAGCAGGTTCATCGCGGCACCCGGTTTCCAAGCCGGTGGCGGCAACGAAGCCAGCAGGTAGTTCACGCCGCCGCGCTCGCTGTTCAGTTGCGAGATGTTCTGTGGCTTGGTGCCACCCAGCTTGCGGGCGACGAGGTCGCGGTAGTCGCGGTAGATGACATCGGCCGGCTTGTTGTCGCGTCTGGCTTGTCGCATTTCCTTGTTGGCTTCACCAAAGCGCGCATCCTGGATGTCGGCGTGGACGGCATGGGCCAGCGAGCTGGAAAACATCGGCTGCAGCAGGTGGTAGTGGGCGTCGTCCTGCGGATCCTCGCCGACCAGCCAATAGAGCTGCTTGGCCATGGGATGGCTGGACGGCTGCGTTTCTTCGCGCACCAACGAGGCGAAGGCTTTCATCCAGCCTTGAGCCTGTTCGACGTCGTTGGACAGCGCGGCCTGCAGGTCGGTATCGCCGGCCTGCATCCAGTCGAGCAGGCGGCGGCCATCCACCTCTAGCTTGAGCAGCTTGAACACGTCCAGTGCAGCAGCATTGCCCACCACGTCCTCTGCGTAGCCCTCACCCAGCAGGTGGCTGCCGATTTCGGTATGCCGCGGCAGGCCGGACGGGGCGACATGCAGGCTGCTGCCGCGCGCGTCCGGGTGGGTGGCCTTGAGCACATGGGTCACGGCCTGGATCTGGCCCACCCGTCGTGCCGCATCGGCCAACCAAGTGGTGTACTCGTATTTCGATGCCGTGTCGGCATCGTCTTCCTTGCCTTTCAGCTTGGCCTCGCGCCGGGCTTCGATGAAGCCGGTGATGGTGGCGCGGAAGGCCTTTCCTCGGTCAGTCAGTTCGCTCATTCCCCTCTCCCTTTGCGGTTTTCCATCGTTAAGAAGTTCTAGCCCCGGGTGATCTCAGTACTTGCGACGGTTTTCGAGCGTGGCATCGCCCGAAGTGAGTGATTACAATGCAGTCATTGCAATCACTTATGGAGGCCCAGCCATGGCCACCATGACCATTCGAAACCTGGACGACGACCTGAAGGCGCGCCTGCGCGTGCGGGCGGCACGGCATGGGCGCTCGATGGAGGAGGAGGCGCGCAGCATCCTGCGCGCCGCCTTGGCCAATCGTGTTGAGGAAGATTCGGGTGCGTCGCTGTATGTCGCCATCCGCACCCGCGTGGAACCGTTCGGGGGCGTCGACCTGGAGTTGCCGCCGCGTGAGCCGCAGGGCGATCCGCCGGACTTCGGCGAGTGATCGTGCTGGATACCAACGTGCTGTCGGAGTTCATGCGGCCGCAGCCGGACGAGCGCGTGGTGGCATGGCTGAACCGGCAGGCGCGCTCGAACCTGTTCACGACAGCGGTGACGCGCGGCGAGATGTTGTATGGGGTATTGATCCTGCCCGACGGTCAGCGCAAGACGCGCCTGCAGCAGGAGGTCGCGGCGATCTTTGCGGTCGACATGGCGGGGCGCGTGCTGCCTTACGATGAGGCGGCCGCCGATACGCACGCCGCCATCGCCGCGGAGCGGCGCGCCCAGGGACGTCCGGTCGACCAATCCGATGTGATGATTGCCGGCATTGCACGATCGCACGGCGCCACCCTGGCCACGCGCAACTTGCGCGATTTCGAAGGTTGCGGCATTCCCCTGGTTGATCCCTGGCATTGATCTTCCTCAGCGTTGTCTGGTGAAGCCGAGCCATGGGTGCCAGCGCCAGCCTTGATGGTTCTCTTTGAGAGAAGGCACTTCCACGGTGGTGAACCTGCGAGCGGCGAGATCGAGCGGCAGGTCCTGCGCTTCGGCCTGTTCGCCCACCAGCGACGGCAGGTCGAACTCGCCCCAGCAGCTGATACCTGGCGCAACGCTCAACGTGACCTCGTGAAGCAGCTCCCTGGCGGGGACGTAGAGTTTTTCACCGCGGCGACTGCCCGGCGCGTCTTCCACGCGATGCGGCAGCAGATCGTCTTCATCCTCATCGGGCAGCCATGCCAGCGTGGTGCCGGGTTGCTCGTCATGGCGGAACGGTTGCTGTTGCGGCAGCACGCCGGCGAGCGCGGCGTGTGGGTGTTCCCAAGCCGCGGGCGCGTAGTCGCGTTCCAGTCGCGGGGCTGGAACGGCGCTGCGGCGTGTGGAATGAGTGGTGGGCGTAGGCGGCACCGGCAGCATGGCGGCGCGGATGCGCGCCTGCTCCAGATCCACCCAGCGATCGCGCGGCTGCAGTTCGGTTGCGCGCGGCTGGATGCGTGGCTGGGCGTCGAGATGGCGGTATTCGTTCTCGGCCAACAGCATGCGCAGGCTGTGGCTAGCCAGCAGGAAGCGGCCGTTGTCGCGCTCCGTCTCGAAGCCGGGGCGGGCGAATACCGGCTGGCGGCCGTCGCGCTGTTCGATGCCTTTGAGATTGGTGTCGAACACCAGCACGTTGGGCGTTTGCGGCGGCTTGCGGCGGTGGCGCTGCACGCGGCCGGCGAGCTGGATCAGCGAGCGCATCGAGGACGGCTCGGCCACCGCCCAGTCGGCATCCCAGTCGCGGCCCACCTCGCATACCGGCGAAGCCAGCACGACGAACAGATGGTCATGTTCGGCATGCGTGTCGAACGTGTGCCGGACCTGCGGCAGTTGCCATACCGCGTCTTCGCTGCGCCGATTGAACGCGGTATCCAGCATGGCTTCGATGGCCGAGCGCTGTGCCAGCGGAAAGCGGGCGTGATACACGCACAGGTGGATGCGCGTACCTTCCGGCGCGGCCTGCGTGTAGAGCGTGCTGGCCACGTCGAAGATCGGGTCGATGTTGGCCATGCGTACCAGGCCGAAGCTGACGCGCTTGCCGGTGACGGGGTCGGAGTGGGCGTGATCGCGGTGCAGGCGCAGGCAGGCGTCGCGTACGTGCCCGGCGAACTCGGCATGGATGCGCTCGGGCTGTTTGGCGGCGATGTCGATCGGCAGCAGTTCGGCGAGGCGCAAGGGTTCGACGGATTGCAGCTTGGCCACGCGGCGTCTGACGAAGCGCGCATGGCCCGCAGCGAAGCCGTCAGCGTCGGCAAGGATCTCGGTTTGTGCGCCGAATTCGTCCGTCCACAGGCAAGGCACCTCGACCGGTCGCTCGGCACCGCCATCGCGCCCGTGGTTGCGCTGGTAGTGGCGGCGACCGGCGCGATAAGCCATGAACATGCCCTCCACCAGAGCCGGCGGCAATGTGGCCGAGGACAACACCACGCGGCTTCCGAGCAGGCCGGCCCAGTGCATCAGCCGGGTCAGTGCGGGCAGGTCGTCGAGGTCATAGTCGTCCAGTTCGTCCAGCACCAGGTCGCTGCTCATCAGCCGCAGCATCGGTGCGATCTGGCGGCCGGCGCGCAGCGATTCGGTGGCCGGTGCGAGGTGATCGACGGTGCACACCAGCATCGGAGCGGAAATCAGCTTGCGGATTTCGGGGTTGGCCAGCGCCCGTGACAGCAGAGGGTGATCGGCCACGTTGCCCTCGTAGAGCACGTGGCTGTCTTCCTCGATCAGCGCCTGCACAGACGCCGAGCCGCTGGCCTCGGCTTTCGCTTCGTAATGCTCGAACAGGGCGCGGCTGGCGGAGCCGCCGACCAGCACCGCCAGCTCGTCGTCGTTCAAGTGCAGATCGTGGCGATAGCTGCGCCCGGTCTGCAGGGTAAGCGTGCGCAAACCCAGCGCGTAACTCACCCGCAACCCCAGTTGCGGGTCGGCCAGGGCATACAGGATGCGGGCGTTGGCCAGCGTCTTGCCGCAGCCGGTGGAAGCCATGTTGACGATGAAGGCACCATGTTCGCGTGCTGCCTCGCGCATGCCGGTGGCCGCATCGAAGGCTTTGTCCTGCCAGGCGAAGCGTGCGTCGCTGCTGCGTTTGCGCAAGCCACGATGGTTGGCCAGTCGCGGCAGGTAGCGCTCGAAATTGGGCAGCGCGTGGGCGATCAGGCTGGCGGTATGGCCCACGCCGAGGAGGTGTTCCAGCAGTGACTGGTTCATCACGCCGGGACGCAGGGTATTGGCGAACACGGCTTGGTCACGCTGCAGGAAACGCACGCGCTCGGTCGCTGGTTTGCGCTCCTTGTCTACGCCGAGGCTGGAGTAATGGTGGTCGGCCAGCATCAGGCACAGCCGCGAAAGGTGCATCGCGTAGGGATTGCTCAACCAGTCCTCGTTGCGCCGCGACTTGAGTTCCAGCAGTGCCTTGGCGGCACGACGGGCCTGTGTTCGCCACGCGGATGCGACTACCGGAAGCGCTCCGGCCAGCTGCCAGTAGGGCAGGGCCTCCATCGGCGAGCAGCGCTGGTCGATTTCATTCCAGTCGTGGGCCACGCTGGCCAAGGGTGCCTCCAGCCACGTGGATTCGAAGCGGTTCGCGCGTTTCCCCAGCCAGTCCTGCCCGTTGCCGTCTCTCCGTGGCTCGGGGATGAGCGGCAGGCGATGGTGGGTGACGATAAGCCATCCGATGGCGGCGGCAAGAGGCGCTTGGGCAGTGAGGCGGCGAAAAGGATGGCGCTCGATATTCTCGTCCACACCGTCGCGCAGATAACGGCCCGCAGCCGTCCAGTTCGTTTCGCTGGCTTCATCCTCGCTTGCCAGCCTTGCCAGCCAGGCATCGTCGTTGTCGGTGCCGACGAAGGCCAGGAACAGGCGCAGCGAAACCCATTCGTGCCGGTAGCGGTTGCGTTCGTCGAGCTTGTCTTGCAGCCGTTGCTGGAAGGCGAGGCTGGCCTTGCCGAGGTCGTGCAGCAGCGCGGCCAGTTGTGCCAGCAGGCGGATGTCCTGCGCAGTGTTCCAGTCGTTCTCATCGCCTTTGCGGAGCACATCGCTGGTCGTGCTGTTGGTGGGTACGGCGCCTTCGGTGTTGAAACGTCGACCGTCACCGACGATCCACAGAAGTTCGCTGTGGTCCTGCCCGCGTATCCAGTGACAAGCGACGGCGGTGTTCTTGCGTGCAGTCTTGCGCAAGAGCTTGCGCAGGGTGTCCAGCCCGGCTTTGGTGATCGGCGTCTGCCAGGTGCGGTCGCCACGGCGTTCGGCAAACTGGTCAAGGATGCGGCGCGTCTCGGTCAACGCGCGTTTATCGCATTGGCTGACCAACAGCACGTTCATTCCTGCTCCCTTTTTGCCGTGCCAGCCAATGCAGCGGTTTCCAGCGCCACGGCCTTCAAGGTGTCGATCATGAAGTCCAGCGATTCACTACGGGTTAGTGCCTCGATGCAGTTCTGGCGGAAGGCCTGCTCCTCGTCGCCTCGCATTGCCGAGAGAAATGCCTGCGGCAGGATGGTGGCGTCCTTGACAAGGTCGGCAACATCAAACACCAGTCCACCGCGGCGCGTCTTGCCATGCAACACCGCCAAGCCATGCGGCAGGCCCAGCACCCAGGTGGCAGTTGCGCCAAGGCCATAGGCCAGGTAGTTGCCGTGATCCAGAAAGCGATTGGCCGGGTCGCTGCCGCTACCGCGTTTGGCGCGGGTGAACTCGCCGTAGCCCACGGCATCCACTGCCAGTTTGAACAGCGCCTTGGTCAGCCTAGCCTCTTCAGTCAACAGGCTGGCGTTGTCAGGCGCAAGGTCGATGAGGCGATGGGTGCGGGCCAGCAGCTCGGTGAGCCGGCCCGGATTCACGGCGAAGCCCGCGTCGCGCAGCGCGCGATGTTGCCACGCATCTGCAATGCGTCTCGCGCGGGCGTGCTGAAAGGCCTTGGCAGCTGCGAGCCGGAAGTCGTCGTCGAACCAGAAGCGTACCCAGGCCTGCAGGTATTCCGTGGGCCGATACTCGCTTTGTGGCGACAACCATGCGACTTCGACGTCGATTTCATTGGCTGAAAAAAGCGGCGTGCCGCCGCCACCGCAGAAGCCGACCAGGACACCAGCTTTGGCCAGCTCGCGCATCGCTGACTGAGTGATCGAAGTGCCGGTACCCAGCAGCACCGTGGTGGTATTGGCGATGGGTATGTTCCAGTACAGCGACTGCCTGCCGGCGTCGGTGACGTATTCGACCCGACCGCCGTTGACCAGCACGCGGCAGTGCTGGAGGTAGTAGATATTGGCGCGCTTGGAATGCAGGATTGACTTGAGGTCGGTAGGGCCGAAATCGTCCATATCCCTCCCCTTTCCATGTGGCTCGATAGTACACGTTGCGCACCGTGGCCTCCCCGTGTCTCACGTGCTGCGATGGAAGGGACGTCTCGATGGAACGGGCAGCCGGGTGTTCCGCTTCCATGATCGCCATCGCGCAAGCATGAACGTCGCGGCACACGCGCTCACGGGCTGTTGATGTCGCGCTGGTTACCCATGGTGCTTCCCATCGAGTCGGAGAGAACCATGGGCCACGACACTGACCAGCGCGAAGAAGTGCGCCGCCAGGCGGCGGGGATGTCGCCGGCGGGCAAGGCGGATTTCACCGATACCGCGTCGCACGCCAGCGGTGCGGTGGACGGGACCCGCATCTACGAGGTCGCCGCCGGCGACGACCTGCAGGGCATCGCCCGTCGCTTCTACGGCAATGCCGACGGCTGGCGGCGGATCCTGGACGAGAACCGCGACCTCATTGCCGACCCCGGTCGGCTCGTGGCGGGGCAGATGCTGAAGATTCCGGCGAAACCGTGAGCCTCGCGCGGCCAAGGCGACGCGCCGACATCGCGCGTTCAGCTGGCCGCCTCAAGCTGAACGGCGCACCGCGGTGCTGATGGCCTGCTCACGAGCCGTTTACCGCGCCGCCGTTACCTGTGGTCGCCAGCTTCCCGCAGTGCCTTGGTGAAGTCTCGTGTTCGACGCGCTTGGCGACGAACTCCCAACCCGGATCGGACCCAAGCCAGACGGGTCCGTGCAACCCCGGGCTTTCCGCGATGAAAAGAGGTGCCCCCATGAAAACTACCCGACAACCCCTGATGCTTGCCGCGTCGCTGGCCGCAGCACTGGCGCTGGGTGCGTGCGGCAAGAGTGAGCCGGCCTCGCCGGTGCCCTCCAGTCCGCCGCCGAGCGGAACGGCAGCGTCCACCTCGCCGGAGCCACCGGCATTTCCGCCCCCGGCCACCAGCACGGGCTTGGCCAATGAGGGCGCCGTCGCGGCCGTGAGCTTCACCTCGCTTGAAGTGGGTTCGAGCGTCGACGCCAACCACAAGGTCGTGGCCACGGCCACCAGCTTCGCGCCGAAGGACACCATCTACGCGTCGGTCGAGACCACGGGTTCGGGCCACGCCACGCTGACGGCCCGGTGGCTCGGCCCGCGGGACCAGGCCTTGCACGAGGACAGCAAGGAGCTCGATGCGTCCGGCCCGGAAACGACGGCCTTCATGATCAGCCAGCCGGAGGGCTTCCCGCAGGGCGACTACAAGATCGAGATCTCGCTGGACGGGCAGCCGGTGGCGAGCAAGGACTTTTCCGTGAAGCCATGACGCTCCCTGCGCCTGGCCGCCGAAAGGGACGCGCTCGCCGCGTCCCTTTCGTTTTGCGGTGGAAGGGTCGGCGGGCATGACGACATGAAGGCGACGCGCTTTCCCGTGGCACGCTAAAACGCGACAATGGGCAGATTGCACGCGCGATGATCGGGTCTTTCGCCGCCGCGATGACGCCGAGCGTGCAACGACATCCATCCCGCGCCACGCGGCAGCAGAGAGGTTCACTCATACCATGTCCACGTCGTCCAAGATCATCTACACGCTGACCGACGAAGCCCCGTTCCTCGCCACGCAGTCGCTGCTGCCGATCATCGCTGCCTTCGCCGGCACCGCCGGCATCGCGGTGGAGACGCGCGACATCTCGCTGGCCGGGCGCATCATCGCGCTGTTCCCCGAGCGCCTGCGCGAGGACCAGCGCATCGCCGACGACCTCGCCGAGCTGGGCCGTCTGGCCACCACGCCGGAGGCGAACATCATCAAGCTGCCCAACATCAGCGCCTCGATGCCGCAGCTGAAGGCCGCGATCAGGGAATTGCAGGGCCAAGGCTACGCGCTGCCGGATTATCCCGACGAGCCGAAGGACGCCGACGAGAAGGACATCAAGGCGCGTTACGACCGGGTCAAGGGCAGCGCGGTGAACCCGGTGCTGCGCGAGGGCAACTCCGACCGCCGCGCGCCGGTTTCCGTGAAGAACTACGCGCGCAAGCATCCGCACCGGATGGGCGCGTGGAGCACAGATTCGAAGACCCGCGTGGCGCACATGGACGGCGGCGATTTCTACGGCAGCGAGAAATCCGTGACCGTGGAGCATGCCGGCAGCGTGCGCATCGAGTGGTTCGGCAGGGACGGCAGCCAGGTCGTGCTGAAGCCGAAGACGACGCTGCTCGCCGGCGAGATCATCGACGCGGCGGTGATGTCGCGCCGCGCGCTGGCCGCGTTCATCGACGCGCAGATCGCCGACGCAAAGAAGCAGGGCGTATTGTTCTCGCTGCACCTCAAGGCGACCATGATGAAGGTCTCCGACCCGATCATGTTCGGCGTGGCGGTGGGCGAGTTCTACAAGGACGTGCTGATCAAGCATGCCGACGCGCTGAAGCAGGCCGGCTTCAATCCGAACAACGGCATCGGCGATCTGTACGCGCGCCTCGGCAGTCTGCCGGAGGCGACCCAGGCGGCGATCAGGGCCGACCTCGATGCCGAGTACGCGCAGCGTCCTGCGCTGGCGATGGTCAACTCCGACAAGGGCATCACCAACCTGCACGTGCCCAGCGACGTGATCATCGACGCCTCGATGCCGGCGATGATTCGCGACTCCGGCAAGATGTGGAACGCGAAGGGCGAGCTGCAGGACATCGTGGCGGTGATCCCCGACCGCAGCTACGCCGGCGTCTACCAGGCCACCATCGAGGACTGCAAGGCGCATGGCGCGTTCGATCCGGCCACCATGGGCAGCGTGCCGAACGTGGGCCTGATGGCGCAGGCGGCCGAGGAATACGGCTCGCACGACAAGACCTTCCAGATCGCTGGCGACGGCGTGGTGAAGGTGATCGACGAGGCCGGCAAGGTGCTGCTGCAGCATGACGTGGAAGCCGGCGACATCTGGCGCATGTGCCAGACGAAAGATGCGCCGATCCAGGATTGGGTGAAGCTGGCGGTGAGCCGCGCGCGGCACACGCCGGCGGTGTTCTGGCTGGACCCGCAGCGTGCGCACGACCGCCAGGTGATCGCCAAGGTCGAGCGCTACCTGAAGGACCACGACACCAGCGGCCTGGACATCCGCATCATGGATCCGGTGGCGGCCACGAAGTTTTCGCTCGAGCGCATCCGCCAGGGTCTGGACACGATCTCGGTCACCGGCAACGTGCTGCGCGACTACCTCACCGACCTGTTCCCGATCATGGAGCTGGGCACCAGCGCGAAGATGCTGTCGATCGTGCCGCTGATGGCCGGCGGCGGCCTGTTCGAGACCGGTGCCGGCGGCTCGGCACCGAAGCACGTGCAGCAGTTCCTGGAAGAGAACTACCTGCGCTGGGATTCGCTCGGCGAGTTCCTCGCGCTGGCCGCCTCGCTGGAACACCTCGGCAACCGCCACGGCAACGCCGAGGTGGACGTGCTGGCCAAGACGCTGGACCAGGCCAACGGCAAGTTCCTCGACACCGACAAGTCGCCCTCGCGCAAGGTCGGCGGCATCGACAACCGCGGCAGCCACTTCTACCTCGCCATGTACTGGGCACAGGCGCTGGCGGCGCAGGACGTGAGCGCCGCGCTGAAGGCGAGGTTCGCGCCGCTGGCCAAGGCGCTGACGGAGAACGAGGCGACCATCGTCGACGAGCTCGCCCGTGTGCAGGGCAAGCCGGTCGACATCGGCGGCTATTACCACCCGGACCGGATGAAGGCCGGCGCGGCGATGCGGCCCAGCGCCACGCTCAACACGGCGCTGGGGTTGTTGTCCGCGTGATGGCGTGATCGCGGCAGATCAGGCGCTGGCCTGATCCAGCGCCGCGATCTCGTCGGCGCGCAGCGAGAGCTGCAAGGCGCCGAGCAGTTCGTTCAATTGCGTCACGCTGGTGGCGCTGGCGATCGGCGCACTGATGCCCGGGCGCGCCATCAGCCAGGCCAACGCCACCTGGGCCGGCGTGGCGTGATGGGCGGCGGCCACCGCGTCCAGCGCAGCCAGCACGCCGAGTCCGCGCGGATTGAGGTGGGCGCGCACGCCACCGCTGCGTGCCGGATGGCCGGCGAGGTCGGCCGCCTGGCGGTACTTGCCGCTGAGGAAACCGCTGGCCAACGCGTAGTAGCAGATCACGCCGATGTTTTCGCGGCGGATCAGCGGCTCCAGTTCGGCCTCGTAGCCGCGGCGGCTGACCAGGTTGTATTCCGGCTGCAGCACGTCGTAGCGCGGCAGGTTGTGCTGCCTGGATACGGCCAGTGCGTCGGCGAAGCGTTCGGCGCTGTAGTTGGAGGCGCCGATCGCGCGCACCTTGCCCTGCTCGATGAGTCGCGCGAAGCCGCCCAGGGTGTCGGCCAGCAGCACGCTGGCGTCGTCCTCGTGCGCGAAATACAGGTCGATGTGATCGGTCTGCAGCCGCTGCAGCGAACCCTCCACCGCCTGCTGCAGGTTCACCGGCGCCAGCCCGCGGTGCCGCGTCCATTTGCCGACCTTGCTGGCGATCACCACCTGGTCGCGCTTGCCACTGCGCCGCAGCCACTTGCCGATGATGGTCTCCGACTCGCCGCCGTGGTTGCCCGGCACCCATGCCGGGTAGACGTCGGCGGTGTCGATCAGGTTGCCGCCGCCATCGACGAAGGCGTCCAGCAGCTCGAACGCGCGCGGCTCGTCCACCGTCCAGCCGAAGACGTTGCTGCCGAAGGCGAGCGGCGCGATCGAAAGGGAGGTGCCGCCGAGTGACCGCTGTTGCATGGAACGCCTCTCCTGGTAACGAGCATGGAAAAAGGCGCGCGACGGTTGTCGCGCACCTTCATTCACATGGTGCATTCCAGACCGCATTCAAGCCGCGGATGGCTAGTGCGGCGCCACGATGCGCGGCCACACGGCGGCGCAGCAGGCCAGTGCCGCGGCCTTGGCGTCGCGGCTGACGGGTGCTTCGACGGCCTCGGTGTCGGCGGTGTCGGCGGCCGGGGTTTCCGTGCGCCATTCGAGGTCGTCCTTGTGCAGCAGGTGGCCGTGCAGGAACAGCAGATCTTTCCAGATCGAGCTCATGGGGTGCCTCCTCGGGAGGGTGTCAGGCTTGGGGTGTGCTCAAGATACGCGCGCGGACAAGCGCCAAAAAGCGATATATTCGCAAGCCAGACTTGAGAGATATTCAAGATGGGCAAGCTGCCGCTGGGACTGCTGCAACAGTTCGTGCTGATCGCCCGCCAGGGCAATCTGTCGCGCGCGGCGCGCGAGGCGAACCTCACCGTCAGCGCGCTCAGCCATCAGATGAAACAGCTGGAGGAGCGGCTGGATCGGCGCCTGTTCGAGCGCGGGCCGCGCGGGGTGACGCTGACCGTCGACGGCAACTGTTTGCTGGAAGCGGTGGGCGAGCACGTCGACGGCATCGAGCACGCGCTCGGCGCCTATCGCACGCGCCACCACGACGCGCTCACGCTCAGCGCCAGCCCCGGCATCATGTCGAGCTGGCTGGTGCCGCGGTTGCCGAAACTGGTCGCTGCGTATCCGGAGCTGGAGCTCAGCCTGCAATCCGGTTCGACCCTGGTGAACTTCGCGCGCGAACCGGTGGACGTGGCGCTGCGTTACGGCCGCGGCCAGTGGCCGGAGCTCCTCTGCGAAAGGCTGTTCGGCGAATGGATCGCACCGGTGGCCGCGCCCGCACTGGTCGCGCGGATGGCCGGCGTCGATCCGCACGATTTGTCGCGCTGGCCGCTGCTCGGCGAGCCCGGCGAATCGACCCGCTGGAGCGACTGGTTCGGCCGCACCGGCGGCACGCCGCCGAAACGCTACGTGGCGCAGTTCGACAGCCTCGACGCGCTGCGCCATGCGGCGCTGGAGGGTCTCGGCGTGGCGCTGGGGCGGATGGTGACGTCGAAGTCGCTGATCGACGCCGGCCGCCTGCAGGTGCTGGGCAACAGCTACCTGGCGGTGAAGGAGGCCTATTGGCTGGTGTATCCGCCGCGCTCGCAGGAGCACCGCGGCCTGCAGCGCTTCCGAGACTGGCTGCTGGCGGAGGCGGCCGAATACCGGGGGCAGATGTCGAGCTTCCGGCCCGACGACCCGGCGGTCGATTGACGCAGTTGCGCAAAGTGGCTGAAAACAGGCCATCATCGCGGGTCGTTGCCGATCCATTGCGAGGAGTCGAACCATGAAATCACGTGCCGCCGTCGCCTGGGCCGCCGGCCAGCCGCTCTCCATCGAACAGGTCGACGTGGCCAGCCCGAAGGCGGGCGAGGTGCTGGTGCGCATCGTCGCCACCGGCGTGTGCCACACCGATGCGTTCACCTTGTCCGGCGACGATCCGGAAGGGCAGTTCCCGGTGATCCTCGGCCACGAGGGCGGCGGCATCGTCGAGGAAGTCGGCGCGGGCGTGACCTCGCTCAAGGTCGGCGACCACGTGATTCCGCTGTACACGCCCGAATGCGGCGAGTGCAAGTTCTGCCGCTCGGGCAAGACCAACCTGTGCCAGAAGATCCGCGTCACCCAGGGCCGGGGCCTGATGCCCGACGGCACCTCGCGGTTCTCGCTCGACGGCAAGCCGCTGCTGCACTACATGGGCACCAGCACGTTCAGCGAGTACACCGTGCTGCCGGAAATCTCGCTGGCGAAGATCAACAAGGCCGCGCCGCTGGAAAAGGTCTGCCTGCTCGGCTGCGGCATCACCACCGGCATCGGCGCGGTGCTCAATACGGCGAAAGTGGAACCCGGCGCCTCCGTCGCGGTGTTCGGCCTGGGCGGCATCGGCCTGTCGGTGGTGCAGGGCGCGGTGATGGCCAAGGCCGGACGCATCATCGCGATCGACCGCCACCCGGAAAAGTTCGCGATGGCCAAGGCGCTCGGCGCCACCGACTGCATCAACGTGGCCGACTACCCCGACACGCCGATCCAGCAGGTCATCGTCGAGCTCACCGATGGCGGCGTGGACTACTCGTTCGAGTGCATCGGCAACGTGCACGTGATGCGCTCGGCGCTGGAGTGCTGCCACAAGGGCTGGGGCGAGTCGATCATCATCGGCGTGGCCGGCGCGGGCCAGGAGATCAGCACGCGGCCGTTCCAGCTGGTCACCGGCCGGGTGTGGCGCGGCTCGGCGTTCGGCGGCGTCAAGGGTCGCTCGCAACTGCCCGGCTACGTCGACCGCTACCTGGCTGGCGAGATCCACATCGACGAGATGATCAGCCAGGTGCTGCCGCTGGAGCGCATCAACGAGGCGTTCGAGCTGATGCACGGCGGCAAGGTGATCCGCTCGGTGATCCATTACTGAGCCGTTCTTGCGGGCTGCGGGATGCCGTAGAATGGGTGCGCGAGAGGGGCGGGCGCACGGCTCGCTTCCACCTGTCCACCTGGTCTGCACGGTCTTTCCGCCATATTGGCCGCCATCAACCGCTTTGTGCTCCACCTGCCCCGCGACGGCCTCGGCCGGAGGCGGGCAGTCGCGTGGCGCATTCGAACCACCACTGCATCGCGTCCGGACGGCCTGCGGGCCAGGGAGTCAACGATGAACCAAGCGAATCCTGCCAACTCTTCGTCCCGCGCACGATCGCGGCCGCGTTTCGCCTGGCTGCTGATCGCCGCGCTGGCGCTGCCGGCATGTGCGCAACAGGTGGCGCCGGGCGCCTCCACCGAAGCGGACCAGCCGGCCGATGCGCTGGTGCCGCCGACCAGCGCCAGCGATTTCACCGCCTCGCAACTGGACCAGGTGCTGGCGGGCAGCTGGCGTTCGCCGGCCAACCGTGCGCGTGACGTCTATCGCCATCCCAAGGCGACCTTGCAGTTCTTCGGCGTGCAGCCGGACCAGACGGTGATCGAGATCACCCCCGGCGGTGGCTGGTACAGCGAGATCCTGGCGCCGCTGCTCAACGACAACGGCCACTACATCGCCGCGGTGACGGCGCCGCGCCGCGACGCCGAGGCGCGCCGCGACGACAGCGCGCTGCATCGCCTGTTCGCCGCCGATCCGGCGCACTACGGCAACGCGAAAATCATCGAGTTCGATCCGCACGCGCCGGTGTTCGGCCCGCCCGCCTCGGCGGACGCGGTGCTGACCTTCCGCAATGTTCACAACTGGGTCCAGGCAGGTACCGCGCCGGCCATGTTCAAGGCGTTCTTCGCGGTGCTGCGGCCCGGCGGCGTGCTGGGCGTGGCCGACCATCGCGCCGCGCCGGGTGCCAGCCTCGAATCGGTGAAGGGCAGCGGCTACCTGCCCACCGACTACGTGGTGAAGCTGGCCGTCGAGGCTGGTTTCGTGCTCGACGGCAGCAGCGAGGTCAACGCCAACCCGCAGGATACGCACGACCATCCCAAGGGCGTGTGGACGCTGCCGCCCACGCTCACCCTGGGCGAGCAGGATCGGGCGAAGTACCAGGCCATCGGCGAGTCGGATCGCATGACGCTGCGCTTCGTCAAGCCGACCGCGCCGACGAGTGCCGCCACTGCCGCCGCCACGTCCGCCCGGTAATCCGGGCGGTCGCTGCACCCGTCATGCTGCTGGCGCTGAACAAGCCGTACGGCGTGCTCTGCCAGTTCACCGACCGCGAAGGCCGCGCCACGCTGGCCGATTACGTCGCGCAAACGGACGTCTATGCGGCTGGACGGCTGGATCGCGACAGCGAAGGTCTGCTGCTGCTCACCGACGACGGCGCACTCGCACACCGGCTCACCGACCCGCGCCACAAGCAGGCCAAGACCTATCTGGCCCAGGTCGAAGGTTGCATCGACGAAGCCGCGCTGGCCGCGCTGCGCCGTGGCGTGAGATTGAACGACGGCCCGACCCTGCCGGCCGAGGCCGCCTTCGCCGCCGAACCGGACTGGCTGTGGCCGCGCGACCCGCCGGTGCGCTTCCGCCAGGCGATCCCCACCAGCTGGCTCAGCCTCACCCTGCGCGAAGGCCGCAACCGTCAGGTGCGTCGCATGACCGCCGCGGTCGGCTTTCCGACCTTGCGGCTGATCCGCGTGCGCGTCGGCGACCACACGCTGGATGGCCTGGCCCCCGGCGAGTCGCGCGTGCTGACGGTGTAGGGCGGGCGCTGCCCGCCGCTCTTCACTCTTCGGGACGCGGAATCCGGCGGGCAGTGCCGCCCTACGCCAGCGGCGGCAATCCGAAGAACGCCTCGGCGGTCGCCGTGCTGTTCGCGGCGGTGACTTCCGGACTCTCGCCGCGGTCGCGGGCGATCTCCTCGCAGATGTGCCTCAGGTACATCGGCTCGTTGCGCCGATGCGCCGGCGACGGACGCACCGTGCGTGGCAGCAGGTAGGGCGCGTCGGTCTCGATCATCAGGCGGTGCGCGGGGATCTCGCGCACCAGCTCGCGCAGGTGGGTGCCGCGGCGTTCGTCGCAGATCCAGCCGGTGATCCCGATGTGGCAATCCAGTGCGAGGTAGTCGCGCAGCGCCTCGCCGGTGTCGGTGAAGCAGTGCACCACCGCGCCGGGCACCTTGTCGCGCCAGCGCCGCAGCAGCGCGACGAAATCGTCGTGCGCATCGCGCTGATGCAGGAACAGCGGCTTGTGCACATCCGCCGCGATCCGCAGTTGGCGCTCGAACACGGCCAGCTGGACCTCGCGCGGCGAGTAGTTGCGGTTGTAGTCCAGCCCGGTTTCACCGACCGCGCGCACCGCCGGGTCGCGCGCCAGCTCGCGCAGCAGCGCCTCGGTGGCGTCGTCGAAGTCGATCGCGTGGTGCGGATGCACGCCGGCGGTGGCGAACAGGCGGCCGGCGTGGTCGTGTGCCAGGGCCAGCGCGTGGCGGCTGCCGTCGGCAGAGGCGCCGGTCACGATCATCCGGCTCACGCCGTGCTCCTGCGCACGCGCCAGCATGGCGTCGAAGTCGTGCCGGAACGACTCGTGGCCGAGATTGGCGCCGATGTCGATGAGCTGCATGAAAGGCCTGCGGGAAGCGGGAAATGGGCGACGAAAGAACACGAGTTTGGACAGGTTCTCGGAATTTTTCCAATTGACGGGCCGTGCGCCGCTCTCCTACGGTCGCCGATTCGCCGCTCCGGGGAGGGCGGCGGAATCCAGCTGACCGTGCTGCGGCGCCTGCGCACCGCCACGGCAGATCGTCTGACTGTTTTGGGGGATGGAAATGCTCAACAAGAAAC
This sequence comes from Rhodanobacter sp. UC4452_H20, assembly GCF_052978205.1. Next base: position 2,265,611 of record NZ_CM129662.1, on the reverse strand, counting down.
TCGTCGCTGCCCTGGTCCTGGCTCTGGGTGGCGCCACCGCCGCGTCGTGCATGGCCGCAACGCCGCTGCACATCCACGCCGGTGCGATGGGTCGGATCGCGCCTGCAACGCTGGCGAACCGACTGGGCCTGGGGACGGACGCCTCGTTCCAGGCGGATCGCCAGCTGCGCACCGCGCACGGCACGCTGAAATCGCGCGAGCGGCAGACCTGGCGCGGCGTGCCGGTTTACGGCCGCAGCGTGGTGGTGGAACGCGACACGCGCGGCGCGGTGCTGTCGGTAGCGGGCTCGGCCGAGCGCGACATCGGCGCGCAACTCGCTTCGGCGCAGCCGCGGCTGACGGCCGCCGCCGCTACCGCCGCGCTGCGCCGGCACATGGGCGATACCGGCCTGGCGGCACGCAATGTCGACAGCGAGCTGTTCGTCTACCCGCAGGCCGGTCGCGCGCCGCGGCTGACCTATCGCGTGTCCTACGTGCTGGACAACCACGGCCAGCCGTCGCGACCGACCGCGATCGTCGACGCCGACACCGGCGCCGTGCTCAAGCAGTGGGACGGGCTCGCCCACGGCCGGCGTCCGCCGGGCGGCGGCAGCACGCCGGTCGCGGTCACCGCCACCGGCCCGGGCGGCAACGCGCTGACCGGCTCGTACAACTACGACAACTCCGGCCCGGGTCTCGAGCGCCTCGATGCGGTGCGCATCGGCAGCGTGTGCTACCTGCAGGACGCCGACGTGGCCACCTACAACCTGGCCGGCGGCCAGCGCGTCACGCAGTGGTCGTTCGGCTGTGCCGGCAGCAATCCGGCGCTGTGGGTGAGCCAGGGCGACGCGATCAACGGCGCATATTCACCGATCAATGATGCGCATCATTTCGGCGGCGTGGTGCACGACATGTACTCGACCTGGTTCGGCGAGCCACCGCTGAAGAACACCGACGGCTCGGCGATGCAGCTGTCGATGTGGGTGCACTACGGCACCAACTACGAGAACGCGTTCTGGGACGGCCGCGAGATGGTGTTCGGCGACGGCGACCAGTACTTCTTCCCCTTCGTGGTGCTGGACGTGACCGGGCACGAGATCAGCCACGGCTTCACCGAGCAGCATTCGGGGCTGGAATACACCGGCCAGTCCGGCGGCATGAACGAGGCGTTCTCCGACATGGCCGGCGAGGCGGTGAAGTACTTCGACCGCGGCAGCAACGACTTCATGGTCGGCGCGGACATGGTCAAGCCGGCCACGGTGCCGCTGCTGGGCATGGCGGCGCTGCGCGACATGTGCACGCCGAGCAACGATGGTGCATCCATCGACAGCGCGCGCGATTACAACGACTCGCTCGACGTTCATTACAGCAGCGGCGTGTACAACCGCGCGTTCTGCCTGCTGGCCAAGACCAGCGGCTGGAACACGCGCAAGGCGTTCGAGGTGTTCCACGACGCCAATGCGCTGTACTGGAGCCCGGCCGAAACCTTCGACGGCGGCGCCTGCGGAGTGGAACAGGCCGCCACCGACCGTGGCTATGCCGAGGCCGACGTGGCCGCTGCCTTCAACGCAGTGGACGTGGCCTGCGCCGCACCCTGAAGCGGCCCGTTCGGGCCGAATCCGCCACCGGGCGTGACCGGCGCAAGCCGCACGCCCGGGTGGCTGCACATCACACGCCAGGCACCGCCACGCGCATCGTCGCGCGGGCGGCGCCGCACAGGAATCTCAAAATCATGAACACGATCTACAGCAAGATCTGGAATGCCGCGCTGGGCGCGGTGGTGGTGGTATCGGAGCTGGCCTCGCGGCGCGGCCGTCGCGGCGGTTCGCGCCTGCGCCTGGTCGCCGCCGGCGTGCTGGCACTGGCGCTGGCGCCGCTGACGATCCACGCGCAGACCGCAGCCGCGAGCTGCACCTACACCGTCGACGGCGTCACCACCACGGTGCCGGCCACGCCCACCGGCGACGGCGCCTTCGTCTGCGGCGTGGATGCGGTCGCCAGCGGCGACAACGCCAGCGCATTCGGCTCCCACGCCAGCGCCACCGATGGTTCCGCCACGGCGGTGGGCGGCGACTATGTCGATACCGACGGCACGGTCTACAGCACCGAGGCGAGTGCCTATGGCGCGACCGCGTTGGGCGCCGGCGCCGGCGCGGACGGCATCGACAGCACGGCGGTCGGCTCGCTGGCGTACGCCACCGGGCAGGGCGCGTTCGCCGGCGGCGCCAACTCCGGCGCGGATGGCTACAACAGCGTGGCGCTCGGCGCCAACGCGCAGGCATCGGACCGCGGCGGCATCGCGATTGGCGGCGGCGATCCGGACCCGGCCAATGGCTTCCTCGCCACCGAAGCCCAAGGTGAGGGTTCCATCGCCGTCGGTTCGCTGGCGGCTGCCGAAGGGCGCGGCGCGATCGCGCTGGGCTACCAGACCGTCGGCGTCGGCGACAACGCCACCGCCACCGGCAACGGTGCCTGGGCGCAGGGCGCCGGCGCAACCTCGGTCGGCGGCGCGGCCTACACCGGCGCCGACGCGGCCACCGCGGTAGGCAACAACGCCACCGCGCTGGCGCAAGGCGCGTTGGCACTGGGCGCAGACAGCCATGCCGAAGGCGTGTTCTCGATCGGCATGGGTACGCAGGACAGCAACGGCTACGGCGGCGCCATTGGCGAACAATCGCTGGCGCTGGGCTACGACAGCGGCGCGCTGAATGCCGGCACGGTCGCGCTGGGCGGCTACAGCGTTGCGCCGGGCTTCCTGGGCACGGCGCTGGGCTACAACTCGATGGCCATCGGTGACTACTCCCTGGCCAGCGGCACGGGTGCAGCGGCCAGTGGCGCCAGCAGCGTGGCGGTGGGCGAGAACTCGGCGGCCAGCGGCGACGAGAGCGTGGCCGTGGGTGGCAGCGCCGTCGGCGGGCAGTTCTTCACCGAGGCATCGGGCGTCGGCGCGACCGCGCTGGGCGCCGGCAGTTACGCCACCGGCGACTATGCCGCGGCGTTCGGCTGGCTGGCCGGCGCCGACGCGGTCAACGGCACCGCGCTGGGTTCGGGCGCGTGGGTGCAGTCCACCGCCGACAACGCGGTGGCGCTGGGCGCGCAGTCGCTGGCCGATCGCGCCGACACGGTGTCGGTGGGCAGCGCCGGCTTCGAGCGCCAGATCACCAACGTGGCCGCCGGTACCCAGGGCACCGATGCGGTGAATCTGGACCAGCTCAATGCGCTGCAGGCGCAACTCGACCTGACCGGCGCCGCGCTGGGCGACAATACCGCCGCGATCACCACCAACACCGCGGCGATCGGCGCGTTGGACGGCCGCGTCACCACCATCGAGGGGCAGATCGGCGATCTGCGGCAGAGCACGATGGAGCTGGGCGCGGTGGCGATCGATACGGTCGGCGACGGCAGCGACGACGCCAACGTGCTGGCCGGCTCCAGGGGCCTGGCGATCGGTTCGGCAGCCTCCGCCGGTGGCGATCATGCCACCGCGATCGGCGGTGACAGCCTGGCCGCCGGCGCGAACGACACCGCGATCGGCGGCAATGCCAGGGTGAACGCCGACGGCAGCACCGCCGTGGGCGCCAACAGCACGGTCGCGGCGAGCGCCACCAACGCGGTGGCGCTGGGCGAAGGCGCCTCGGTGACCGCTTCCGGCGCCGTCGCGCTGGGCCAGGGTTCGCTGGCCGATCGCGCCAACACGGTGTCGGTGGGCACGGCCGCGAACAACCGCCAGGTCACCAACGTGGCGGCCGGCAGCCAGGCCACCGACGCGGCCAACGTGGGCCAGGTCGAGCAGGCGCTGGTGACGGCCAAGAGCTACACCGACGCCAACGCGCAGCAGACCCTGCGCAGCGCCAACGCCTATGCCGACGCCAAGTTCGCCAACGTCGCCTCCACCGCCGACGTGAACGGCTTGCGCGACCAGATGAACGACCGCTTCCACGGCGTCGACAAGCGCATGGACCAGGTCGGCGCGATGGGCACGGCGATGGCGCAGATGGCGTTCAGCACGCAGGGCATCAACACGCCCAACCGGCTGGGCGTGGGTGTGGGCGGCTACCGCGGTGAAGCGGCGTTGTCGGTCGGTTATTCGCGGCAGCTGTCGCCGCGCGCCAACCTGACCTTCGGCGCGGCGGTGAGCGGCAACGAGGCATCCGGCGGCGTGGGTGTCGGCTTCGGCTGGTGACACGGTGGGGACGGCGGGCGGTCTGATGCCCGTCGTCCCCGTTTCGCGGTGGGTAATGCCCCGCAGGCTCCGTTGTGATACCAATGGCGTTTTCCGCGCGGTGTCGGGGGGCGCCGCGTATCGGGCATGCATTGAACGTGAGGTGACGGATGTCGGCAGCCATCGAGCCGGCGGGTGGCGGGGCAGGCGTGGGCGATGACCGCGAGGCCGCTGTCTGCGCCTGGCTGGTCGCGCGCGGCCGGCTGAAGGATTCCGACCTGGGCCGCGCACGGCGCCTGCACGAGGAATCCACCGAAGGTACGCTCACCACGCTGATGGCGCGGTTGGGGCTGGTTTCCGAACGCGACCTGGCCGAGGCCTGGGCCGAACTGCTGCAGGTGCCGCTGCTGGCCGCGCGCGACGCGCCGGAATTGCCGCCGGCCGAGCTGGAACTCTCGTTGCGCTTTCTCAAGCAGCAGCATGTGGTGCCCGTGCAGGAAGGCAGCGACGGGCTGGCCCTGCTGGTGGCCGATCCGGCCGATCCGTATCCGCTGCACGCGGTCGAGCTGGCCGCCGGACGCCCTGTCGCACTGCGCGTGGGGCTGCGTTCGGAGATCGATGGCCTGATCGAGCGCTATTACGGCTCCGGCCGTTCGGCGATGGGCACCATCGTGGAGAACCTCGACGGCAGCGCCGCCGAGGAGGACGACGTCGAGCACCTGCGCGACCTCGCCTCCGAGGCGCCGGTGATCCGGCTGGTGAACCTGATCCTGCAGCGCGCGGTGGAGCAGCGCGCCTCGGACGTGCACATCGAGCCGTTCGAGAACCGCCTGAAGGTGCGCTACCGCATCGACGGCGTCCTGCATGAAGTCGAAGCGCCGCCGTCGTCGTCGACCGCCGCGGTGATTTCGCGCGTGAAGATCATGGCGCGGCTGAACATCGCCGAGCGCCGCCTGCCGCAGGACGGTCGCATCCAGCTGCGCGTGCAGGGCAAGGAGCTGGACCTGCGCGTGTCCACCGTGCCGACCAGCTTCGGCGAATCGGTGGTGATGCGCATCCTGGACCGCGAATCGGTGGTGTTCGATTTCGCCTCGCTCGGCTTCACCGACAGCTTCCAGCAGCGCTTCGTCGACGTGCTGAACAAGCCGCACGGCATCCTGCTGGTCACCGGCCCCACGGGCTCCGGCAAGACCACCACGCTGTACACCGCGCTGAGCCAGATCAACACCAACGACGTGAAGATCATCACCGTCGAGGACCCGGTCGAATACCAGCTCGAAGGCATCAACCAGATCCAGGTGAAGCCGCAGATCGGGCTGGATTTCTCCGGCGCCCTGCGCTCGATCATGCGCCAGGACCCGGACGTGATCATGATCGGCGAAATGCGCGACCTGGAAACCTGCCGCATCGCGATCCAGTCCGCGCTTACCGGCCACCTGGTGCTGTCCACGCTGCACACCAACTCGGCCGCCGGCGGCGTCACCCGATTGCTCGACATGGGCGTGGAGGATTACCTGCTCGGCTCCACCATCAACGGCATCCTGGCGCAGCGCCTGGTGCGCCGGCTCGATCCGGAAACCGCGATTGCCTACGAGGCCTTGCCCGAGGTGATCGCGCAGTTCGAACTGGAGAAATACACCGACGAACGCCCGATCCGCCTGTGGAAACCCGGCACCAGCGCGACCAACCCCAGCGGCTACCGCGGCCGCCGCGCGATCATGGAGTTCCTCACCATGAGCGACCCGCTGCGTCGCCTGGTGATGCAGCGCGCCAGCGAGGGCGAGATCGAGAAACAGGCCCGCGCCGAAGGCATGCGCACCATGTACGAGGACGGCATCGCCAAGGCCGTCGCCGGCATCACCACGCTGGAGGAGGTGATGCGTGTCACGCAGGAGGGCTGAGAATCGGGAATCGGGAATAGGGAATAGGAAGAGCAGGGGCCGCAAACTCGCGGCGACCCGCTTTTCCCATTCCCTATTCCCTATTCCCCATTCCCGGCTGGCGGAGCCAGCCAAGTGAGCCAGTTCCGCTACAAGGCCGTCAACGACGCCGGCGAAACGCTGCAGGGCCAGATGGAAGCGGGCAGCGTCGACGAGGTGATCGCACGGCTGCAGGACCAGGGGCACACGCCGCTGGAGGCGCGCTCGGCGGAGGGCGCGGCGACCGGCAGTGGCTTGGCCGGCATGTTCAAGCGCGGGCCGTTCACCGGCGATCAGCTGGCGCTGTTCACCCATCAGCTGGCGACCCTGCTCGGCGCGGGCCAGCCGCTGGACCGCGCGCTGACCATTCTGCTCGACCTGCCCGAGGGCGAATCGGCGAAGAAGCTGATCGAGCGGGTACGCGATCGCGTGCGCGGCGGCACCACGCTGTCCGCGGCGCTGGACGAGGAGCACGGCGTGTTCCCGCGCCTCTACATCAGCCTGGTGCGCGCGGGCGAGGCGGGCGGTTCGCTGGAGGAAACTCTGCGCCGGCTGGCCGACTACCTGGAGCGCGCGCAGGCCTTGCGCGGCAGCATCACCAACGCGCTGATCTATCCGGCGTTCCTGATGGTCGGCGTGCTCGGTTCGCTGGTGCTGCTGCTGGCCTACGTGGTGCCGCAGTTCGTGCCGATCTTCCAGGACATGCAGGTGCCGATCCCGTGGATCACCTCGGCCGTGCTGGCGCTGGGCAACCTGCTGGCGGACTGGTGGTGGCTGATCGCGGTACTGCTGATCGGCGGCGGGCTGGTGTGGCGCGCGCGGCTGCGCGATCCGGCGGCGCGGCTGGCCTGGCACACGCGCCTGCTGGGGCTGCGCGTGATCGGCCCGCTGCTGCTCAAGGTCGAGACCGCGCGCATCGCCCGCACGCTGGGCACCTTGCTGCGCAACGGCGTGCCGCTGCTCGGCGCGCTGACCATCGCGCGCCAGGTCACCGGCAACGTTGCGCTGGACGCGGCGCTCGGTGCGGCGCACGAACAGGTCAAGGGCGGTGCCGGCCTGAGCCTCGCGCTGGGCCAGTCGAAACTGTTCCCGCGCCTCGCGCTGCAGATGGTGCAGGTGGGCGAGGAAGCCGGCCAGCTCGACGGCATGCTGCTGAAAGTGGCCGACACCTTCGAACTGGAATCGCGCCGCTCGATCGACCGCCTGCTCGCCGCGCTGGTACCCGCGCTGACCATCGTGATGACCGTGCTGGTGGGCATCATCATGGCCGCCATCCTGCTGCCGCTGCTGAGCATGACCAGCAGTATTCAGTGATTGAGAGCAGGGAATAGGGAATGGGGAATAGGGAATAGGGAATAGGGGAGTACGAAGCAGTTGGGTTTTTCGATTCAGTGATGGAGAGAACGTGATGGTGATGTCTTTGGTGTCGATGGAACGGAGAGTTGGAGATCGGGAGCGGGGAGGCGGGAATGCGGCAGGCTCCCGAGCGCGCCCTATTCCCTATTCCCCATTCCCTATTCCCGGGCGAAGCCGCGGGCGCACGCAGCGCGCCGGCGGCTTCACCCTCCTCGAAATGCTCGCCGTGATCGCGCTGATCGGCATCGTGGCGGTGGCGGTGATCACCAAGGTCATCCCCAGTTTCGACAAGGGCAAGTACAAGACCGGCAAGATTCAGTTGAGCACGCTGTCGCAGGACATCGACAACTACATGCTCGACAACGGCACGCCGCCGCAGCAGCTGGTCGACCTGGTGAAAAAGCCCGGCAACGCGCCCAACTGGCAGGGCCCGTACGCCAAGGAGTCGCAGCTGAAGGACCCCTACGGCCACGACTACGGCTACCAGTACCCCGGCCAGCACGGCAAATACGACCTCGTCTTCTACGGCGAGGATGGCAAGCCCGGCGGCGACGGGCTGAATGCGGATGCCGGGAACTGGCAATGAAGCCGGGAATAGGGAATAGGGAATGGGGAATGGGAAGAGCGACGTGCTCGAGCGCTCTTCCCATTCCCTATTCCCCATTCCCTATTCCCTGCCGTGGGCGCGCGCAGCGCGCCACCGGCTTCACCCTCCTCGAAATGCTCGTGGTCATCGTGCTGATCGGGTTGGCGGCGGTGGCGGTGTCGGTGTCGGTGACGCGGGGGCTGGCCGGGGCGCGGGTGCGCGCGGCCAGCAGCGAACTGGCCGGGGCGTTGCGCGCGACGCGGGCGCAGGCGATCGTGCATGCCGACGAGCAGGTCTTCGACGTCGATACCCGCGCCAACAGCTACCAGGGTGCCAGCCATCGCGACGTCGCCCTGCCCAAGGGCCTCAAGGTCAGCATCACCAGCGCAAAGGAAGACCGCCCCGACGACCATACCGGCCGCATCCGCTTCTTTCCCGACGGCAGCTCCACCGGCGGCCGCATCACCTTGAAAGCCGGCCAGCGCGAATGGCACGTCAACGTGTCGTGGCTGACTGGCGAGGTGCGGGTGGTGGATCAGCCATGAGGGCGGGGAACAGGGAATCGGGAATAGGGAATAGGCAAAGCAAGTTGCCGCGGGGCCGTGGCTGTTGCTCTTCCCATTCCCTATTCCCTATTCCCCATTCCCGGCGCGCTCCGCGCGCCAACGGCTTCACCCTCCTCGAAGTGATCGCCGCGATCGCCCTGCTGGCGATCGCGTTCACCGTGTTGATGCGGGTGGCGGGCGGCTCGATCCGCCTGAGCGAGAATGCCGCCGACCACAGCGAGGCGGCGTTGTGGGCGCGCAGCCTGCTCGACACGGCGTTCACCAACGAGCCGGTGCGGCCGGGCAGCACGTCCGGGCGGTTCGACCAGCGCTTTCGCTGGCAGTTGAACGTGGCGCCGTGGCGTCCGGGCTCGACGCCGGCGCAGGCACCGCTGCAGCTCTATCAGCTCGATCTGGAAGTCAGCTGGGGTCCGGCGGTCCATCCGCAGGTGGCCCATTTCCGCACCCTGCGGCTGGCCGCGGCGGAGCCGGCGCAGGCGCAGCCATGAAGAAGCGCGCCGCCGGCTTCACCCTGCTGGAAATTCTCGCCGCGCTGGTGCTGCTGGCGCTGCTGCTGCTGGGCGTGTACTCGGGCATCGCCAGCGCCAGTCGCAGCGTGCGCTCGGGCACCGCCGCGATCGAGCGGATGGACCAGCTGCGCGCGGCGCAACAGTTCCTGCGTCGCGAACTGGCGCAAAGCCTGGCTGCGCCGATCAGCCGCACCGATCGTGGCGAGCCGGTCTATTTCCAGGGCGACGCGCACGAGATGCGTTATGTCGCGCCGCTGCCGGGCTACCTCGGCAAGCTCGGGCCGCAATTGCAGCAGTTGCAACTGGTCGACGACGGCGCCGGCGGCCTGCGCCTGGAGCTGCGCCTGGCCCTGCTGCCGCCCGATGGCGGCCCGCCGCAGGCGCTGGGTGAGCCGCAGGTGCTGTTCGACCACATTCGCGCAGGCGGCTTCCACTATCTGGGCACCGATGCCGACGGCAGCGCCTTGCCGTGGGCAGGCGAGTGGACGGCCGACCGCTCGCTGCCGCAAGTGGTGCGCATCGAGCTGCAGCCGCAGGGCCGCGCCAGCTGGCCGCGGCTGGACATCCCGCTGCGCATCGAACCGCTCGACGCCGGTGGGCCGTTGCGCATCCACGTACTGCGACGTACCCCGCCATGAGCGGCCGTCTGGAAAACGCGTCCAGCCAGCGCGGGGTCGCCCTGCTGCTGGTGCTGTGGGCGTGCACCTTGCTGGCGATCCTGCTCGGCGGTTACGCCGCGCTGGCGCGCACCGAGGGCTTGCAGGCGCGCTACCAGTTCGCCGGCACGCAGGCACATTACGCCGCGGAGGCCGGCCTGATGCGCGCGATCTACGGTCTGCAGGACCCGCGCATCAAGCAGCGCTGGATCGGCGACGGGCGGCCTTACCCGTTCACCTACGACCACGCCAGCGTGGTGGTGCGTGCGATCGACGAGGACGGCAAGGTCGATCTCAACAGCGCCACGCCGGAGGTGCTGCAAGGCCTGCTGCATGCCGCCGGCTTGCGGCCGCGCGAGGCCGGCGAACTGGTCCGCCACATCGTCGACTGGCGCAGCCCGCCCAGCCTCGCCGGTGAAGTGGACAGCCAGCGCGCCGCCTATGCCGCCGCCGGTCGCGACTACGGCCCGCGCCACGGCCCGTTCGTCACCGTGGAGGAGCTGCAACTGGTGCTGGGCATGACGCCGGCGCTGTACCGCCAGCTGGCGCCGGTGCTGACGATCTGGTCCGGCAGCCCCAGCCCCAACCCGAACACCGCGCCGCCGCTGGCGCTGGAGGCGATTCCCGGGATGACTCCGCAGCAACTGGCCGCGATCCGCGCCACCCGGGCGAAAAACGCCAGCGATCCGAGTCTGGCTCTCAACAACGGAACCACGCATAGTATCGAGTCCGTCGCCACCCTGGCCGACGGGACGAGCGCGGTGTTGCGCGCGACGATCCGCATGCAGCCGGGGCAGGCTGGCGAGAAGCCTTACGCCGTATTGCGCTGGCAGGAGGGAAAGTCCGAATGAGTACGGCGATGCCGTCGCTGCAGCCGGGTTGGGAGCGCGTTCGCCGCCAGTGGCGCGCCTCGCCGCTGCCGGGTTTTCTTGCCTGGTGGGGCGGCGAACTGCGCGCGCTGCTGCCGCCGCGCTGGCGCAGCTGGTTCGGCAGCGGCGCGGACTGGTACCTGCTGCAGGTCGAGGGCGAGACCTGGTCGCTGCGCCGGCGTGGCCATGCCGAGGTGCTGGCGCAGTGGAACGAGGCGGTCGAGGATCTGCCCGGGCGCAGCTTCGGCGCGGCGCTGGCACAGGTCGATCGCGAGGATCTGCGCGTCGCCCTGCTGCTGCCGTCCGCCCAGGTGCTGCGCCGCAGCCTGTCGTTGCCGCTGGCCGCGCGCGACAACCTGCACCAGGTGGTCGGTTTCGAGATGGATCGGCAGACCCCGTTCGGCGTGGCGCAGGTGTATTACGCCGTGCGCGAACTGAACGCGACGGCCGCCGGGCGCTGCCAGGTGGAACTGGTCGCGGCGGCCCGCGCCGGCGTCGATCCGCTGCTCGCGCGCCTGCGCACGCAGGGCATCGCGGTCGATGCGGTGGACGTGGCCGCGGCCGACGGTCGCCTCGGCGTGAACCTGTTGCCGCCGGAGCAGCGCCCGCGCCGCGCGCATCCGCGGCGACGGCTCAACCTGATCCTTGCTGCCGGCGTGGTGTTGCTGTTGCTGCTGGCCGGCCTCGAATGGCGGCACAACCGCGAGGTCGCGCTGGCCACCATGCAGGACCAGGTCGCCGCGATGCGCGGCGAGGCGGCGCAGGTCGCCTCGCTGCGCCAGCAACTGCAGGACAACGCCGGCGCCGCCGGTTTCCTCGCCCAACGCAAGAAGAACACCGTCGGCATGCTGGAGCTGCTGCGCGATGCCACCGCGCGCCTGCCCGATGGCACCTGGCTGGAGCGCCTGAGTGTCGATGCCACCGGCCAGATCGGCATGCAGGGGCAGAGTCAGCAGGCGGCCAAGCTGCTCGACGCCTTGAAGGATTCCAGCGTGATCACCGATGCCGGTTTCCAGGGCAGCATCCAGCCCGACGCCGCCACCGGCAAGGAGCGCTTCTACCTCACCGCGCGCATCAGGCAAGCCGCGGCGGCCAGGCCCGCGCCGACCGCCGGCAGCGGGGACACGCCATGACGCGCCCGACCCTCGCGCCGCGTGAACGCCGCATCGTTGCGGTGGCGCTGCTGCTGCTGGCGGTCGCGCTGGCCTACCTGGTGCTGCTGCACTGGTGGTTCGTCGCGCCGCTGCGGCAGATCCACGAGGAGATGGCGCACCTGCGCGACACGCACAGCCGCTACGCCGCCGCGATCGCGGAGAAGCCGGCGCTGCAGCGCCGGCTGGACGAGATGGGCGCGGGCCAGGCCGCCAGCGACGCGTTCCTCGCCGCCAGCGATCCGAACAATGCCGCCGCCGACCTGATGCAGCAGGTGGTGGACGTGGTCGGCCGCAACACCGGGCGCGGGCGCTGCGTGGTGAGCCAGAAGATGCCGTTGCCGACGCCGCCGACGTCGGCCGGCGAGCCGTATCGCAAGGCCGCCGTCAGCATCAGCCTGAGTTGCGACATCGAACCGCTGGCGGCGGTGCTGCAGGCGCTGGAGCAGGGCCGGCCGTACCTGTTCGTCGACGACCTCAGCATCTATCGCAACCCGGTCGCCGCACAGCGCGAGCAGGGCGCGCCGCTGGAAGTGCAGTTCACGCTCTCCGGTTACGTGCGCCCCTCGGCCGGCGCGCCGATGCCCGCCGATGCCGATGCCGGAGCCGCGCCATGAACGCCGCCCAGCAACGTCGACTCACTCCCGTGCTGGCCGGCGTGGCCGTGCTGTTGGGCGTGCTGCTGCTGATGCTGCTCGGCGGGGTCGGCCGCGCCATTCGCTGGACGGCGCCGCGCACGCTGTCGCCGCTGCCGCCGGCCGGCAGCGCCGACCTGCCGCAAGCCGTGCCGCTGCAGCAGTTCAGCGTGGTGTGGAGCAAGCCGCTGTTCAATCCCGACCGCAAGCCGGTGGCGCATGCCAGCGAGGGCGGCAGCAACCTGGGCGACCTGGAGCTGACCGGCATCATCATCACCCCCAGCCTGCGCATGGCGCTGCTGCACGACAAAAACGGCAACCACGAGATCCGCCTGCGCCAGGGCGAGAGCCTGCCCGACGGCAGCGTGACCCTGGTCGAGGTGCAACAGCGTTCGGCGGTGTTCGATTCGGCCGCCGGCCGCACCGAACTGAAACTGCCGGCCGGCGCGCCGATCGACCAGGTTCGCGGCGACGCCGCACCGGATCGCGACCGACCGCCGGCGGCGGGCGCCTCGATGCTGCACCCGCAGCCCGATGCCTCGGCGCGACCGCACTTCGAATCCGGTCCCGGGCCCGCCCGCTCGTCCATGGCGCCGGCCGCCTCGAACAGCCCATCCCGGTCGACGCTGGAACAACTGCGTCGCACCATCGAAAAACGTCGTGCGGAACGCGCTGCCGCGTCCCACGAAGGAGAGCACTGAACCCATGCCTCGCCGATTCCTCATGCGCACCGCGCGCACCGCCATCCTGGCCGCCGTGGTCGCACTCGCCGGCTGCGCCAGCCTCCCGCAGCCGCGCGACGACGGTGCGCTGCAACGCGAAGCGATGGCCGGCACGCACGCCCCGGTGCCCGCGCCGCTGCCGCTCAACCGCGACCTGGCCGCGCCCACCGCCGCGCCGCCGGCGGCCACCATCAGCGCCGGCAGCGGGCAGTTCGTGCGGCCCTCCGCGCTGGTCACGCCGCGCAAGAGCGCCACCGGCAAGGATGCGGTCACCTTCAACTTCGAGAACCAGCCGGTGCAGGCGGTGGTCAAGGCGATCCTCGGCGACCTGCTCAAGCAGAACTACACCATCGTGCCGGGCGTGGAGGGCAACATCTCCTTCTCCACCGCCGAGCCGGTCGAGCAGGAGCAGGCGCTGCCGATCCTGGAAACCCTGCTGGGCTGGACCCACAACGCGCTGGTCAAGCGCGCGGGCGGTTACGTGGTGTTGCCGGAGAAGGATGCCGTCGCCGGCAACCTGGTGCCCAGCCTCGGCGCGGCCGCGCCCGGCGGCGGCCTGCAGGCGCGGCTGTTCCCGCTGCGCTACATCTCCGCCACCGAGATGCAGAAGCTGGTCAAGCCGTTCGTGCGCAAGGATGCGGTGCTGCTGGTCGATCCCTCGCGCAACCTGATCGTGCTGGCCGGCACGCCACAGGAGCTGGCCGACGACGAGCGCATGATCCGCACCTTCGACGTGGACTGGTTGCGCGGCACCTCGGTGGGCGTGTTCAACCTGCAGTACGCCCGCGTCGCCGAGCTGATGCCCAAGCTGGATGCGTTGTTCGGCGAACACGGCAGCACGCCGCTGGCCGGCATGCTGCGCTTCATCCCGATCGAGCGCACCAATGCACTGGTGGTCATCAGCACCCAGCCCGACTACCTGCGCGAAGTGGGCGAGTGGGTCGCCAAGATCGATGCCGGCGGCGGCAACCAGCCGCAGCTGTTCGTCTACGACGTGCGCAATCTCAAGGCCTCCGACCTGGCCCGTTACCTGGCGCAGATCTACACCAACGGCGCCGGCAGCGGTGGCGACAACGGCGGCCAGGTCGGGCCGGGCCTGAGCAGCGGCACGCTGGGCAGCGCCGACAACGTCAACGCCAACCCGCTGGGCAGCACCGCCGGCAGCTTCGGCAACACCGGCACCGGCGCGGTCGGCGGCGGCGCGATGAACGGCGCCGGCAGCGGCGGCTTCAACAGCGGCGGCGAGAGTCGCGACGGCAGCGGCAACGGCCAGCCGGGCGCGATGTCCGGCGGCATGGCGACCAGCTTCGGCAACAGCGGCGGCAACGCGGAAACCAGCCAGCAATATGCCTCCAGCGACGGCAGCGTGCGGATCAGCTCGGTGGACAGCAACAACCAGTTGCTGATCCGCGCCCGCCCCTCGCAGTGGGAGGAGATCAAGCGCGCGATCGACAAGCTCGACAACGTGCCGCTGCAGGTGCAGATCGAGACGCGCATCCTGGAAGTCAGGCTCACCGGCGCGTTCCAGTTCGGCGTGCAGTGGTACCTGAAGGGTTTCGTCGGCAGCACCGTCGACAACAACGGCAACTTCATCCCCGGCTCCACCACCGCCAGCCAGTACGGCGCGCTGGGAGTGGGCGGGCCGGCGTACGGCGGCCAGCCGTTCTTCTACTCCTTCCTCAACTCCAACATGCAGGTCGCCGTGCGCGCGATGGAGACCAGCGGCAACACCAAGACGCTGTCGGCACCCTCGATGGTGGTGATGAACAACCAGGTCGGCGCGATCCAGGTGGGCGACAGCATTCCGATCAACCAGACCACGGTCAACACCGGTATCGGCACGGGCACCAGCTACAACTCGGTGGACTATCTCAACACCGGCGTCATCCTCAAGGTTCGCCCGCGGATCAATCCCGGCGGCCTGGTCTACATGGACGTCAGCCAGCAGGTCAGCCAGCGCGATTCCTCGCAGCAATTGGTCAACGGCAACCCGTCGATCTCGCAGCGCGCGCTGTCCACCCAGGTCGCGGTGCAGAGCGGCCAGACCGTGCTGCTCGGCGGCCTGATCCAGCAGGACGAGGGCGTCACCAACACCGGCATCCCCGGCCTCAACCGCATCCCCGTCATCGGCCGGTTGTTCGGCAACACCAACCGCAACCGCGACCGCACCGAACTGATCGTGCTGATCACCCCGCGCATCATCCGCAACAGCGACGAGGCCAAGCAGGTCACCGACGAGTACCAGGAGAAGTTCGAGTCGCTGGCGCCGCTGCGCCAGGGCGGCGAGGCGAGCGCCGCGAGCGTGACGCCGGTGGCTGCCGCACCCGCGCCGAGCTGGCCCGAGCAGTTGCAGCAACATGCCGAGCTTGCGCTGGGCAAGGCCGACTACGCGAACGCGGAGCGCCTCGCGATGCAGTCGTGGCAGCAGGGCACGCGCCAGGGCAGCCTGTGCGAGCGCAACTGGCAGGTGATCGCCCAGGTGCGCCAGCACAACCAGGATGCCGCCGGTGCGCAGACTGCACGCCAGAGCCAGCAAGCCTGCCGCCAGCCGTCGCCCTGAGAGCGTGTGAAAAAATCCCCCGCCTGCTGCGGACATCGCCGAACGCCCCTGGCGGGGGCCGCGCCGTTGAATCAGCCTGGGGCGGCCACGTCATCGAGCGACAGGACGGACAGGTAGCCTTTGGCGACCAGCACGTCCAGATCCACCGTGATTTCCCCTGGGTCGGTGGCCAAGGCCGCATCCGTCGGGACAACCCCGACCCAGCGGTTGCGGCCATCGCGTTTGGCCCGATACAGGCACTGATCGGCCAGGTTGACCACGTCCTCCCAGCCAAAGTTGTGCTTCGATGCGGCAAACACCGGGTACGAGGCAAAGCCGACCGAACATGTGCGGTGTATCGTCAAGCCGTTGCCGAGGTCGAAGGGATGATCGGCAACCATGGTGCGGATCCGGTCGGCAACGACGGGGCCGAAGGCATTGTTGGCGAAGCGCGCGACGATGAGGAACTCCTCGCCGCCCCAGCGTACCGGGGTGTCCGTCTCGCGCGTCGCCGCGACAAGAATGTCCCGCAGCTGCGCCAGGACGCGGTCGCCGGCAGCGTGCCCGTAGCGATCGTTGACCTCCTTGAAGTGGTCAAGATCCATCATCAGGAACAGCAGATTGATGTTGGCGTCGGCGTGATCGGCATAGCCCAGGGCGAGGTTCCGGTAGTTGCGCTGAACCGTGGCGATGTCCTTGTCGACATGGTCGATGACGTAACGCCGGTTTCTGAGTCCGGTCAGTGCATCCGTAATCGTCTGATCGACCAGCGCGGAGTTGGCGCACTCCAGCGCTTCGGTACGTTCCTCCACCAGCTTTGTGAGCGCCTGGTTTCGTCGACGTTGCGCAGACGCCAGCGCATGGCCCCTTTGGCGACAAGCAATAGCAGGGCGCACCACGTCAGGTAAGCCCACCAGCTGCGATACCAGGGCGGCAACACGCGAAAGCTGAAGTTTGCCTCGCTGCCGAGACCGCCATAGGCGTCGCGCGCGCGAACGCGGAAACGATAGGAGCCCTCGGGCAGGTTGGTGTAGTCACGATAAGTTTCGTTGGTCCACGCCGACCAAGTGTTATCCATGCCCTCGAGCATGACCTGGTAGCGCTCGGCAGCACCCATTTCGAAGTCGGGTTGCGCGTAGTCGAAGCGCAAGCTGTTCTCGCGCCAATCCAGCTCAGCGGGGGCAACCCTGCCGGCCCCGCCCCAGAGCAGTTTCCCGCCGTGCGTGGCGACGTTCCGCAGCAGCGTCGCGGCAGGTGTCGCGTAGTCTTTTTGCCTGTGGGGATCGTGGCGATAGAGACCGTCGTTCGTGCCCACCCAGATCACGCCATCCGGTTCCGACGTCAGGGCGAACACCGTCTTTCCCGACAACGCCTGCAAGGGGCGCTCCTGCCAGTGATAGCGGCCTTGGGCGTCGGCCACGGCGACACCCAGCGCCTTGAGGTGGCGGGCAGGGTCGACCGTGTACATCCACACGCTGCCGAACGCATCCTGCTCAAACTTCCAGACTTGCCGGGTGCCGGACCCGAACAACCCGGAGAAGCGTTCGTCCGGCACCAGCGCGCGCCCGCTCGCGTCGAGTTTTTGAATGCCTGAGGCCGTACCGAATCGGATGTCGCCGTTGACAAGGCCAAGAGTGACGAAACGAGGTTCCTCCGGATGGGTCACACTCGGCTGGAGCCTTTCCATCCGGGGTGATGTTGCTGGCCGCGCCTGTCCGGAGAGATCAAGCCTTGCCGCACCTTCATCCATGAAGCCGATCCACAAGGTGCCGGCGGCGTCCGCGAGCAGCGAATGGATTTCGCCCGCCACGACCTTGCCCTCGTCGACCAGCCTGCCCGATGCAAACCGCATCGACAGCAAACCGTCACGCTGGCCTGCCAGCAAACGGTCATCGTGCGGGGCAACGCGCGCCAGGGTGAAGGAAAACTCTCGCGAGAGTTGCCGCGCCGCACGGTTCCCATCGACCTCGAAAAGACCTTGCGCGCTGGCAACCAGCAAGGACCCATCCATGTCCAGCATGTCCCAGACCTGGCCATGGATGCCCGCAACCCGAGTGAACCGGGCCTTCGTCTCGTCGAGTCGGAACAGACCCTTGGCCGTGCCTGCGTACAAGGTGCGTCCATGGCGGTGGATCGCCATGACCGAACCGTCCAGGCCGCTCATGCGGGTGAAACGGGTCAGCGGCGAACCCACTTCGACCCGCGCCAGGCCATTGTCCAGCGCGAGCCAGAGCCCGGCGTCGCGATCCTGCATCATGCCGTAGACGGTGTCGCCAATGAGACCTTCCGCCATGCCGACACGGCCCACTTCGTCGCCCTGGCGGTCGAGCAGCATCACGCCACCCTGCAGCGTGGCAACGGCGAGCCGGCCATCGGCAAGCCACTGCGCGCCGTAGATCTGATCGGCTTTGAGCGCTTCGGCGTTGCGGGTGGACCAGGGACGGTAGGCATGCCCGTCGAAGATCGACCATCCGGCCTGCCGGCTTCCGATCAGGATGGACGCGGGTTTTCCCGCCTCGGCCCAGGGAACCATGGCGTAGATCCTGTCGGTCGCGAATCGCGCGCCGCCCTCGACCCGTTCCAGCCGACCGGCCACCAGCTTCTCCAGCCCCTGGTCCATTTGCTGGATGTACAACTGGTGATCCAGGTAATAGGCGAGGTGGAACTCGGTTTGTGCCTTCCACACCCGTACCTTGCCGGAGGCCAGATGGAACAGCCGGCTGCTGGTCGCAAAGTAGATTCCATCGTCGCCAGGCAGTACGTTCCACACGTCGGCGAAATCGCGATCCTCCGGCGGTATCCGATCGAGCAGCGACACGTAGTGCATGCGACCCGCGGCATCCGGCGCGAGATATCCGAAATCGCCAACGCAGCCGACGTAGACGCGTCCCCGCGCATCGGTGGCCAGTGAGCGCACCGTGCTCTGGCGGGGAACCGCGATGTGCCGCCACTGGGTGCCATCGAACTCCAGCACGCCATCGTCGCCATTCCCGACGTAGATGATTCCCCGTGCGTCCTGCACCACGGCCCAGTTCTGCGGGTAGCCGCCGTAGTCCTCGGGATTGAAGTTCTTCAGCAGCGGCATGCCGATCGGGCGTGCGGACAGAGGCGCGACATCAGGCGCCGGGGGCGCGGCCCAGGCGGCGGCTGCGAAAACCCAAAGGCCCCCAAACAGGCAACGCAGGAAGCGAAGGCGCCGCCCCTTGCTGGATGGTGGCATGGTGAACAATCGGGATACTCCTGGTTCCATGAAAACGTGTGGCGACCCATGAGCGGTTAGCCCAATCAGTACATCGGCCACCTGAAGCCACGCTTGAGGCCAGCTCGCGGGCAGTACCCTTGCTCTCGCGAATCCCGAATCCCGACGCGGGAGCATCGCTCGCGAGCGGCTCCTGGCTGTCCTGGTGGGGCGGGCCTTTATCATGCAGCGGATGACTGCGCCCGATTTCCCGATCCTCCCGTTGCTGCCCGAGATCCGCGCCGCGCTCGCGGCAAATCCGCGGCTGGTGCTGGAGGCGCCGCCCGGCGCCGGCAAGACCACTCAGGTGCCGCTGGCCCTGCTCGATGCGCCGTGGCTGGCCGGCCGCAGGATCGTGATGCTGGAACCGCGCCGTCTCGCCGCGCGCGCCGCCGCGCAGTTCATGGCGACGCAGCTCGGCGAGCCGGTCGGGCAGACGGTGGGCTACCGCATTCGCTTCGAGTCGAAGGTGAGCGCTGCCACCCGCGTCGAGGTGGTCACCGAAGGCATCCTCACCCGGCTGATCCAGGCCGATCCCGAACTGGCCGGCATCGGCGCGATCATCTTCGACGAGTTCCACGAGCGCCACCTGGCCGGCGACCTCGGCGCCGTGCTCGCGCTCGACGTGCAAGCCACCTTGCGGCCGGACCTGCGCCTGCTGCTGATGTCGGCCACGCTGGATGGCGAGCGCATCGCCGGCTGGCTCGACGCGCCGCGCCTTTCCAGCCCCGGGCGCAGCTTCCCGATACGCATCGAACATCCGCCGGCGCGCGCGCAGGAAAGCGCCGAGCAGCATCTCGCCCGCACCGTGCGCCAGGCGCTCGATGAAACCGACGGCGACGTGCTGGTCTTCCTGCCCGGTCGGCGCGAGATCGCGCGAACGCAGGCGCTGCTGGAGAGAATGCTCCCCTCCCCCTTCGGGGGAGGGGTTGGGGGAGAGGGTGCGGTCGGAGCCGAGCGCCCCGCTCCGCCCGTACCCTCTCCCGCCCCTAAAGGGGCACCCTCTCCCGGAGGGAGAGGGGAACAAATCGACATCGTGCCCCTGCACGGCGAGCTGTCCCTCACCGAGCAGCAATACGCCCTGGCCCCGGCCGAACCCGGCACGCGCCGCATCGTGCTGGCCACCAACGTGGCCGAATCGAGCATCACCTTGCCCGGCATCCGCGCGGTGGTCGACAGCGGCCTGGCGCGCGAGCCGCGCTTCGATCCGCACTCCGGCTTCACCCGGCTGGAGACGGTCACCATCTCGCAGGCCTCGGCCGATCAGCGCGCCGGCCGCGCCGGTCGCGTCGCGGCGGGCGTGGCGTATCGGCTGTGGCCGCAGAGCCGCCGGCTGGAGCGCAGCCGTGGCGCGGAGATCGCACAGGCGGAGCTGTCCGGCCTGGCGCTGGAGCTGGCGGCCTGGGGTGTCACGGCGGCGGATGGCGGCGACCTGGCCTGGCTCGACCCGCCGCCGCCCGGCGCGCTGGCCCAGGCGCGCGAACTGCTGCAGGCACTCGATGCGCTCGACCGCGACGCATGCATCACCGCGCTGGGTCGGCGCATGCTGGAGCTGGGCGCCAGCCCGCGGCTGGCCGCCGCGGCGCTGCGCGCGCCGCACGAACAACGCGCCGTGGTCGCCGACCTGCTGGCCCTGCTGGAGGCGCGCTCGCCGTTGCGCGGGGCGCAGGCGCGCAACGACGATCTGCGCGTGCGCGTGGCCGCCTTGCACGCTTGGCGCGACCGCCGCGGCGGCGCGCCGCGCGGCGAGGTCGACGCCGGCGCGCTGGCCGCGATCGAGCAGGCCAGCAAGGGCTGGCGCAGACGTCTGGACGTCCGAACCGCGGCCACCGGCGTACCCGACAGCCACGCCGTGGGCGACCTGCTGGCGCACGCCTTCCCCGACCGCGTCGCCCATCGCGATGGCGACGATCCGCGCCGCTACGTGCTGGCCAACGGCCGCGGCGCCCGCCTGCACGAACACACGGCGCTGCTCGGCGAACCCTGGCTGGTGGTGACCGACCTGCGGCTGGAGTCGCGCGACAGCCTGGTGTTCAGCGCCGCGCCGCTGGACCCGCGCACGCTGGAGCGCGACTTCCCCGCGCATTTCACCCGCGAACGCACGCTGCGCTGGAACGAGCAGCGCGGCGCGGCCGAGGCGTTCGAGGAAAGCCGCTTCGGCGCCATCGTGCTGAGCCGCCACAGCGTGCCGGTGCGCCCGGCCGATGCCTTGCCGGCCATGCTGGCGGCGATCCGCGCGCGCGGCCTGGACGCGCTGCCGTGGAGCGACCACGCCCGCCGCCTGCGCGCGCGCATGCAGGCCTTGCGCGCATGGCTGCCCGAGCGTGGGCTGCCCGACGTGTCCGACGCAAACCTGCTGGTCACGCTGGAACAGTGGCTGGCGCCGTACCTGCATGGCAAGCACCGACTCGACGCCCTGGGCGCGGAGGAGTTGTCGCAGGCGCTGGCGTCGCTGTTCGACCATTCGCAGCGCCAGCTGCTGGACGCCCAGGCACCGGAACAAGTCGTGGTGCCCAGCGGCCAGTCACGCCGCCTGGAATACGCCGGCGCCGACTCGCCGGTGCTGGCCGTGAAACTGCAGGAACTGTTCGGCCTGGCCGACACTCCGCGCGTCGGCGGCGGCCGCATCCCGGTCACCCTGCACCTGCTCTCCCCCGCCGGCCGCCCGATCCAGGTCACCCAGGACCTGCGCGGCTTCTGGGAACGCACCTACCCCGAGGTGAAAAAGGAACTCAAGGGCCGCTACCCCCGCCACCCCTGGCCCGACGATCCATGGACGGCGCAGGCCACGCATCGGGCCAAGCCGCGGGGAAGGTGAGGCCGGCCAGCAACAGCTCAATCATCCGCCCCTGCGGCCGATAGCCGGGAAGGGGGAGATTCCGCCGGTCGACATGGGCGGGGACCCTGCGGCCGTGCGCTTTTCATCTGGCGCGCGCATTCTGCTCCTGTAGCATCGAACACACTGGACCCCATGGCAGCGGAATTGCCACAGCTTATGGATCTCCACGAGCTCCATCCAACGCGAACGGATCGCCGGACCGGCGGTGCGTTCGAGCCCGTGGCTGTGGCAGCTTCGGGCTGGCGCCGCAGCGCCCTGTGGTGGAGCTTGCTCGCCTTGCTGGCGGGCCTGGCGCTGGCCTTCGCGGCCCACCTGCAACAGCAGCGGCGGCATCTCACCGAGCAGTCGCTGGTGCGTGGCGAGATGGCGGGCAAGACCTATGCAGCCCTGCTGAACCGCCTGCACGAGTCCGAATCGCTGCTGCGCGCGGTGCAGACGCTGTTCCTCTCCTCGGACGAAGTCAGCGAGACCGAGTTCACCAACTTCTACGACAACATGCGCCCGCACGTGCAGTTCCCCGGCCTGCTGGCGCTGGCCTACGCGCAGCGCGAGAGCGGTCCGCAGGGCGAGCATTTCATCACTAGCTGGGTGCAGCCGCGCAAGGGCAACGAGGCGGTGGTCAGCCTCGACGTCGCGGCGCAACCGAGCAACCTGGCTGGGCTGCTGGCGTCGCGCGACAGCGGCGAGGTGGCGTTGTCCGCGCCGTTCCGCCCGGTACAGCAGACCGGCGCCGGCGCACCGGACGGGTTCACCATGCGCCTGCCGGTGTTCAGCCCGGGCGACCCGCCGCGCACCATGGCGCAGCGCCGCGAGCGCATGCGCGGCTCGATCGCGGTGTCGTTCCGCATCAGCAAGCTGCTTGGCAACGTGCTGCAGCCGGACGTGGGGCGGCAGCTGCGGCTGACCTTGCACGACGTCACCGACCCGGCGCGCGCAGTGCCGATGTTCGATTCCGCGCCCGCGGCGGCGACCGGCGACGACTTCCGCTTCGAGCGCCGGCTCGCCTATGGCGGGCGCGTGCTGGACGTGGTGATGCGCTCGCGCCCGATGCGCCCGACGGCGTTCGACTGGAGCCAGTCGGCGCTGCCGGTGGGCGTGCTGGCCAGCGTGCTGCTGGCCATGCTGGTGTACTCCATGGTCAACACGCGGCAGCGCGCGCTGGAACTGGGCTGGCAGATGAGCCGGCGTTACCGCGAGAGCGAGGAGCGTTTTCGCGCGCTCAACGAGTTGTTGCCGGCGCTGGTGATGCTGGCCGATGCCGACGGCGGGCGCATCACCTACGCCAATCAGGCGTCGCGCAATCGCCTCGGCGACCGCATCATCGATCAGCGCCTGCCCGAACTGTTCGACGACGACGACCTGCACCGGCAACTGCAGGCGCGCGACACCAGCGGCTGCGGCCGGATGGAGGCGCAGTTGCGGGACGCCGGCGGCGAGCGCTTCTGGGCCAGCGTGGCGGTTTCGCGGGTGGAGCTGGGCGGCCACGCCAAGCTGCTGCTGGTGGCCAGTGACATCAGCGAGGAGCGCCAGCTCAACCAGTTGCTGAGCTACCAGGCCAGCCACGACGTGCTGACCGACCTGTACAACCGCCGCGAGTTCGAGCACCAGCTGCAGGCGCTGCTGGCGGCCGGGTCGTTCGCCTCGCCGGTCGCCGCCCTGCTGTACGTGGACCTGGATCAGTTCAAGCTGGTCAACGACACCTCCGGCCACCCCGCCGGCGACCAGCTGCTCACCCAGCTGGCGATCGTGATGCGCCGGCAGCTGGGCACGGGCGACGTGCTGGCGCGGCTCGGCGGCGACGAGTTCGGCGTGCTGCTGACCGGCGTGGCCGACCGCGAGGAGGCCGAGCGCAGCGCCGAGCGCATCCGTCGCTGCATCGACGGCTACGTGTTCATCTGGGAGCAGACCAGCTACATGGTCAGCGCCAGCATCGGCGGGGTGGTGATCGACCACTCCGGCGTGTCGGCCCGCGACCTGCTCGCCCAGGCCGACACCGCCTGCTACATGGCCAAGGAGATGGGCCGCAACCGCGCGCATTTCTACTCCGGGCGCGACGACCAGACCGTGCGCCGGCGCAGCGAGATGGACTGGGCCAACCGCCTGCGCTGGGCGATCGACGAGCGCCGCCTGCAGCTGGCCTACCAGGAGGTGTGGCCGCTGCCGCCCGGCAGTGGCCGGCCGGGCATCGAGATGCTGCTGCGCTTCCGCGAGGAATCAGGCGAACTGATACTGCCCGGCGTGTTCGTGCCGGCGGCCGAGCGCTACGGACTGATGCCGCTGGTCGATCGCTGGGTGATCGAGACCACGCTGGCGAATTTCGACCGGCTGCATCCGGACGGCAGCGCGATGGAGATGGTGGCGATCAATCTCTCCGGCGCCAGCATCGAGGACACCGCCCTGGTCGAGGACATCATCGACTGGTTGCGCCGCTACCGCGTGGAGCCCGCGCAGGTGTGCTTCGAGATCACCGAGACGGTGGCCGCGCGCAGCCTCTCGGCGGTGGCGCGCTGCATGGCGCAGCTGCGCGCCGCCGGCTGCCGCATCGCGCTGGACGACTTCGGCGCCGGCATGTCCTCGTTCACCTATTTGAAGCACCTGCCGCTGGACATCATCAAGATCGACGGCAGTTTCGTGCGCGACATGCTGACCGATCCGGTCAGCCACCTGATGGTCAAGGCGGTCACCGACATCGGCCACCGGCTGGGGCTGGAAGTGGTCGCCGAGTGGGTCACCGACACGCCCACCGTGCAGGCGCTGACCGCGCTGGGCGTGAATCGCGTGCAGGGCTTCGGCCTGCACCGGCCGGAGCTGGCGCTGTTCCAGCGCGAGTGAGGGCGTCGGGCCGGGGCTGATGCAGGTCATGGGGCCGGCATGCATGGCTGTGGCACGATGGGAAGTCATTCGCATTCGCGGGATCACGCCATGTCCGACCAGCCCTCCACCTCGTCGCCGCTTGCCGACATTCCCCGGCTGCTGGCGGCGGCGCCGCACCGGCCGCTGTTCCTCGCCGGCACCGTCGCGGTGATGTTGAGCATGGCGTGGTGGGCGCTGGAGCTGACCTCGCTGCGGTTCGGCCTGGCTGGCTGGCCGCAGCCGTCGATCCCGCCGCTGTATGCGCACGGCGTGCTGATCCAGTACGGCCTGTTCCCGCTGTTCATGTTCGGCTTCCTGATGACCACCTTCCCGCGCTGGCTGGGTCGCCCGGACCTGCCGCGCACGCGGTTCCTGCCGGTGGCCGGCTGCCTGTTCGGCGGCTACGTGCTGGCGCACGCGGGTCTGCTGGCGCTGCCGCGCGTGCTGGAGCTGGGCGTGCTGCTGATGCTGCTCGGCTACGCGATCGGCGTGTGGACGCTGGCCGGCGTGCTGCGTGCCTCGGTGGCCGAGCGCAAGGGGCATGCGCGCTCGTGCCTGGCGGCGCTGTCGCTCGGCACGCTGGGGCTGGCGATCTTCCTCGCCTACCTGTTCGGCGCGCCGGCGCAGTGCGCGCTGCTGGCGGTCAGGATCGGCACCTTCGGCCTGCTGCTGCCGATCTATTTCACGGTGATGCATCGCATGCTGCCGTTCTTCACCGGCAACATGGTCAAGGGCTATGCGGTGGTGCGCCCGGACTGGAGCATGCCGGTGGTATGGATGCTGCTGCTGGCGCACCTCGTGCTGTCGTGGCGCGGCGTGCTGGGCTGGCTGTACATGGTCGACGTGCCGCTGGCGCTGGTGTTCGCCTGGCACTCGCTGACCTGGCGGCCGTGGCGGGCGATGCACCCGGGCCTGCTGGCGGTGCTGCACCTGGCATTCGCGTGGCTGCCGGTGGCGTTCGTGCTGTTCGCGGTGCAGGACGTGGTCTACGCCACCAGTGGCCAGTTCATCCTCGGCCGCGCGCCGCTGCATGCGCTGGGCATCGGCTTCTTCGGCTCGATGCTGGTGGCGATGGTGACCCGCGTGACCATGGGCCACTCCGGCCGGCCGCTGCAGATGGGCGCGGTGCCGTGGCTGTGCTTCGTGCTGCTGCAGGTGGTGGCCTTGCTGCGCATTCGCGCCGAACTGGGTGGCGACATGTACCTGTGGCTGGTGATCGCCGCCTACGGCTGGCTGCTCGCCTTCCTGCCGTGGGTGCTGCGCTCGGCGTGGATCTACCTGACCCCGCGGGTGGACGGCAAGGCGGGGTGATGGCGGAGCGCGGGCTGCGGCCTTCGCTTCGCGAGGTCGGCGAGCCTTCCCGGTTTCTGCAGGTTCTCCATGCCGTACCGCTCGCCCGCCGGTTGCCGCAATTCTCCCCGCCGTCATTCCCGCTTTTGCGGGAATGACGCCGTGTGATGAGCGGCGACGTGGGGTGAATGACGCCGTCGTGGATATGGCGATTCTTGCGGGTCAGGCGCGTCGGCTGAAACCGATGTGGCGCGGTGACGCAGCGGGCGGGTTTCGGGGAGTCTTTTGACGCCGGTCAAATGGCGGCGGGTTTTGCCGGGCATGCTTCGAGCCAGGCACAACCAACGGGAAGATCCCCATGTCGCGTCCGCTGTCCACCGTCCTCGCCGCCCTCGCCGTGTTCGCGCTGGCGGCCTGCTCCGACAAGCCCCCGGCGTCGCCCGCCGCGGCCACCCCACCGGCCAGCACCTCGGTGGCTTCCCAGCGCGGCGATTTCGGTCCGCCGCAGGGTGAGCCAATCAAGGCGGTGCTGACCAGCCCGCCGCACGTGCCGCCACCGATCCATCGCAACTACCCGGCGAAGGTCATCGTCGAGCTGGAGGTGATCGAGAAGGAGATGCCGATTTCCGAAGGCGTCAGCTACACGTTCTGGACCTTCGGCGGCACCGTGCCGGGCAGCTTCATCCGCGTGCGCCAGGGCGACACGGTGGAGTTCCACCTGAAGAACGCGCCGGACAGCAAGATGCCGCACAACATCGACCTGCATGGCGTGACCGGGCCGGGCGGTGGCGCGGCGTCCAGCTTCACCGCGCCGGGGCATGCCTCGCAGTTCACCTTCAAGGCGCTGAACCAGGGCATCTACGTCTACCACTGCGCCACCGCGCCGGTGGGCATGCACATCGCCAACGGCATGTACGGCCTGATCCTGGTCGAGCCACCGGAAGGCCTCTCGCCCGTCGACCACGAGTACTACGTGATGCAGGGCGACTTCTACACCACCGGCAAATATCGCGAGAAGGGCCATCAGCCGTTCGACATGGAAAAGGCGATCGACGAGCACCCGACCTACGTGCTGTTCAACGGCAAGGAAGGCGCACTCACCGGCGACAACGCCCTGACCGCCAAGACCAACGAGACGGTGCGCCTGTTCATCGGCAACGGCGGCCCCAACCTGGTCTCCAGCTTCCACGTGATCGGCGAGATCTTCGACAAGGTGCAGCCCGAAGGCGGCACGGTGGCGCAGCACAACGTACAGACCACGCTGATCCCCGCCGGCGGCGCGGCGATGGTGGAGTTCCACACCGACGTGCCGGGCAGCTACGTGCTGGTCGACCACTCGATCTTCCGCGCGTTCAACAAGGGCGCGCTGGGCATCCTCAAGGTCGACGGGCCGGAGAACAAGCTGGTCTACTCGGGCAAGGAGGTCGACTACGTCTACCTGGGCGACCGCTCGGAGCCGAACCTCAAGGCGGTGACCGCCGCGGCCAAGGCGCACGCGGCCGGCACGCTGACCAAGGAGGAGCAGATCGCCGCGGGCAAGCAGCTGTTCACCGGCACCTGCTCGGTTTGCCACCAGGCGAACGGCGAAGGCCTGGCCAACGTGTTCCCGCCGCTGGCCAAGTCGGATTTCCTGGCCGCCGACCCGAAACGCGCCATGACGATCGTGACGCACGGCCTGACCGGCAAGATCACCGTCAACGGCCACGAGTACGATTCGGTGATGCCGCCGATGAGCCAGCTCAATGACGACGAGGTGGCCAACATCCTCACCTACGTCATCAACAGCTGGGACAACCCGGGCGGCCAGTACAGCAAGGAAGACGTGGCCAAGGCGCGTGCCGAAGCCGGCCCGCACGCGGACCCGGGGCACTGAGCATGCGCATGCGGCTGGCCCTGGCATGGTTCGGCCTGGTGCTGGCACTCCCGGCAGCGGCGGCGGAATACGCCGCGCTGCCGGGAGGCACCTTCGCCAGCGTGCTGCCTGCCGACGGCAAGGCGGCCGCGGCGCAGGTCGCGCCGTTCCGCCTGCGCACCGAGCTGGTCACCAATGGCGAGTACCTGGCGTTCGTGCGCGAGCACCCGCAATGGCGGCGCGACAAGGTCGCCGGCATCCTCGCCGACGCGCGTTATCTCACCCAATGGGCCGGCGCCGATGAACTCGGCGAGCAGGCACTCCCGCGCCAGCCGGTGACGCGGGTGAGCTGGTTCGCCGCGCAGGCGTATTGCGAAAGCGAAGGCGCGCGGCTGCCGAGCTGGTACGAGTGGGAGTTTGCCGCGGCGGCGGACGCCAGCCGTCGCGACGCGCGGGCCGACCCGGCCTGGCGCGAGAACATCCTGGGCTGGTATTCGCGGCCATCGAACGCCGCGCTGCCCGCCGTCGGCGGTACGGCCAACGTCTACGGGGTGCGCGACATGAACGGCCTGGTGTGGGAGTGGGTCGACGATTTCAACGCGCTGATGGTGGCCAGCGACAGCCGCCAGCAGGGCGATCCCGACCTGCTGAAGTTCTGCGGCGCCGGCGCGATCAGCCTGCAGGAGAAGGAGAACTACGCGGTGCTGATGCGCATCGCGATGCTCTCCGCGCTGAAGGCCGCCGATACCACCAACAACCTTGGCTTCCGCTGCGCGAAGTCGAACTGAAGGAGCGGCGATGAAACACTTTCTGGGTGCACTGGCACTGCTCGCTGCGCTGTGCGGCGGCACTGCCGCGGCCGCCACGCCGCTGCCCGGCGATTCGGTCTACAACCTGCCGGTGCAACTGACCACGCAGGATGGCCGGCAGCAGATGCTGGCCGCGCGTCGCGGGCGGCCGCAGCTGGTCACGATGTTCTACACCTCGTGCCAGATGGTCTGCCCGATGATCATCGACAGCCTGCGCCTGACCCGCAACGCGCTCGATCCGGCCGCGCGCGCGAAGATCGACCTGCTCGCGGTGAGCTTCGACCCGGCTAAGGACGACGTGGCCACGCTGAAGAGCTATGCGGAGAAGCGCAAGCTGGACGGGCGCATCTGGACGCTGGCCCGCGCCGAGCCGGCGCAGGTGCGGCAATTGTCCGGCGTGCTCGGCCTGCAATACCGGCAGCTGCCCGATGGCGAGTTCAACCACTCCAGCGAGCTGATCCTGCTCGACGCCGAGGGCCGCATCGCCGCGCGCACCACGCTGATCGGCCGGCTCGATCCGGCGTTCGTGAAGGCCATCGAGGAGACGCTGGCGAAGCCGTGAGCCGGTGCGCCAAGTGGACGTCCATGCGTCCGTTGCCGAAGCCGCCGTCATGGCGGCTTTTTCGTGCACCCGCGCGGCGTGTTGTCACAGTCGCCGCTTCGATGGCGCCGAGCTGACGGCGGTCAACTGGCCGGAGGCGGGCAGTCCGCAGACTGCGCGCATCCAACAAGGGGACATCCGATGAAGCCGATCCGCCACATGCTTTCCGCCAGCTGCGTGCTGGCCGCCACGCTGGGTGCACCAGCGGCCCGGGCCGCCGTCGACGCGATCGCGCCGCCGGCGGCGAACGCGCCGCTGCAGCTGGAATGGGATGCACGACTGCGCCACGAACAGGTCGACGACGACGCCTTCAGCCGCGACGCGGCGGCCACGACCTTGCGCCTGCGGCTGGGCCTGCGCGCCAGCTTCGGGGAGGGCTGGAGTGCGCTGCTGGAAGGTGCCGGCGTGGCCGCGGCCAACGAGCACTACAACAGCGGCGCGAACGGCCGCACGCAGTATCCGGCGATCACCGACCCGCGTGGCAGCGAACTCGACCAGGCCTGGCTGGCATGGCAAGGCGACGTGTTCGGCGCCACGCTGGGGCGCCAGCGACTGCTGCTGGACAACCAGCGCTGGGTCGGCAACAGCGGCTGGCGCCAGCACGAGCAGACCTTCGATGCGCTGGCGCTGCAATGGCAACCGCTGGACAGCGTGACCGTGCGCTACGACTGGCTCGATCGCGTGCATCGGGTGGCCGGCCGCGACGCGCTCAATCCGCTGGCGCGCGAGCGCGCTCTGGACACGCACCTGCTCAACGCCGCATGGGTCCGCGGCGCGCAGCAATGGGTCGGCTATGCCTACCTGCACGAGGACCGCGACGTGGCCAGCGCATCGAGCGCCACCTGGGGCGCGCGCTGGAGCGGCAAGGCGCTGCACGACGGCAACGGCGCGGGCTGGACGCTGGAAGCGGCGCGGCAGCGCGACTACGCCAACAATCCGCTGCATTTCGCGCACAACTACTGGCTGCTGGAACCGACCTGGACGCAGGGCGGCATCACCGCGAAGCTGGGCTGGGAACATCTGGGCGGCAACGGCCAGCATGCGTTGCAGACGCCGCTGGCGACGCTGCACGCGTTCAACGGCTGGGACGATCAGTTCAACGTGACGCCCGCCGGCGGCCTGGAGGATCGCTACGTCGGCGCCGCCGGCAAGTTCGGTCGCAGCGGGCTGGCCGGCAAGCTCGCCTGGGTGGTGGCCTACCACGACTACCGCGCGGATTGCGGCGGCCGCTACGGCAGCGAGTGGAACGCATCGCTGAGCCTTCCGCTGATCGCCGGCCTCGACGCCATGCTCAAGCTGGCCGACTATCGCGCCGATGGTCTCGGTCGCGACAACGCGCGGGTGTGGCTGCAGCTGGAATGGCGCGGCCGGCAGGCGCTGGCGGGCGCGCGTTGAGCGTCGCTGGCGCGGCTGCGTTGACCCAGGTCAGCGCGCCCGCGCCCCTGCTGCGTTGAGATGGCCGCATGCCTGTCTCTCCACCGCCGGCCCACCACGACCACGCCACCGACGATGGCACCACCATCGCGCTCGACCTGCGCGCGCTGCCGGCGCCGGAGCCGATGATGCGTGCATTGGAGGCAGCCGATGCGCTGGCGCCGGGGCAGACGCTCGAGCTGCTCACCCCGCTGCTGCCGACGCCGCTGCTCGACCTGCTGTCCGGTCGCCGTCTGCATGTCCGTGCGGAGATGCTGCCCGCCGGCGGCGCGCGCGTGCGGATCCATCGCCCGGACGACGATGGCCCGACTGGCGCTTGACCAGGCGCCGCCGGCATCGTTGCCGCGGCGGTTCCTGCTGAGTGCGCCGCTGTGGGGCGTGCTCGCCGGCGCGCTGCTGCTCGTCGACGGCGACGTTGCGCTGCGCACGCGCTGGCAGCCGGCCACGCTGGCGCTGGTGCACGTGTTCACCCTGGGCGTGTTCGGCAACGTGATGTTCGGCAGCGTGCTGCAATTCCTGCCTGCCGCCGCCGGCGTGCGGGTGCGTGGCGGCGCGCGGCTGGGGCGATTGCTGCACGCCGTGTTCAACCTCGGCGTGCTGTTGCTGGTGGCCGGCCTGCACGAAGGCTGGCGCGGCGCGCTGCGCGGCGGTGCCGTGCTGTTGCCGCTGGCGTTCGCGACGTTGGCCGGGATGACCGTGCCCGGCCTGTGTGTCGCCGCGGGTCAGCGGCTGCTGCGCGCGGGCATCGGCGCGGCGATCGCCTTCGGCGTGCTGACCGCGCTGCTCGGCGCGCTGTTGGCGCTCGCGCTGGTCGACGGCACGACGCTGTCGATGGCGGCGCTGGTGGACGTGCACGCCAGCTGGGGCGTGCTGGGCTGGACCGTGCTGCTGCTGGCCAGCGTGGCGCGGATCGTGATGCCGATGTTCCAGGGCACGGCGGCGATGCCGGCGCGGGCGCAGACCCTGTGGCTGGCCAGCGTGCTGCTGATGCTGCCGGCCGCGGCATGGTGGCGCTGGGCCCGCGACGACGGCCGCTGGCTGCTCGCCACCGTGGCGGTGCACGTCGCGCTGTTCGCCGGCGCTGCGTTGTGGCTGCAGTGGCGCTCGCCGCGCGTGCGTCGCGCACCCTTGCTGTGGAGTTGGCGCGGCGGCCTGATCGTGCTGGCGCTGGCCGCCGTGCTGCTGACCGGAGGCGCTCGCACCGCCGTGCTGGCGGCGACGCTGGGGCTGGGCATCGCGCTGCCGCTGCTGCTTGCCGGCATGGCGCTGGAGATCGTTCCCTTCATCGGCTGGATCGACCTGCACCGACGCTGCGGCCGCGGCCTGCAGTTGCCCGGCGTGCAGCGGTTGCTGCCCGACAGCGACAAGCTCGGCGTGCTGCTGGCGCAATGGCCGCTGCTGCTGTTGCCAGCCGCGGTGCTGTGGCCGTCGCCGTGGCTGGTACGTGCGGCCGGCGTGGCGCTGGCGTGCGCGTGGCTGGGCACGTGGTCGGCGTTGCGCGGCGTGCACCGGCGCGCCGAGGCATTCGTGGCGGCGTTGCCGCAGCACCCGTGAGCGGAAAGCGTCCGACGTCATCGCGGTGGTGCGTCGGTTGCGGTTGACCTCGATCAAGGCGCGCCCGCGCGGTTGCCGGCGATGATGCGCGCCATCATGCCAAGCCTCTCGTTGCGTTGCTCCGTTCTCCCGCGCCTGCGGCCGCCGCCATCGCGGTTCGCCTCGCGCCCGCACATCGGGTTGCACTGCCTTGCGCGCATCGCGGCTCGTCGGGCGGACTGAACCGGCCAGCTGCGCCCTCGGATACTTCGCCCACCCTCCACCGCGGATCGCCATGCACGACCTCGCCGCCGTCCCCGTGCCTGTCTGGCGCGATGAACTCGAACACGAATACGCCGCGCTTGCCGAGCGGCTCGAACCGCTGGTGCCGTGCCTGGAGATCCCGCTGCACCTGCCGTGGATCGACGCGATCAACAAGCTGAAAAAGCAGCGCGGCGCGGTGATCATGGCGCACAGCTACCAGTCGCCGGAGATCTTCCACGGTGTGGCCGACATCACCGGCGACTCGCTCGGCCTGGCCCAGGCCGCGGCCGAGTGCGAAGCCGAGCTGATCGTGCTGTGCGGCGTGCACTTCATGGCCGAGACCGCGAAGATCCTGGCGCCGCACAAGACCGTGCTGCTGCCCGATCTCGAAGCGGGCTGCTCGCTGGCCTCCTCGATCACCGCCGCCGACGTGCGCGCATTGCGCGCGCAGCACCCCGGCGTGCCGGTGGTGAGCTACGCCAATACCTCCGCCGCGGTGAAGGCGGAGTCCGATGCGATCTGCACCTCGGCGAACGCGGTGCAGGTGGTGGAGGCGATGGGCGCGCCGAAGGTGATCTTCCTGCCTGACGAATTCCTCGGCCGCCACGTGGCCAAACAGACGGCGGTGGAAATCATCCTGTGGCACGGCCGCTGCGAAGTGCACGAGCGCTTCACCGCGCAGGAAGTGCGGCACGTGCGCGAGCAGTTCGGCACCCGGGTGGTGGCGCATCCGGAATGTTCGCCCGAGGTGCTGGCCGAGGCCGACTTCGTCGGCTCCACCACCGCCATGGGCAAGTGGCTGGCGCGCGAGAAGCCGGCCCGGGTGGCGATGGTCACCGAGTGTTCGATGGCCGACAACCTCAAGTCGCAGTTCCCGCAGACCGAGTTCATCAAGCCGTGCAACCTGTGCCCGCACATGCAGCGGATCACCTTGCAGAACATCTACGCCTGCCTGCGCGACCTGCGCCACGCGATCGAGATTCCCGCGGACGTGAGCGTGCGCGCCCGCGCGGCGCTGGAACGCATGCTCGCCGTCGGCCGGCGCGAACGCGTGTGAGGCGAGCGCACCTGCCGATCGTGGTGGTGGGCGGCGGCGTGGCCGGGCTGGCGACCGCGCTGGCCGCGGCGCCCGCGCCGGTGCGCCTGCTGTGCCGCGCCCACGA